>CADCJM010000043.1 GCA_902801755.1 Oscillospiraceae bacterium
TATAGGCCCGGTGCTCCTTAAGAATCCCAGGCTCGCAGATAACTTCGTTGAGACTGTCTGCAAGCGCAAAGGGCAGGAGTATAAAGAGATCGAATATCCGCACTCGGTCAAGAGCCACGCGAAGACAATGAAGGCGCTGCTGGAGACCGACGCCTGATAAATGACAATAAGTTTGTGATATACTGATTAATCAGGAGGGATAGTAGTATGGCTGATACAATCAAATGCCCGAATTGCGGGTCCAATCTCACACTTAACGCCGACACCCAGAAGCTTGAGTGTCCCAGCTGCGGAGCTTCTTTTGATCCTGCTTCTCTTAACACGATCACAGTAGATGAGCTCGAGGCAAAACCTGCCGAGCCCACCGATCCTTCGCTGGAAGCAGCTCAGGCAAATGCCGCACAGCAGCAGGCAGAGCAGGCCGCACAGGGACAGCCCCAGGCAGCACAGGAAGCGGCCCCTGAACAGACCGAATTCGTCTGTAATGCATGCGGTGCAAAGATCGTAACAGATTCACATACTGCTGCGACATTCTGCGCTTTCTGCGGCTCTCCCGCACTTGTGGGAAAGAGACTTACAGAGCAGTTCCAGCCCCAGTACATGATCCCTTTCAAGTATTCCAGAAAGTCCGCTGAAGAAGCTTTCATCAAGTGGGCCGGAAAGGGTAAGTGGACACCGTTCGGATTTGTCTCCAAGAAGAATGTTGAGAAGATGACCGGCCTTTACGTGCCGTTCTGGCTCTTCAATATCAAGGCTACGATCGACGCGAGCGGAACGGGCGATAAGATCAGATACAGAGGCGATGACGAGATCATCGAGACATTCGATTTTACAAGAAAGGGCGAACTTAACTGGACTCATGTCCCGCTCGACGGTGAGACGAGGATCGACGATGCTCTGATGGAAGCAATAGAGCCTTTCGATTTCAATGCCCTTATTCCTTACGATTACAGATATCTTCCGGGATTTTATGCGGACAGATACGACCAGTCACCTCAAGATCTCGCTGCACGTGCCACAAAGCGCGGCATCAGCGGTATCGACACTGCTCTGAAGGATTCTTTGAAGGGCAATTTCGACAGGTTCAGGATAAAGAAGAATCTAAGCAGGATCGATTCAATGGAAGCAAACTATGCGCTGCTCCCTATCTGGTTCCTGTCATATAAATACCGCAATAAGTATTACTACTTTGCAATGAACGGCCAGACAGGTGAAGTTGCCGGAGAAGTACCGGTAAGCCCTGTTAAGAAGATGATGTTCTTCTTTATCGTTCTGGGTATTCTTGCAGTAATCACAAGATTTATCCTGGGCATTATCATGAGGGGGTTCTGGGGATGAGCGAAAACGTTGAATTTAACGAACTGAATCAGAATCAGGGCAAGGGCCCGAAGCTCTCTGTATTATCTGAGCTCAACGGTGCTTCGATAGGTGTCGGAATCGCGCTTATCTGCATCATCATTGCAAGCGTTGTTTTCTACATCTTCATGAACCTGTCACCTAAGAAGACCGTTAAGGTCGTAGATGACGCAGATCTTTTCACGAGTGAAGAGATCGATAATATCGAAGATGCAGCGAAAAAGCTCTCCAAGGAGAAAGACATCAACGTAGTTATCGTCACAACAAAGAATAAGGGTAAGGGCTACTCCAATTCCGACGATGACGAGAAGAGATTTGCCGAAGACTACTACATGAAGAGCGTTAAGACGGTACCTCTTCAGAACAACTCAGGCGTCTGCATCCTTATCGACGTTACATTGGATTACCAGGGCGGAAGATTCTTCTGGCTCTACACATACGGAACCGCACACTTCGCAGTATCTGACGATGAGTGCTATTCACTCTTCAGAAGATATCTCTTAGAGCTCGGAAGAGGTGAGTATGGCACAGCTGTCGAAGGCATCACCCAAGCCCTGAACAATTACTCCTATCAGAGTTATGCAGCGATCGTTTTCTTTACGATCATCATCCCTATCGGAATGTCCCTTCTCTCAATGTTTGTTGCTACTCCGAGAAGGAGACTCGACAAGCTTCCTGCGATCGGCACCTATTCCATACCGGGCTCCAATGTTGTGGCCAAGGCTGACAACTTTGTAAGCAAGAAGGTAATCCACCACGAGTCTTCAAGTTCCGGCGGCGGTGGTGGCGGCTTCTCCGGCGGTGGCGGAGGCGGTTTCTCCGGCGGCGGCGGAGGCGGCTTCTCCGGTGGCGGCGGCGGACGTTTCTGATCAGCTGCCACAGCAAAAATTTTGAAAACGAAGGATAATTATGCTCAGCATCGTCGTGCCTGCCTATAACGAAGGCGAACACATTTACGATAATCTCATGACAATCGACAAGGCGCTTAAGGCGTTTACGTCAGACTATGAGATCATCGCCATCAACGATGGCAGCAGTGACAATGCCGGCGCGGAAGTAGCGCGTGCGGCTGCGGACAATCCGTTCATTAAGGACTTCGGATACGATGTAAACCGCGGCAAGGGCGGCGCTGTCTCATGGGGCGCCTCAAACAGCAAGGGCGACATCGTCGGCTTCATCGACGCTGACTTAGACCTCTCGCCCGACTTCATAAAGATGTATTTTGAAGAGATGAATGCCACCGGTGCAGACATCGTTATCGGCTCCAAGATGCACAAGGATTCCAAGCTCGAATACCCTTTCGCGCGCAAGGTCTTCTCGGTTTGCTATTACATCATGCTGAAGGTCCTGTTCGGCCTTAAGTGTCACGATACACAGACCGGCCTAAAGCTTTACAAAGGCTCTCTTATCAGGGAGATCGCACCCTTACGCAAGATCGACGGCTATGCTTTTGACATCGAGCTTCTCGCGCTTGCCTCCAGGCAGAAGGCAAAGCTTATCGAGATGCCGGTCGAGCTTAACTTTACAAGGGGCCAGTCTTTCGGAAGGATCAAGTTCAAAGACGTCTGGAAGATGTTTACCGACACCTGGAAGATCTGGTGGGATCTCAAGGTTAAGAAGTCGTATTTTAAGTAAATCACGGCGGCATGCGGCAAAACATGCGGCAGTGCCGTTCATTCTGCCGTTCAAAACGCCGTTTAAGAGCCAAACTCTAGGCTAAACTCTAGGCGCCGCCTGGAATTCCGCCTGGAAAATGACCGTTTTAAGCCCGAACTTCAGGCAAAACATCAGGCGCCGCCTGGAATTCCGCCTGGAGAATGAACGTTTTAAGCCCAAACTTCAGGCTAAACTCTAGGCGCCGCCTGGAATTCCGCCTGATATGCGGCAAAACATGCGGCAGTGCCGTTCATTCTGCCGTTCAAAACGCCGTTTTTAGCCCAAATATGCGGCAAAACATGCGGCAGCGCCGTTCGTTCCGCCGTTCAAAACGCCGTTTTTAGCCCAAACATGCGGCAAAACATGCGGCAGTGCCGTTCATTCCGCCGTTCAAAACGCCGTTTTCGGCTCAACCACGTGCGAAAATACTCCCTTTTTTAAGCCTCGCAAAAGGATTTTAGAGAACTCGCATTTTGCCTCACTTTTCCAAGCATCAGGACATAAAAATGTTACGAAATCTATAGGGTAAAAATCAAATCTTTGCGTTATACTTATCAAGGTGTGAAAATTTCTCTTTGACATTGTCAAATAGGAAGAGGTATTGATTGGCATTACATTTTGCAAAGCGCATAACTGAATATAAACTTGCGAAGGAATTATTTACCCGCGGCAAAGATATCATCTTGAGCCCTGAAGCGCAGGTTTTGAAGACATTTACACAGCACGGAGAGACTACGGTTTTTGAGCACTGCCTGTCAGTTGCCAAGTTCAGTCTCCTTATGGCGCACTTCCTCGAGAGAACACTTAAGATCAGCATCGATAAGGACAGCCTTGTAAGGGGCGCGCTCCTTCACGATTATTTCCTTTACGACTGGCATGACAAGACTGTTCCGGGCAGAAGAGTTCACGGATTCACACATCCCACTACTGCAAGAAAGAACGCTGAGAGAGATTTTAACATTAACGATCTTGAGAAAGATATCATCTCAAAGCATATGTTCCCCGTTACACCTTTCCCGCCCATGCACCGTGAGAGCGTCATCGTTAACCTCGCTGACAAGTGGTGTGCACTTTGCGAGACGTTTAAGGTCGACGTATCTTCCTATATCATTTACCGCGTAAACTTCAATATCGCACTTGCTGAGGGCGAATATTCCATCGATTACGGCGAGACTAAAGCAGAATATTAATATATAATTCTGCCATGCGCGTAGAAAATCTCACAACATTGATCTACATCACAAGGGGCAGTGACTGCCTCTTTATCCGCAAGACCAGAAAAGGCGACATGAACCTTGATAAGTATCTTGGTATAGGCGGCCATTTCGAGTCTGATGAGACCGCAGAAGAATGCGTTCTGCGCGAGCTTTCCGAAGAGGCTTCCATTTCTTCCGGTGAGCTCGAAAACTTCTCTTACAGGGGACTTATAACTTTCATCTCATCCGAATATCCGACTGAATATATGCATGTGTTCACGGCATCAGTTGCAGATGATTTTGAGCTCCCTGAAGGGGCTTGTGACGAAGGCGAGCTTTGCTGGGTGCCTTTGTCTGACATTTGTGATCTCCCGGTCTGGGAAGGCGATAAGATCATGTTCGACTATCTTTTCGGCTCCATGAAGGACTCCGGATTCTTCACGATGAAGTTCCGCTACGAGGGGTCTGTTCTGGCAGAGCACACTGAGACAAGCTGGTAAGTGTTCCTGACTATCGCATATGCCTGTTTTTGGGGTGCTTTGCGATAGAAAATGGCGTTTTTCTGTCGCAAATGATGATTTTTTCGCCGTTTGCGATAGTGCGAGGTGCAAAACATATCTATTGCCAGCAAAAAGCTGATGTGTTATATTTCACCTGAAAAATCTTAAGAAAGGCAGCTCTCATATGCATTGGATAACAACCAACATTCATCTTATGTTTGGTTCCGTAAAGGCGTCCTATGGGAGAAGTCTGCCTGTTTATAGGAAATAAACCCTGAATTTCAACTGTAAATCGATGACTTCTCCTTTGTTCAAAGACTGATCAAAGGAGTTTTTATTTATGTCGAAAACAAACATCAAAAGGCAGTTGGGACTGCTTTACATATCGAACTTTTTATTCAACATTCACATCGCGGGCGCCGCATGGGTACTGCTTCTCGTGTCTGACGGCTATTCGCTTATCCAGGTGGGATTTGCGGAGACGGTGTTCCATATCGTAAGCCTTATGGCTGAGATCCCGTCAGGCATGTTTGCAGACGTCTTCGGAAGGAAGAAGAGTCTTCTTCTAAGCTGCATCATGTCGATGTTCTCGGCGCTCGTAAGAGGCTTTGTGCCGGGCTTTGCGGCTGTGTGCGTATCAGTCGGCTTCTCGGCGCTGTCATATAACTTCATCTCGGGAAGCGACAGTGCTATAGCTTATGATTCGCTGTCAGAGGAAGGGCAGCAGAACAAGTACGACAGGTTCGTATCGACCCAGACCATGATCTACAGGATATCCAACGGCCTTGCGACGCTCTGCGCGGGCCTCGCCGTAATGATGGGCAACAGAAATGCACAGATCTTATCGCTTGGAATATCAGCTGTAAACTTCATAGCGCTCCTCTTCTTAAAGGAGAACATGGTTATCCTGAAAAAGACCGGTGATTCGCTCGGCAAAAGGATCAGTGATGTTTATAAGGGGAGTCTTAGCTTTCTTAAGGGCAATAAGAAGGTCGCAGGGCTCATCTTCAGAAATGCGCTCGTCGGCGGCATCGATGTGCTGCTGTTATTCTTCCTGCAGGCCAAGCTCCCTATGACCGGCATTCCTGACTGGACGCTGGGACCTTTGCTCTTCATCATGTCGATGGGAGGCATTTTAGGCGCTCTGGCTTCGCGCAGGGTTAAGAAGACGACGCTTGGCAGGTTGTTTATCTTCTGCATCTCACTCGCGCTCATAGGGCTTGTGAGCGAGTTTACAGGCATATGGTATGTTATGACACTCGGAGGGTTCCTTACAGCGTTTGCAGACGACCTGATCCAGATCAGATCTGATATCGCTCTGAATCAGATGGTGCCTGCTGAGCAGAGAGCTACGCTCATGTCGGTCAATTCCTTCTGCTTTTCTGTGCTCATGATCTTCATGTCGCCGCTGGCGGGATTTATCTTTTCGCTGTAAAGTATGGTTGTCAGGCCGGATCTGGCACCAGACATTTATAAGGTGGCTATATGAAAGAACAGCGTGCAATAGAACGTATCAGTCAGATGGAAGAGATATTGGACCGTGCTTCATCCGTTATGGCAGAGCTCGAAAAGAATCTCTCCGAATTAGAATCCCTCCAGCCTGATATCCAAAAACTCGAAGCCTATTACACAGGTAAAGACTGGAAGGCTGACTTCAGGCTCGACGGGCAGGGAAAGCTCCCCAAAGACCTCAAAAGAGGTGTCTTATCAGAGGATGCGGTCTATGATCTGCTCGAAAAAAACAAAGAACTGCTGGATCTGGTCAAAAAAGACGGTGAAGCGTAAAAGCTTTGCAGTTGACGCAATGTAACATTGTTACACGGCTAAAAAGCAATAAAATGAGGAGACAAACATGAAGATCTACGACATCTCACAGGAAGTTTTCGGCTGTGCAGTCTATCCGGGAGATCCTTCTCCCGAGAGGCAGGTCCTTCTGAGCATAAACGAGGGCAAGATCTGCAATCTGACCGCATTCAACATGTGTGCTCACAACGGAACCCATGTCGATGCTCCTTTCCACTTTATAAAAGACGGCAAGACTGTCGACCAGGTCGATATCGATAAGTTTGTGGGTTATTGCTTCGTAGCAGCTCATGAGGGCGATATCACTGCTGAAGACGCGCAGAAGATAATGGATAAGGCTAATGAGGCTGCAAAAGAGGCCGGAAACGACTGCAATGCCAGGATCCTCGTAAAGGGAGCAGCAACCATGACCGAGGAGGCCGCAAAGGTCTTCGCAGACAATAAGATCAAGCTCTTCGGCAATGAATCACAGACCGTTGGACCTCTCGAAGCACCTATGGAAGTGCATCTTACGATGCTCGGTGCGGAGATCGTACTGTTAGAAGGTATCAGGCTCTCAGAAGTGGATGAAGGAGTTTATCTGCTTAATTCAGCGCCTCTTAATCTCGGAGGCTCGGATGGAGCGCCGTGCAGGGCAATATTGATGTCACTGTAATCAATAGAAAAAATAAGCTCCCGTCTTAATGGCGGGAGCTTTTAAGTTTTAGCTGTATTTTTCCATCCTGATGATGTGTTCTTCATCCGGCTCCGTTATGCCGTTTTTGTAGTTGTAACCCATCTTGAGATAGAAGGGGACACCTGTGATGGAAGCAGGGATCTCAATACGTTTGGCTCTTGTGAAGAACTCATCCTTCTCGAGTGTATCGATGATCTTTCTTCCGATGCCCTTGCCCTGATAATCAGGATTTACAAAGATCGTGAAGAGTGAGCTCTCGTCTTCTTTGCCCCAGTAGGGTCCGATCGCGCCGCAGCCGATTATCTTGCCCTCAGATTCAGCAACATAGAAGTGAGTCCATGAAGCCCTTTCCAGAACGTGTTCGGGAGTCTCAATGGCGATCAGCTGGTCCATGATGTCTTCAGGATAATCCTTCTTATTGGAGATACTGATCGTTGTGCGGATGAGCTCTGACACTTCCTCAGCGTCCTTTTCTTCCAGACGTCTCATGGTGATGGCAGGAGCTGAAGACTCAGCAATTACGGGCTCTCCGGCCTGCTCACCGGCTGCCTCTGACGTCTGTTCAGGAGCTGTCTCTGACGTCTGTTCAACGGCCGCTTCTTGTGCCTGTTCAACGGCCTCTTCCACCGCCTGTTCTTCGACTTTTGCTTCTTCTCTTACGACCTGTGCGGGCAAGCCCATCTTGGCCTCATATTCTTCCTTGGGCATCGGCTTTGAATAGTAGTAGCCCTGGATCATGTTGCAGCCTTCTGCTGCAAGGAAATCAACCTGATGCTGCTCATCAACGCCTTCTGCGACAGTTGTCATGTCGAGCTTCTTTGCTAAGTGTAAGATCTCGGATACAACGATCTCGGCCCTCTCGTTGTCCTTCTCGCCTCTGAAGAACCCTGCGTCGAGCTTTAAGATGTTAAGAGGCATATCCTTAAGGGAATTAAGGGAAGAGTATCCTGAACCGAAGTCGTCCATGGATACGAGGAAGCCGTATTTCTTAAGCTTGTTGATGGTATAGAGCATGAGCTTTTTGTCATCGAAGAATGCGCTTTCGGTAAGCTCGATCTCGATCAGTTCATGAGGCGTGCCTTCCTTGTCAATGATGTTCCTGATCTGGTCTGCAAGATTGATCTCAGCGAAATGCGCGCGGGAGACATTAACGGAAACAGGTACGCACTTCCTGCCTTCGTCGAGCCATTTTCTCTGGTCTCTGGCAACATGCTCGAGCATGTAGTGGTCGATCTCAGTAATGAATCCGCTGTTCTCGAAAATAGGAATGAACTTTCCGGGCGGTACGAATCCCATGTCCTCAGAAACCCATCTGATAAGGGCTTCTGTGCCGAGATGCTCGTTTGTACGGGGATCGTACTTGGGCTGGTAATAGACCTTGAATTCCTCCTTTTCGAGTCCTTCCTTCTGGTGCTCAGTTACAAAATCGATCCACTTCTCATCCTCAACGAGCTTGTCGTCGAAGAATGCGATGCCTGAATCTTCGGTATTCTCAAGCGTCATTCTCGCTGCGGATGCGTTGTTGTAGAGAAGATCGATGTCAGCGTTCTTCCTGACATTGGAAGGGATCATGAAAACGCCTGCCTGGAAGTTGAAGTCGTGATCAACACCTATCGCCTCAAGGCTCTTGATGATGCGCTCGAGTCTTTTTCTGGCTTCATCCTCGGTGTTTGCTTTCAAGAGGATCTGGAAGTTGTTGATTGTGCCGTGGGAGCAGATCTCGTTCTTGTCTAAGAAAGCGCAGATATTCTGCCAGACAACGCGGAGTGTCTGTTCGCCCTGGTCAACGGAATGACAGAGCACGTAATTACGATACCTTACGAAAATAAGGCTTACGACTGCATAATTGACTCCGGCTTTGCGCTTCCTCAGGATCTCTTTGCTCTTCATGGCAAACCAGAACCAGTTGCGGTTGCCTGTGATGTTGTCTCTTAAGACGAGGTTTCTCATCTGCCTGTTGCTTCTGTGAGTCCTTATCAGCGTAACGACAAGGAGAATGAAGATAAGGCTTATAAGGATGTAGCTTACCAGTTCATAAAGGATGCAGAAAGCAAAGTCGCTGTATGTGAAATAGAGCTTAGTCTTGAACGCGATTATCTCGGTGTTGTTCCTGACATTATAGGCAGTCCAGTATTCGTACTCGGAGTTGACGCCGATCTTGTTATTTAACGCTCCTGAGATAATGTTCATCATGTTAGGAGTGATGATGGTATCGTCAACATTAAGATACGGATCGTTCTTGTCTGGGAACAGGAAGAAGTTCTCGGTCATTGATTCAGCGTAAGCATTGCTGAAAAAGCCGAATTCATTCTCCTTGAGGTTGCTCGTAGGCAGAAGCGCAAATATAGACTTGTGCTCTTTCTCGTCGTTCTTATCCTTGATAAGCTCGGCCGTTATCTCTCCCGTGCTCTCGTCATTGCGGATGACGTTGAGATCGCTGTCTGTGACGAAGACTTTGTAGCCTGACTTGTTGATGTCATCGAACACCATATCAAGTCCGTCAGCAGGCGCGTCATTATAGAGCTTTGCAAGCTTTGCAGTGTTCTCGACCTCAGTGAGAGCCTTGATCTTGGTAGCATATGTCGCGATAAGATCGCCTGACAATGAGATTACCGCACTGGCGAACATAAACACCAGAATGTAAATGATCAAGGGGATTACGATACGGTTCTTAGGTAACTGGTACCTCTTGTTTCTCTTATTCTTGTCTGCCATTGTTCCATACCCATCCTTATTCCATTTTAGTGGGATTCTAAGCCGAATTATATCATGCCAAAAACCTGAATTTAAATAGTAGGAATGTATTTAAGAAAGAATTAAGGGAATTAATATATAAACAATACATCCGAAGCATACAATCAGAATGTTTCAGGGCATTCCGGTCAGGGGAGCCCTGCTTAGAGCTGTTTAAGGTTAAGTTAAGGTTAGAAGGATTGTCCGTTAAGGTTGTTTCTGTAAGATTATGGTGCAAATAACAAACAAAAGGGGAGACAGGAGTATGAAAAAAGTTGCAGCAATAGTGCTTGCTACTGCTATGTCTGTGCCGCTTATTACGGGGTGCGGCACTGTAGTGGTACCGACAGAAAGTACCGCTGAGACTACCGTAAAAGAATTAGGACCTGCAAGAGCCCAGGATGACTACTTCAGGTTTGTAAATCAGGAGCGCTTTGACACTTCAGAGTTCAAGTATGGGGAGAATTCGGTCGAAGTCGCATTTAAGACTGATCTTATCGATGAACAGATAGAGAAGATCATTGACGACTGTGCTGCAGGCAAAGGATACGCCAAGGGATCTGAGGAAGACCTGATCAAATATGCATATGAGTCTTTCAATTCTTATGATTTCGATAACACGCCGATCCCTGCAGACCTTATGGCAGTTATCGAAGCCGTTGACAATGCAAAGTCAGTAAGTGAACTTCTGGAAATCGATGCAAGGATCTATAAGGAATATTGTACCGGCGGATTCTTTAAGCTCAAACCGAGCGTTAATCCTCTCAATCCCACTGAGAGAGTAATCGTGATGGACCAGCTGCCCGGGATCCTTAACACTTCTTTTGAGGATATCAGAGATAATACTTACTCGATCAACCGCATCAGCAGGACAGGTCAGCTTGTCCTGGCTACAAGAGGTTACGACAAAAAGACTGCTGAGGAATATGCCAACGGTCTTGCCAAGCGTGCCCTCGACATTTATGGCGCTACGAATATGGAGGCCGTCGATGACGGCATGCCTTTTAAGTACCAGAAGATACTGACTTCCGGCGATTTCAAAAAGGCAATGTCCAATATAGATATGGACAAATATCTTACCGGTATTGGAATCAATAAGGATCTGGCCAAGAAATTCTGTGTAACGGATGAAGGACAGATAAAAGCCATTAATGATATCTTCGTTGAAGAGAATCTGGGTGCGTTAAAGACATGGGAACTGGGAATGCTCTATGAGAAATTCATGAGATATATAGCACCTCATTACACACAGTTCGAGACTTACGTAGGTATCAGCTATAAGTCTATGCACGATCAGGCAATAGATGAGATCTCTCAGAATTTCTATAGAGAAACCGATCCTATCTATGTTGAACGCCACTATTTACCAGAGACAGATGCTGCATTAAGAAGCATGTGCGATGATATCAAGGGCGGATACAGAAAGATCATAAAGGATGCCTCATGGCTCAGCGAAGAGACAAGAGCGGAACTTTTGAAAAAGCTCGAAAACATCGTTTATGTCACAGCCAAAGACCTGAAGCGTCACGACAACGCTCAATACGTTAATGTATACGGCAAGGATTACTATGAATTCAGTCTTAATTATTCAAGGCTGAATCTCAGGAAAGAACTCGACAGGTTCAATAATCAGGATCCGGTATCAAGAACGGAGCCGGGCATGCCGATGCAGATGATGAATGCATGCTACGATCCCGGCTATAACAACATAACGATCACAGCTGCTATCACCAACAAACCGTTCTTCGATGCAAAAGCTGATTACTACACAAATCTCGGCGGCCTTGGATCTGTAATCGCGCATGAGATAGGCCATGCTTTTGACAGCAACTGCATAGTATTTAATTCCAAAGGTGAATATGATCCTTCCTGGATCCCTGAGAAGGATATGAATACTCTTAAAGAACGTAATGAAAAAGCTGCTAAGTATTTTGAAGAGAAGTTCACGGTGTTCGGTGTTTACCATGTCGACGGTGAACAGACTCTGGGTGAGAATTACGCTGACTTAGGCGGCGTAGAGTGTGTTACGTCTCTTTGCAGGACCAAGGAAGACAGGATCAAGCTTTTCGAGAGCTATGCGACCATCTGGTGCGAAATGCTTGCAGATGAAGCTATTATCAACCAGATCGCTTATGACGTTCACAGTCCTGCATTCATAAGAGTAAATGCCATCCTCTCATCAATTGACGAATTCTATGAGACATATGACGTCAAGGAGGGCGACGGAATGTACATCGCTCCAGAGGAACGTGTCTCAAGATGGTATTAATGGGGGATAGAAAATGAATATCGTATTTAAAAATTCGTTGAAAAATATATTCGGAAAGCCGCTTAGAACGCTGCTGGTCGTTTTCGCGATCTTCGTATGCAGCTTCTGCGCGCTGCTCTGCTTCGACTTAAGCGAAAGCATCACCGGTATCCTGACTCTGTTCTACGGCAGCGTATCGAGAGCAGACTTCATCGTCAGTTCATCCGGAAGTGATGTTTCGACCCTTCCTGAAGGATTCCCTGAAGCAGATACTATGACTATTGTCGGCGATTCAGAGATGCTCTACAAGAAGATCGACGGTGAGTACTGCTATGTTACTACAGATACACTGAGGATCATGGGCCTTGATGTTGACGAAGCTGTTGATATGAAGTTCTTGGCCCCCATCGATCTTAAGGACGATGAGGTGTTCATCAACAAAGCGTTTTCTGATGACTACGGTTATAAGGTTGGCGATAAGATCACGATACACGACAGGGCAGACGAGGAACTCGAGTTTACCATAGGCGGTATCCTTCCTGACGATACAAAGAATCCGCTTATTACCGGATATACAGCCATCATGAATCTTAATTCCAGCAAGAAGGTTTCCTGCGGACGCATGTCTGCCGATATGCTCCTTATCGATCTTCACGATAACACTTTGCTCGAAGAGGCAAAGGATATGATCGAAGACAGATACCCTGCAGCAGTCATCACGGATCTTTATCTGTCAGAGTCCGACCTGGCGCTCGTAAATGAAATGAAGAGCGTATTCTATCTCCTGTTCGCGATCGCATTCCTGCTCGTTATCTTCGTAACGGCTTCGATCTGCAACAGGATCGTAAGCGAGAGAATGTCATATATCGGAACGCTTCGAAGCCTCGGCATGAGCACTTCAAGAACAGGAAGGATATTGCTCCTTGAAAATGTCCTTTATGCACTTCTGGGCAGTATCCCCGCAACTCTTCTCTATGCGGCTATCAGAAATCCCTTGTTGAGCGTCATGTTTAACGGCACAGACTCAGAAGGCAATGCCGTCCAGTTTGATATCCCGGCGTTCCCTGTAGGCCTTGTAATCGGCGTAATACTGGGTTCTGTCCTGATCGAATGCCTGATTCCTTTAAGAGCGATCCTCAAAGCATTGAAGACATCCATCAGAGATATCATTTTCGATAACAGGGATACTGCATACAGATTCAGCAAGGCAACACTTGTCATCGGCATTATCTGCCTTGTTACTGCAGTTGTGACATTCTTCTTCAGGACGAACATGATCCTTGCTATCCTCTGCATGCTCACTTCTGTAGCAGCGCTTGCTGCCCTCTTCCCGTGGATCTTAAAGTTCATTACGGCTTTGATCAAAAGGATCTCCGATAAGCTCGGCAGACCTTCGATGGCTCTGGCTTCTGTTGAGGCGATCTCCCGTAAGAGCACTGTCGGAAGCGGCGTTCTCTGTGCGACGGCAGCAGCTATGTGCGTCATCGTTTATGCTGTCTCCGGAGCAATGTCCGATAACATCAACGACATCCCGTACGATTGTGATGTTATCCTCACCGCAAGCGAGAAGGACACATACTACTCATTTATCGATCATATGGATAACGTAACAGATACGGAAATGATCTATATGACAATGACGGAGTATAAGTTAAACGATGAGAAGATCTCCATCGGCAATTTCTTTGCAATGCCCGATGACGGATTCAGATATTTTACCGGATTTTCCGATCTCCCTGATAAGGTTGAACCCGGTACGATCGTATTAGACAAGAAGTATGCAAACCGTAAAGGCATAAAAGAAGGCGATACGATAACGCTCACATTTAATCCTGAGGGTGTAGTTCCTATCGACAGGAAATTCACTGTAGCCAAGATCACTTCTGTCAGTGCGTCCACAGGAATGGATACTTTCTTGATGAATGAAGATGAATACAAGGTGCTCTGCTATGGAAGTCCTGCCTGGATCCTCATAAAGACAACAGATCCGGAAGGAACGAAAGCAGCGCTCGAGACCTATGCAAAGGGAGCTTATTCTAAGGTCGAGACGATATCCGAATACATAGCAGATCAGAAGAAGCAGAACTCACAGCAGCTCGCAGTCATAGCAGCCATCATCATAATCGCACTCGGCATGACCGCGATCGGCATGATCTCCAACCAGCTCTTAGGCTTTGAAGGACGTAAGAAAG
>CADCJM010000044.1 GCA_902801755.1 Oscillospiraceae bacterium
AAGAAGAAGCGCTGGAAAAGGTTGCAGGCGGCTACAAATTATGCGAAAATTACGGGCAAGCTTGTCCCGGTTATATAAATGTAGGTTAAGTTGTCCTGCTTATATGTAAGTATGTCAAATTTCAATTTATACGGGTACATGTCGAAACAGAAAGTCCTCCGCTTACCATAATAAGCGGAGGACTTTTTTTGTCCTAAACTTCTTAGCTTCATGACATTGCCTTTGACGGCAGTCTTGCTTGCTGCGTTCTCACAGCGAAATATTGAATATATTCTCCACGTAATCGCGGACGGACGCGCCGCCGTTCGCGGCCTCATCCTTCACCTGTCCCTCGTTGAGCATCACCGCGTGGAACACGGAATCCTCGATGCTGCCGGGCACCAGCCGCTCCCAACGACGCGGATCGTAGGGCATTTCCTTCAGCTCGTTGCTCGGACGGCCCGCCACTTCCAGCTCGGCCAAGAACATGACCTGCTGCGTCTTGGGCCGGATCAGATAATGTTCGAGATAATACTTGGAGGGATAGGTGTAATCCCCCTCCAGGAACTCCAGCGGCTCCAGCTTGATCCAGACGTCGATCATCCGCTCCTTGGCCAGATGGGGCACCTTCCTGTAGTGGGCGGTTTTCCGGTCCATCAGATAGATGAAGGAATCGTCCCGCAGGACTTCGATGAACCGCGGCCCGTATTCCTCCGACGTCGAAACGTCCGAAGACGAATTCTCATCGATGCCCGATGAATTGTTGACTATCGCGGGGTCCTCCCAAAGGACCGGCTCCGGCGGGTCCGAGGACCGGGCCAGCGCCCCCGGCGGCAGGCAGCCCACCATGAACGCCATGGCCAGCGCCATCCACAAACCGTTTCGCATCGTCATCCCTCCCGACGTGACTTTCCTATATTCTATCATACTCTTCCCGTTTCCGCACGCACCCGGAATCGCCGCGGCTCAGATCTTGTTCAGCTTGATCCGTTCCCACTGCTCCGAGATATACGCGCTGGTGCGCTCCGGGTGAAATTTCTTGATCGCCATCATGACTTCCTGCTGCCTCTGGTGCAGCTCCTCATAGCCCGGCAGCGGCCCGTCGAGGCCGGGAGACGACTGCTCCGCGTCCAGCCGCCGGAGCGCTTCCTTGTACATCGCTTCCGCCCGTTCCTTTTCCTTCAGGCGGGAATGTACGACATCGGCGGCGTGTCCGAGCTGCCACACGCCGAAAACCCGATCCGTCTTCGACGTGACTTTGTCGCCCAGGAGTAACGCCGCCGATTTTTGATACGCCGCCAATGCCTCTTTATTCTTTTGCGTCGCCTTGCAGCCCTCGGCTATGATAAAATAAGCGCGCCCTTTCTGGGCGTCGCTCTCCGCCAATTCCAACAGCTTCTGCCCGTTCTCCGGCAGCTTCTGCGCCCGCTCGCCCTCCTCGGCCAGCACCGACGTCAGGAACAAGACGCGAAACCGCTGGTCCTTCGTCCGCGCCAGGCTCTGCGCTCGGGCCGCCTGCTCCCGCGCGTAAGCCCGGGTCTGCTGTTTCTCTCCTTCTTCCTTGCGGGACACGGAGAAAAACGTCTCCTTCGCGCTGTCCAGCATCTTCTCGAAACTCAGGTCGTTCTCCCGGCTGTCCGCCACCTGCGGGCTCCGGTCCTCCTTCTTCGGCGCGGGCGTTTCCTCGCGGACGGGCAGCGTGCCCCTCGACGGCTCCAGCGTTGCCACCATGCCGACCACGATGGCGACCATCACCGCAAACAGCCCTATGACGACCCACCAAATCCTGTCCGGCTTCATGCTTCAGCCTCCTTGATTCTCACGTCGCCGCCCAGCGGTTTCTTCTCCGGCGTGCCGGATTTCCTCGGGTACGCCTTCGGCGTCGGCCTCTCCTTCGTAATGCGGACCACCGCCCGGCCGTCGTCGAGAAGTTCAAGGAATTCCAGAACAACTGCAATACTGCAGTCTGCGGCGCCGGTCTAGTTCCCGGTGTTGCCAATACCATTATCAGACATGCCGGTCTTTATCATTTCAATAAGATCGACAGCATTGATATCATTTCAGTTTCCGGCGAGCAGAAGGAGACCACAAAGAGCAAGAAGAAGGATATCGATGAGAATCTTTATTCAGAGGACATCAAGCCTCCGCTCATTCCGATAAAGAAAGCGACCAACGATAAGAAGGTCTTCTATATCGATAAGGGCAAGGTTGTCGAAGCAGATCCTCTTTCCATCGAAGGCAAGTCTGACGGCGGAAGCAAAGTATATCTTTCATCCAGCCCTATGCTTACAGATCTTCTCAAGGAATTTCCTGACGCGATCAGCGTAAGATATTTTAAACTTGGAAAGAAACCTCCCAAGGAGCATATTCCTCCTCAGAAGAAGATCGACTTTCTTAAGGAGATGGGACTCTTATCCAATGTGCCCGTCAAGGTCAACAATGTCGAGGTCGCTCCGATCGACCTTATCGCAGCTATGCTTCCGAAGCAGGCAGACCTTGAGATCGAGAAGGACGAGAATGAGAAGGCTAAGGGTATGGCTTCATTCGAGATCTATATCACCGGTCAGGGCAAGAGGGAAGGCAAGGAAGTTACCAAGTCTTACGTCATCAAGGGCGATAACGATGAGTGCTATGAGAAGAACTATAACAGTGCCTTCGAATACCTGAAGGGCTCAGCTCTCATTGCAGGTGTTAAGCTCATGTGCAAAGACAAGTGGAAGAAGCCGGGTGTATTTACCCCTGCAGCTTTTGACTGCAATTCGTATTATGAGGCCTTTGTACTGGAAGGCATTGAAATAAAAGAGGGCGAAGGAAAGCGCTTCAATTAAAAGCATATCCTCACCCCGCGGACCAAGGAGAAATAAATGGCAGAAGGAAAATTTTGGGAAGAATTGCAGATAAACGATGAACTCGTAATCGATACTATCAAAAGAGACGGAAAGGATACCATTTATTTCAAGGATAAGAACTCAAGATTTATCTGGAACAATAAGATGCATGCGATGCAGTTCGGTATTGAGGATCCGAACGAACTGGTAGGCAAGACAGACAGGGATTTCTTCCCTGCAGAATTCGCAGACAAGGCAAGAGCACTCGAATTGGAGATCATGAGGACCGGAAAGCCCATCCTTAATTTTGAGGAGTCGCTTCCGCTTGATGAAGATAACATCAAGTACTACAGTGCGTCCAAGTACCCTCTCTACGACAAGAACAATGAGATCGTAGGAACATGGGGCATCAGCCGTGATATCACAGAGCAGAAGAAGCTTGAATTAGAGCTCGAGCGTTCCTATCACAAGATGGAACTCCTTGCCCGTGTCGATGACTTAAGCGGACTTTACAACAGACGTTATTTCTATGAGACACTCGAAAAGTACGCGAGCCTCTATGAGAAGAGATCTGACGGAAGCACATTTGCGCTTATGGTAATAGACGTCGATGACATGACTCATGTAAATGACCAGAACGGCCAGCAGAACGGTGATATCGTCTTAAGAAGCATTGCTGAATCCTGCATGGCAAATGTCAGAACAGAAGATACATGCTTCCGTACAGGCGGTGATGAATTCGCTATCGTACTTCTTGATACCGAGAAGATCGCTGCCATAGGCATGGCAAAAAAGCTTGTTGAGAATATCGCAAGCGAGCCTGTTATCCTTGACGGCAGAAGAGAGACAGTAACTATCTCAGCAGGTCTTGCCATGTTCGACAATACAGAGCCTGATCTGTCCGACCTCCTGTCCAGAGCTGAAAGAAAGCTCAATAAGTCCAAGAGGGAAGGAAAGAACAAAGTATCGTTCTGATTCCAAATCGATCAAGATCATATGGTATGGGCCGGGAGATATCCCGGCCTTGCTTTTGTGAGGTGTGGTACGGAAGAACAGTTATGTAAAGCAAGGCCGGATAAGTCCCTTTACGGAGAAAAAACGGATTATGGGTTGGCTGTCTTTGGTCGGTTTATGCGGCACCCTTATCCTTTAAAATAATCTGACGGTTATCGTTATAAGTGCGGGCGTATACCTTCGCAGGAGTATTCACGCGCTTGATAGGTGTGACACGTACAGAAGAAGGTCTGCCTGTCCTTACAGTCCTTGAGAGGGTAGCCCTGACAGGTGTCCTGTGAGGTGTGGAAGCTTCTGCGAGTTCATCATCAATATCTCTCCAGTAGTCGATGCATGAAGCAGCTGCCTTAATAGTAACGAGGATGAAAAAGAAGAAAACCAGCATATCAAACGGTGACATAATTAATACCTCCAAAAAGATCGTATGTTCTTTACTGGAGGTACTATATCACGGCTTATGTGCCAATAATGGGACTAAAACCCTATTGTATCCAAAAACGAACAAAATTTTGTTTTGTTCAGTTTCCGAGTCTTGAAGCTCCGATCCTATTGGCACCGTTAGCTATCATTTCCCTGGCGGCTTCCTCAGTTCTGATGCCGCCTGCGGCCTTGATCCTGACGCCGGGGGCTACGTTCTTCTTCATGAGAGCGATGTCCTCTGCCTTGGCTCCTGCACTGCCGAAACCCGTTGAAGTCTTAATGAAATCAGCCTTTGCGTCGCTTACGATCCTGCAAAGACGCACCTTCTCATCTTCAGTGAGATCACAGGTTTCAATGATCACCTTAAGGATCGCACCCTTGGCATGGACAGCTTCTGCAATAAGCTTTATTTCCTCATATACTTCATCGAATCTTCCTGACTTGACGAAGTTGATATTGATCACCATATCGATCTCGGAAGCTCCGTTATCGCATGCTTCACTTGCTTCGAAGACCTTGGTGGCGGTCGTTGAATAACCGTTGGGGAATCCTATTACAGTGCATACAGCGACTCTTCCCCCGGAAAAGCGCACAGCGTCCTTAACGAAGCAGGGCTGGATGCATACGGATGCAGTCTTGAGGGAGACGGCCCTCTCGATCAGTTCCTTTATGTCGTCTTCTGTTGCAACGGTCTTGAGGTTCGTCAGATCGACATAGCTCATGATGTTCTCAGGATCAGGCACGTTTGTATTTGCAGCGGGTGCAAAGTCATGCTCATAAGTCCTGGACATCAGGGAAGAGAGAACGATTCCGGCAATATTGTTAAAGCCTGTAAGTTCGCCCATGTTGCACGGAGTCCTGTATCCTGCGCCGTAGATCAGGAGCGGTATGCACTCCCTTGAATGATCAGTTGAAGCGGTGGAAGGATCGCACCCGTGATCGGCCGTGATGATGAGAAGATCGTCATCTTTGAGCTTGCTTAATATGGCGGCCAGTGCATCATCAAATTCATGCATGGCGGTATTGTAACCTTCGATATCATTCCTGTGGCCGTACTTCATGTCGAAGTCAACGAGATTTATAAAGCACAGGCCGTTAAAGTCACGGTCCATTATCTCTAAGGTCTTGTTGATGCCGTCCGTGTTGCCCTTGGTGGGATTGGATTCCGTAAGGCCCCTTCCTGCAAAGAGGTCATAGATCTTGCCGACGGATATTACGTCATAGCCTTCGCTCTTTAAGAGATCGAGCATGGTGGATGACGAAGCCGCAAGAGAGAAGTCGTGGCGGTTAGCGGTTCTTGTAAAGCTGCCGGGCTCTCCGACAAAGGGTCTTGCGATTACTCTACCGACAGCGTGATCGCCGCTCATTACTTCACGCGCCTTCTTGCAGACATCGTAGAGCTCTTCCAAAGGGACAATTTCCTCATGAGCTGCGATCTGGAGAACGCTGTCAGCTGATGTGTAGATAATGAGCTTGCCGGTCTTCATGTGTTCCTCGCCGTAATCGCGGATGACATCGGTGCCGCTGTAAGGCTTATTGCAGAGGAATTCCTTGCCCGTTGCCTTTTCGAGCGCGTGCATGACTTCTTCGGGGAAGCCGTCCGGATAAGTGGGCTGGGCCTTGTCAGAGATGATCCCTGCAATCTCCCAGTGTCCTATAGTGGAATCCTTGCCTGCGGATACTTCGCGGACTCTGGCGTAAGAACCTATCGGGGAAGGAATGAAGTCCTGGGCGTCTTTATATGCTTTTATGCGGGGATCGTCTTCGCCGTCGATCGCGAGAAGTCCCATTTTCGCAAGATTCGGGAAAGCATCGTTGGAGTAAGAGAGCACTGCTGCCAGTGTGTTGCTGCCTGCATCTCCGAATTTTGCGGCATCAGGTGCGCCGCCGATACCAAAACTGTCCAGAACTATAAGAAAAACACGTTTAGCCATATTAGTCTCCATATATCAGATTAATAATTTCAATGAATATTATAAAACAACTCAACTGACCACATCGCCTTCAAGATAGAAGGTCGGATCATGACGGTCGTCTACGCCTGTTATGAGAAAAGTTACGGTCTGCCCCTTTACTACATCTGTTCCGGAACCTTCGTTGGGACATACATAGACTGTTGCCGACCACACATCGCTGCTGCGGATATAGATCGTATTGCCAGCACCGGGGGCTTTGTCGAAATCCATGGTAGCCGTAACGGAAACAGTCTTGCCGATTACATCGCGCCCGTTCTTATAAGCTGCGATAACTTTGATCGGACTATCATAATCCGTATCAGATCCGCACCCAGAGACAGAAGCTGTGAGCGTGAGGAGCATGGTGATTACCAGAATTAAAGACAGAACTTTACGCATAATGGACACTCCATATTCTGATGTAATATTATCATAATCCGATTTCTGTGATATAGTTGGCGGGATATATTGAAATGAGTTGGTGGATATGAGCGAAGAGATAACATTTGCAGATCTGGACCTGTCACCTGAGGTGATGGACTCGCTGAAGAAGATGGGCGTTAAAAGGCCCACGACCATTCAGCAGAAGGCCATTCCCCTCATGATGGACAACATAAGCGTAATAGCAAAAGCGCCTACCGGAACGGGTAAGACGTTTGCCTTTGGCATCCCGATATTAGAATACCTTAATCTTGATTCAAAGTTCGTTCAGGCCTTGATCTTATGCCCGACAAGAGAACTTGCGCTGCAGATCACGACAGAACTTAAGAGTCTTGCAAAATATATTAAGGGATTCAGGGTTACTGCCCTTATCGGAGGACAGAGCATGCGCCTTCAGACCGAGAGGGTCCAGAAGAATCCCCAGGTCATAGTAGCGACACCAGGCCGTCTTATCGATATGGTCGGAAGAAAGCTCGTTGATATCTCACAGATCTATACGCTCGTCCTGGATGAAGCCGATGAGATGCTGAAGATGGGCTTTATTAATGATATTAGAAAAGTAATGGCACTCACTCCGAAGGATAAGCAGATCGCTTTATTCTCCGCCACGATGCCCAGAGAGATTCAGAACATCACATGGGAATTCATGTCAGATGCTGCTGAGATTGATGTCATGCCCAAGGCTGAAGACCATCCTGATATCGACCAGTATATTGTCGAATGTCCCGAAAAGGATAAACTTTCTGCGATCATCAGGATCATGGCAAAAGAAGACTTAAGGAAAACGATCGTCTTCTGCAATACGAAGAACACGACTTCAAAGGTCGGCGAGATGCTTACTCACGCAGGCGTATCCGCAAGAGTACTTCACGGCGATATCGGCCAGGGTACCAGAAATAAAGTTATGGACCAGTACAGGGCAGACAAGTTCGACGTACTCGTTGCGACAGACGTTGTGGCAAGAGGCATCGACGTTGACGATATTGAAGCGATATTTAATTATGATATTCCGAAGGAGAACGAACTCTATCTTCACAGGATCGGCCGTACCGCGCGTGCAGGCAAGTCAGGAAAGGCTTTCTCGCTCGTCGCATATCTTGACCGTCCCAGAATGGAAGAGATAATCAGGTACACCAAAACAGATCCCAAGCCTTACGAGATCTGACAGGTCCTTAAAAATCACGTGAATCAGCTCTGCACCTTGCGGGGCTTTTTTATTATTCCCTTATAGGTCGTAGGCGCAAGGAATACGATAAGCGGCATGAGCTCGAGTCTGCCTGCGAGCATATCGAAAATGAACACCCATTTCGAGAGTCCGGAGAAGAAACTGTAGTTCTGCGTAGGTCCTACGAGTGAAAGTCCGGGTCCGATGTTGTTGAATGTTGCTGCTACTGAAGAGAAGACCGTAACGAGATCGTGACCTTCGAAAGATACGATGAACATCGACGTTGCGAAGATGATCATGTAGATGAAGAAGTAGAGTGCAACGGAATGGATGATCTCGCTGTCAACTGTCTTGCCGTCGACATGGATCTTCTTAACGGTCTTAGGATGGATATAAGACTGGATCTCTCTTTTTACGGACTTGAACATGATCTGGAATCTTGCGACCTTGATGCCGCCGCCGGTGGAGCTTGCGCAGGCACCTAGGATCATGAGGCTTAAGAGCAGGAACTTGGCAACGGAAGGCCAGAGGTCAAAGTCCGTTGTGGCAAAACCTGTCGTTGTAATTATGGTTGCCACCTGGAAGAATGAATGTCTCAATGCTTCGCCAAAGCTTCCGTAAAGTCCTCTTACGGAGAAGCAGATGATGGCTGTGACTATGGCGATAACGGCAAGATAGACCTTGATCTCGCTCATCTTGAATGCCTTGTTTATCTGCTTTGTAGTGAAGTAATAGTAGAAATTGAAGTTCATGCCGAACATGATCATGAACACTGCAACGATCACCTGAATGTGCGGAGCATAAGAAGCGAAGCTGTCATTTCTTACACCGAAGCCGCCCGTACCTGCCGTTCCGAATGAGGAACAGAGGCTGTCGAAAAACGGCATGCCGCAGAGCGTAAGGATAATGATCTCCGTTACTGTCATCGCAAGATAGATGAGATAGAGCATCTTTGCTGTGGATCTTACCTTGGGAACGATCTTGCCGACTGTAGGACCGGGGCTCTCCGCTCTCATGAGGTTCATGTTGGAGCCGCCTGTCATAGGAACTACGGCAAGAAGGAAAACGAGAACGCCCATACCGCCTATCCAGTGGGTCAGTGAACGCCACAGAAGCGAGCAATGGGACATTGCTTCAACGTTCGTTAAGATGCTCGCACCTGTTGTGGAGAAGCCCGAAGCCGTCTCGAACATTGCGTCCGTGAAAGAAGGGATCTCTCCGGTGAGAATGAACGGAATGCATCCGCCGATACTTAATACCACCCAGGAAAGAGCGGTCGCAACGCAGCCGTCCTTGATGAAGATGGTCATGTTCTTTGGCTTTTTGAATGAGAGAAGGTAGCCTAAAGTAACATAGGCCAATGCGCAGACCAGATAATAAACGGTCTCGCTCTCACCATAGATCCAGCCGCAGCCGATAGGCAAAAGCATAAGAACGCCTTCGATCAGCAGGACCTTTCCCAGGATGTAAATGAGCATTTTTATGTTCATCTGAGAATATCCGTCAAAGCTGTATAGCCTTTATTTTTGGTAACGATCATGACGCTGTCGCCGACTTCGATCGAGTCGCTGCCTGTAGGGATAATGATCTTGCCTGAACGGTTGATGAAGGCAAGGAGCGTATTGGCCCTGAGCTTGAGGTCCTTGAGCTGGATGCCGGTGGCAGCGGATTTTTCCATTACCTTGAACTCGATAGCTTCTGCTCTCTCGTCGAAAAGGTGATACATGACTTCTACGTTGCTTCCGATAGAAGCCTGCTTTGCACGTGCATAGGTAATGATGGCCTCAGCCGTGATCTGTTTGGGATAGATAACGCTTCCCAGATCAAGGCGGTTGATAACGTCTGTAAAGCTTATCTTGTTGATCTTGGTTACTGACTTGATGCCCTTTGAGATCTGTCTTGCAAAGAGAGCTAACATGATGTTCTCTTCGTCGATGCCTGTCATGGCGACAACGGAATCGACATCCCTGATGCCGGTCTCTTCAAGGAGGGCCTCGTTGATGCCGTCTCCGTTGATGATGGTTGCCTTGGGAAGAAGTTCGCTCAATTCGTCGCAGCGCTTCGCATCCTTCTCGATGATCTTTACATCGATACCGGTCTTTATAAGCTGGTCGGCAAGGTAGAATGCTGATTTGCCGCCGCCGATCATGATCGTGCTCCTTACGGAGTTGGTCTTAAAGCCGATGGACTTGAGGAATGAGTGACATTCTTTTCTTGTAGCCACGAAAGAGATAATGTCGCCTGCGGAAAGCTCGAAAGCGCCATTAGGGATCGTTACCTCATCGCCGCGCTCAACGCCTACGATAAGGATGCCGTTTGTGATATTGCTTCCCAGATATGCAACGGTCTTTCCGTCAAGGACATTTCCCTCAGGAATCTTGATCTTGACTATCTCGGCACTGCCGTGCGCAAAAGAGTTGATCGAGAGCGCTGCAGGGAGGAAGAGGATACGTGCTGCCTCAACGGCTGCTTCGTATTCCGGATTGATGATCATTTCGAGGCTTAACTTGGACCTCAGGTAAGGGATCTCCTTGCCATAGTCAGGGTTTCTTACACGGGCGATCGTAGCAAGGTTCCTGTTGAACTGCTTTGCGATCGTGCAGCAAAGGAGGTTAAGCTCATCTGATTCGGTAACGGAAATGAAGAGATCGGCAGATGCGACACCTGCCTCTTCGAGAACCCCGTGGCTTGCACCGTTTCCGATGATACCCATGCAGTCGCACAGGTTTGCAAGCTCTGTAAGACGGTTTACGTTCTTGTCGATGATGACAAGGTCGTGACCCTCTTCAGCGAGTCTGTTAACGAGTGTATCGCCGACTTTACCGGCACCTACTACGATGATCTTTAATCCTCTTTTATTCATAGCACTTAAATCCCGAATAACTCTTTGACTGCGTCTTTCTTAACTTCAGAACCGATAACGACGATCTTGCCTGTTACGTCTGAAGAACCTGTTCTGACCTCGGCCTCTTCAGGTACGAAGTCGAAATGGATCCATGATCCGTCTTCGCCGGCAACGATACCCTTTGAACGGAGGATCATGCCGTACTTTTCTGTATCATCCAATGCCTTGAGGGCATCTTCGATCTGTGCTTTTGTGAACTTCTTGGATGTCTCGAATCCGATGGAATCGAAAACCTCGTCAGCGTGATGATCATGATGGTGATGATGATGCTCGTGATCATGATCGTGATGGTGATGCTCATGCTCGTCATCATCGTCGTCATCGTCATCGTGATCGTGGTGGTGATGGTGGTGCTCGTGCTCGTCCTCATCATCGTCATCGTCGTCATCGTCGTCATCGTGGTGATGGTGATGTCTGCACTCTTCACAGTCACAGTCCTCACCGTGCTCGTGATGATGATGGGAATGCTCTAACTCGTGCTGCTCAGCTTCGAGAAGGGCTGCAGCCATATCAGCTGCCGTAAGAGGCTCCTCGATAGCCTTAAGGATCTGTACTCCTGAAAGATCGTCCCAGGGTGTTGTGATGATCTGGGAGTGATCGTTGATCTCACGGATGAGAGCGATCGCCTGGTCGAGCTTGTCCTGGGAGATATTGCCTGTACGGCTTAAGATGATCGTTCCTGCGTACTTGATCTGGTTCTCATAGAACTCCTTGAAGTTCTTCAAGTAGATCCTGCACTTGGAAGCATCGATAACCGTAACTGTTCCGCAGATCTCTGTTCCTTCAACGCGCTTAACGGCAGCAACTACGTCGGAGAGCTTGCCTACGCCGGAGGGTTCGATCAGGATCCTGTCGGGTGAGAACTTAGCGATAACATCCTGCAAAGCTGTGCCGAAGTCACCTACGAGACTGCAGCAGATACAGCCTGAATTCATCTCGGTGATGTTGATGCCGGACTCCTTAAGGAAGCCGCCGTCGATGCCGATCTGACCGAACTCATTCTCAATAAGAACGAGCTTCTGGCCGTTGTATCCGTCAGCAATAAGCTTCTTGATCAGTGTTGTTTTGCCTGCTCCCAGAAATCCTGAGAAAATGTCTACTTTTGTCATTTAATATGCCTCTTTTCTATTTGTCAGTTGAAATAAATAACTTCGTTGTCGGGCTTGCTCGTTATCGCGTAATCCTCTACGGTAAGGCAGGGAACGTTGACCTTGCCGCCCTGTCCGTCATCGTCCTCGAAATATCTGACCTGTCCTGTGACCTTGAGCCACTGGCCTGCAGGGAAGTTGGACTTGAACTGGTAGAAGCAAAGAACCCCCATCATCTGGATGTCTGCAGCGCAGCATGTATATGCCTGTCTCTGAAGGACAAACGCCCTGCCATTGAACTCCCTTAAGATTACGGCCTGGCCGATAAGGCTTATTCTCTTGCCGTTATAACGATTCATGTTATCCATCGCATCGGTATAGAAAAGACCGAAGTCTTCTGCTGCGATGTTGCACGGGTTCTGATTAAGGTCAAAGGGGAGGTGGTCTTCGATCCTGATGATCTTGTTGTCCTCGCCAAGGAAATTGATGCTCATGCCGGGATTAACTGCCTTGACTGAGCCTCTGAGCTTGGGAATATTGTCTGTCTCTTCGTTTACCCTGTTGAAAATGACCGTATCGCCGTATCTGAAATAGTCAGCGAAGAAAGTCTGCATATTCTTGAAATACTCACCGTATGTGGATGCATCGATCACTACGATCGCTGCTGCCAGAGCCCAGCGCTCGGGCACGTCGACCTTCTCGAAAAACTCAGCAGGGGAGACCGAGCCGTTCCATTCAATGAAAACGACACCGGGCTTATACTTTGCCTCGATATCGAAAGTCATGTCCCTGTTGACATCTTCGGTGTCGCAGTTGATGACTACCGGGTCAGCACCCTCGTAGTTCTCCTGCTTGTATTCCTCTTCACCTTCCTCGGTGTTGATAACTACAACCTTGCGGTTCTTGAAGTTCTCACCGCCGATCCAGGAACAGATAACGGAAGTCTTTCCGCTGTCCAGAAATCCGGTGAAAAAATAAACAAGACAATCATCCATAAATAGTGCACCTCTTTAACAGATATTATTTTGTCCCTGAATTGTTATTATTTCAAGCAAGAAAAAGTATAAAATCAATTATCGGTAAATTTGAATTTTTGGAGTTTTAATGAAATCAGTCAAGATCGGCAACATAAAAATAGAAAACCCGATATGCCTGTCGCCGATGGCGGGCTTTTCGAGCCTGCCGTTCAGGATCATATGCAATGAGATGGGCGCGGCCTACAGCCCGACTGAGCTCGTCAGCGCCAGATCCATAAGATATAACGGAATCGGCAAGAGCCTCCGCTATATGAGGATCGCACCTGATGAGGAGAAGATCACGGCGATCCAGCTTTTCGGAAGCGAGCCGGAGGATTTCGAAGCCGCGGTAAGGACCATCATGGAAACCCCTGTTTTGCAGGAGGTATCCATTATCGACATCAACATGGGCTGTCCGGTGCCGAAGGTTGTAAAAACGGGCTCGGGAAGCGCGCTTATGGAGGATCCCGCAAGGGCCGCTTCGATCGTTAAGGCCTGCAAAAAAGCATTGGCGGAGCTTTGCCTCAATGTTCCCGTGACTGTTAAAACCCGAATCGGATACAATGCCGGGGACAAGGGGAAACCGGAATTTGCAAGAGCCCTGGCTGATGCCGGATGTGATATGATCTGTGTCCACGGAAGGACCAGGATCCAGATGTACCACGGCGAGAGCTCTAATGAGGCGATCTCAGTAATGCGCGAAGCCGTAAGGGGTTACGATATCCCGTTCTTTGCGA
The DNA here is from genome assembly GCA_902801755.1 of Oscillospiraceae bacterium. Classification (GTDB taxonomy): domain Bacteria; phylum Bacillota; class Clostridia; order Saccharofermentanales; family Saccharofermentanaceae; genus Saccharofermentans. The sequence goes on from CADCJM010000044.1 coordinate 13,549, forward strand.
ACGGCGATATTACTGACACAGAGTCTGCCCGGAAGATCATTGAGGAGACCGGCTGTGACGGCATCATGATCGGCAGGGCGGCAAGAGGCAACCCCTGGATATTTGAGCAGGTGACAGCAGGTCTCAATGGAAATGAGATCCCTGCAATGCCCTGCGAAAAGGACCGCAAGCTCATGCTGATCCGTGAGCTTGAAGGAAGACTTAAGTATCTTCCTGAGGATGTGGCGGTAAGGGAATTTAGAAGCGTTATGCCTTTCTACATCAAGGGGCTTCCGGGATCTTCTCAGATCAAGGTCAGGCTCTGCAGCTGCAGCAAGGCAGACGAGATAAAGGAGATATTGGGAATTGACTAATATTGTAGTTACGGTAATAGCGGTTTTGGCCGGCGCGCTTATGTGCTTTGAAGGCTACAAACTCTTCCGTTTAAGCCTCGGAATCGCAGGTGGTGTAGCCGGATTTATCCTGGGAAAGATCATCATCAGCATGACGAGCAATATGGGTATGTCATGGAATTACATAAGCAAATCAGTCGTTTTGCTCCTGTTTACGGTCGGACTGGGCATCCTTGCCTTTACGCTGTACATGAAGGCCCTGATAGCAATAACCACGATCGTCTGCGCGTTCTGGTTCTACGATGACTTCAGCTTTCTTTTCGCGAAGATCGAAGGCAACGGATTAAGATTCCTTGCCACCTACGGAACCGGCCTTGTAGTCGGTGCCATAATCGGTATAATCGTCTACTATGCGCAGAAATGGACTATAAGCCTTTTCACCTCGTATGTAGGTGCCAGGATCATCTCAGGCGCCCTCGCTCCGATAATCTGGGCAGGCGTTTCGTCGGGTGAATATGCCGGCATTATTGAGCAGAGAGTGATCGGCGAAGAGATCTCCATGAGCTACGCTCTGATAAGATTGGTGGTACTTGTGGCGTTTTGTGCAGCCGGTTTTGCAATACAACTGAAAACATCAAGAAAATAGTACAAAAAATGATTTGACCAAAGACACTCGGCTTGTTAAAATTTGGCTGGATACATATTTACGAATTTGCATCCGGAATATTTAATTACGACAATTTTCTTAATCTATCCCTTATTCCATGTCGAGGGCTTTCCGATTTAACGGGAAGCCCTCGGCGTGTTATAGGGAATTTTTTGCCGGTTTGAGATCCCTCTTTGCCGGATATTCCAATGCCGGCTCTCGAAAAATCACCGCAAAATACACGCTGTATAGTGTGTTTTGCAGTGAAATTTTGAGTTAACAATCTGTTTTTCACGATTTTTGTCACGCACTGCGTGAATTTTGCAGTGTATTTTGAGGGTGACTGTCTGTTTGTCCGGCAAAACGTTCGGCTATGCCGGACAGAATTAAGCCCACCCCCACAGACAACTGATTTTCCAGAAAAAAGTCCGACTATATCGGACAAAAATCCGGAATCTTAGGGCGGAAAAAGTAAAATTCCAGAAATAGTTCCGACCGGGGCGGACTTTTTTCTGGAATCCTTGGAATACCTTTTTTCAGAACCTTAATTAACCTGATTTACAGGCTTGCCGTCCAGGAACGCCTTGAGGTTTTCTGCGGCGGCATCGATCAGGCGGATCCTGGTCTCAACAGGTGTCCATGCGATATGGGGAGTGATGACACAGTTGGGTGCGCCGAGCAGG
>CADCJM010000045.1 GCA_902801755.1 Oscillospiraceae bacterium
CTTCTTTGACTTGGCTGTAAGCTTCTGTCCGGCCTTCTCGCCCTTCTGGAGGAACCACTTAAAGATTCCGCTTCCGTGCTTGAGCTTGGAACCCCAGATAAGAACTTTACGAGCGAACAGATAGATAATAGGAACAGGGAGCATGTTGCCGACGACACAAACCGCAAGAGTGATATATTCATTCAATCCGAAAGCTGTGACACCGATCGGAACTGCTCCACGGAGCTCAATGATCGGAACCATAGAAATAAAAAAGACCAGAATGTATTTAACTATTGTCGGCATATACGTCCCTCCACACCGCAATAATTTAACACATAACGGTCCCAAAAAACAAATAATATTCAGATTACCTTTTCTTTATTAAGGAAAGACCTGATCTCGTCCCTCATGTGATACATCTTCTGCACGCTGTTCTCAAGGAAGTAATAGTGCATTACGTATCCGACGGTGAGTCCGAAGAATATCAACACGAGAAGAATTCCTGCGATAAGGAATTCCGAAGGAAGCACAAACAGGCAGTAGATCTCAAAAAGAAGCCAGGTAGCAAATGCCAGCGTCACCATCAGATGAATAAGTCTCTCGTGCTGGTAATAAGAGATCTTGGTCTCAAACTCAGTGAGCATCTCCTTAGTCTTTTCTTCCGGAGCAGACTTCATCTCTTCATCAATATATTTCTGTACGGCATTCATCGTCTCTAAAACATATTTCTTCATAAGCCGAACCTCCGGTTGATATAATTTACGACCGCCCTCTTGTTCTTCGTCCATTCCGGAGCTATCAAGATCTTCTTCGGGCCGTCACCTGTAAGCCTGTGAACCACGGCATCTTCAGGCAGGAGCTTTATTGCTTCATCCACAATATCAAAATACTCCTCCTGTCCCAGTATCTCAACTTTATTGTCGCGGTAAAGATCAGCCAGGGGAGTATTCTCGAGCACATATAGACAGGTGAATTTATATCCGTCACTTCCGGCATCTATGGCGAGTTTTACGGTGTCCATCATCATTTCCCTTGTCTCGCCGGGAAGCCCGAAAATGATATGCGTTATAACGTTCGCTCCGGTCTCTTTAAGCGCTTTCACTGCATTAACATATTCGCCTGTCTTATAACAGCGGTTTATAAATTCCGCCGTCTCATCGCTTGCGGTCTGAAGGCCGAGCTCAACAAACAGAGGCATTCTTTCTGCCTGTTTCTTAAGAACAGCAAGGATTTGGGGCCCCAGGCAGTCAGGTCTTGTAGCTATCGATATTGCTTCGATGCCGTCACAGGCCGATGCTTCATTGAGGACATTTTCGAGATATAAAGGATCACAGTAGGTATTCGTAAAGCTCTGGAAATAAGCTATGTAACCTGCGTCATCTCCGGCCTTTTTCCTGACCTTGTCTATGGCCTGTCTTATCTGATCTGTTACAGAGATCCCTGATACGGAGAACTCACCTGAGCCGCCTTCTGAACAGAATATGCAGCCGCCTGTGCCTTTGCTGCCGTCCCTGTTAGGGCACGTCACGCAAAGGGTGACCGATGCTTTGTACATCTTATGTCCGAATACTTTCCTGAAGTACTGGTTAGCGGTGATCATTTAAAATCGTCCTCCGGATGGAAAGGGTCCGACACTATCTTATCAGCTTTATTCTCTCTTGACGCGGATTCGGCTTCGGCTGCACTCTTTATAACACTCGTTCCATAACGTCTGTTTATATCATCGATCGCTTTATTGAGCCTCTCATCGCGCTCGCTCTTCCCGGCTTCAGAAAATAAAGACAGCTGTTCACCGCTGTCGGATCTCACGAGCTTTGTGCACCTTACGCCGATACTTCTTACGCCTTTGTTCCAGTCGTAAGAGTTCTTGAAAAGATCCCTGGCGGCTTCATAAATATCCTTGGCATCGTCAGTCGCGCGGTAAAGTATGCTCTGCTTTTCATAAATGGCGAGGTCCCTGTCTCTTACAGTTATCTGGACAACAGTGCCCTTCAGACCATGCTTTCTAAGCCTCATTGCTACGCTCTCTGAAAGCATATGAAGAGTCCTTTCGATCTGCCTGTCAGATGTCATGTCCTCTGCCGTAGTGGTCGAGTTGCCGACTGACTTCGGAATGCGCTTATAACCGGATTCGGCGACCGGGGCATTATCAAGACCGTTGGCATATTCCCATAGCACCGCACCTGCTTTCCCAAGGTAAGTGCTTATGTAGGCACTGTCAGTTCTCGCCAGATCGCCAATAGTCTTCACATTTATCTTAAGGAGCTTGTCCTCCGTATGTTTGCCGACAAAAAGAAGATCGGATACAGGCAGCGGCCAGATCTTTTCCTGCCAGTCGGTATCAGAAAAAACAGTAGTTGCATCAGGCTTTTTGTAATCGCTTCCGAGCTTTGCGAAAACCTTGTTGAAGCTGATCCCGACAGAACATGTGAGCTTGAATTCATCCTTCACACGGTTCCTTATCTCGAGTGCAACCTCTTCGGCCTCATCGTAACCGGAAACGATGCCGGTCATGTCGAGCCAGCACTCATCAAGTCCGAAGGGTTCGACTTTGTCCGTATATTCCGAATACATCTCACGGAGCTTCCTGGAATAGAATTCATACTTCTCGTGATGGGAATCCACAAGGACCAGATCAGGACATTTTGCCTTCGCCTGCCAGATGGCTTCGGCGGTCTTGATCCCGTACCTTTTTGCAGGTTCATTTTTGGCAAGGATTATGCCGTGCCTGGCCGACGCATCACCGGCAACTGCCATCGGGACATTCCTAAGTTCCGGCTTGGAGATCATCTCAACCGATGCAAAATAGCAGTTCTGGTCAATGTGAAAAATGATGCGTTTCATGCCGTTTATAATACCATAAAACGAACATATTTTCTATTTTAATGTGTACTTGCACTTAAAAATGTCAAATATTATCTGTAACTTATTGCAATTGACTATATAAAATCGGTTTGACGTGTTGTATACTATACTAGTCAAAAATCAAAAAATCACAATTATGTAAAACAGCGATCCTGGTGTCCGGCTGACAGATTGTTATTGTGAAGAACTAAAATTTTATGGTAACTGGGGAGGTATTTTCATGGCTAAGCAAAAAGTATTTCTTGTAGATGATGACAGCGATATCCTGGTTCTTAACCGCGATTTCCTTGAGAGCGAAGGATATGACGTAGTAACAGCAGCTTCATGCGCTGAGGCACTTGAGAAGATCAAGCTTCACAGTTTCTCATGCATCGTTCTGGATGTTATGCTTCCTGACGGAAGCGCTTTCGATCTTGCACCCAAGATCAAAGAGTACACTGACTGTCCTATCATCTTCCTTACAGCTAAGGATCAGCAGGAAGACGTTATCAACGGATTTAAGGTTGGTGCTGATGACTATATCACAAAGCCTTATTCTCTCCCTGAGCTCAGCCTCAGAATCAACGTTCACATTAAGCGTAATATGAAGAGCGAAGGATTCCTCGTAGAGTATCCGCCGCTTAGAATCAATATCAAGACACGTGAGGTTACTCTCAAGGAGAAGCCTCTGCATCTTACAAACCGTGAGTTCGATATCCTCTGCCTGCTCGCAGAGACACCGAACGTTATCGTTCCTTTCACAAGGATCTATTCCCACGTCTGGGGTGACGATTCTCCGTGCGACAACCACCTCGTAATGGTTAACATCTCTTACCTCAGAAAGAAGATGGAAAAGATCGCACCTGAGATCACATTTGTTAAGACCGAGTGGGGTATCGGTTACTCATTCGCTTATCCGCCGGTAAAGAACAGCATGAACACTCAGTTCTGATTTATAAGATTACATTCACTGAATGCGGGGCTATTCATAGTCCCGCTTCATCATTTTCGGGAAACTGCAAAAATACATGGCTCAGTATAGACACAGCAGACTAATAAGCTTAAAGCTTTCAGGTGCGGACGGCCGCGGAAGGACCTTCGGCGGTACTATGCTTGCCTTTATTTTCGCATTGCTCCTCGTGCTTGTTATCGCAGGAATAATCAGCATCGGGATAACTTTCACGACTGATTCCACTCCTGATTACAACGAAAACAGAGACGTGCATATGTTGAGCGGCGCACTTGCCCTCGACGGCCCTTACAGCAGCCATGTAACAAATAACTGGACCTTCGTTCCTAATGTCACACCTGAGACTGTAGGAGCAAGTCTTGAACACGCAATAAATAACGAAGACCGTTTGTGGCCTTCCTCCGTTCTGACCAGCCACAGAGTCTATGCCACGAAAGTCGGTGTTGGTGATACCTGGCGCGGCTGGTTCGACTACAGATCCTCTGCTGAATGGCATAATGCGGACAAAGCACCCGAGTACCAGCAGTTCATAGTCAATAACAAGGCATGCTACAGTGCAGCTTATATCGGTCATTTCGAGTGCAGCGAGGAGATCAGTTCACTCTCACTTACCTTCCACAAATATAACGGCACAGCATGGATCTTCTGTAATGGCGAGTTCGTCCAGATGATAGGCGACAGAACGCCGGTATTTAACCTTAAGGCTTTTGCCGATTACTGCACCCTTCTTCCAGAGGACGGAAAACTCGATCTTGTAATCGTTATTACATGCACTCCCCAGGTAGCAAACCCCGGTCTTCTTTCCGAACCCATCATCGAGACCAGAGTAGCAAACGATATCCGTACTGCTCTTACGGCAGGACACTTCAGTGTTGTTACCTTGCTGCTCGTCGTCGCGATCGGTGTCGGTTCCAACATCATTATCGGAGCAACCAAGAACAAGAAACTCTTCCTGGCATTCTTTGTAAGCTTTATTGCGATCCTTTTCTACTACCTTGACGATTGCCGCTTTATCTCGGTCAACAGCCATATAAGAGCCGATATCAGGTTTGTACTTGTAATCATCGCATCGTGCTCCGCTTTCATTGAGAATTCACAGTTCTTCGCAGGTTCAAAGCCGCAGAAAAGATACCCTCTGCTCCGTAATGCGCATCAGATCGTTCTTGCGATAGGTGGATCTATAATAGTCGCATACTTTATCTGCGATATCGTTTTCGGACTTCTTTCTCCCGAATTCGTTGCACTGATGTTCGCCATAGCAGCTGTCACACTGTCGATCTTTATCAACCTTTTCTTCTACCACAAAGAGAACCAGAGGGTCCTTCTCTGGGCATTACTGTTCAGCCTTATGTTCCTCGTTCTCTATCTTTCAATTCTCCTGGACAGCATGATCGTCTACACGATCCCTACATACAGTCTGATCTTCGTAGTCTTCACTGTCATTGCCGAACTCTCACTCGTATCCTCCTACATTACGCAGCAGCGTGAGCTTAACAGGAGTGCTGCGGTACTGAAGCGCCAGGTAAGAGAAAAGACCGTCTTCATCTCAGAGATCAACCGCGACCTGGTGCTTACTAACAAGAGGCTTCTTGAAGGTGAAGTTGCCCGTAAGAACGTCCTGAGCAACGTCTCCCACGACTTAAGGACTCCTATTACCGCGATCAGAGGTTATGCAGAGCTCATGATCTCCGCACAGGACAACCTGACTCTCGAGCAGCGCAATTCTTACTTAAGCAATATCGTAAGAAGATCCGAACAGATGGAAAGGATCGTAGCCGACATTATGGAGCTTACCAGAATGGAATCCTCCGACTCCGATTTCCACTTCACTTCCGTATCGATCGCCGAGATGCTGGATGAGCTCGTCGTAATGTATTCCATGGATCTCGAAGACAGCGAAAAGCATCTGTCTCTGGATCTCCCTCCGAGAGACTCCCTTATCGTAAAGGCTGACCCCGCAAAGCTCTCCAGAGTTTTCGAGAACCTCATTTCAAACGCTATCAATTACACCGGCGCTCAGGCAAACATCGTCATAAAGGCATGGCGTACCGGTGATGTCTCACATATAGCTTCACAGAAGATACATGTAACCGTTGAAGATAATGGTATCGGCATTCCTGAGCAGGATATTCCGAGGATCTTCGACCGTTTTTACAGAGCTCACAACTCAGGCGTCAACATCAAGGGAACGGGCCTTGGCCTTGCTATCGTTAAGCTCATCTGCGATAAGCATGATGCTGAGATCAACGTAAAAAGCAAGCTCGGCGAAGGAACGACCTTTGAGATCATACTGTCAGCAACTTACTGATAAAAAAGCGGTGTCCCACAATGAAGTGAGACACCGCAGTAACTGATTATCTTTTCTGATGAGATCAGCCCTTGGACTGGAAGTAGTTGTTGATCTCCTCTACGAGAGCGTCGCAATCCATGCCGTGAACCATGCAAGCCTCTTCGATAGTCTCGCCGGAAGCAAGTGCACAACCGAGGCAATGAAGACCGGAAGCCATAAGGATAGGTGCGATGCCTTCATCCTGCATTACAACATCTCCGATAATTGTATCTTTAGTAACGATCATATATATTTCCTCCAATTGATTTTTTGCAATACAAGCATACACTATCAGACAGAATAAATCTTGTATCAAAACGACATTTATTATCATTTGCCTCTGCATTGTATTTGGCGATACGGAAAACACCCCTTCAAGTGTCCGCCAAATATTTTGATAACCAAATGTTTTCAAACATTTTTGCGAATTTTCGCTTGAAAACTATTGACTTCTTTTTTACTTAAATCAATAATGAAATTACTATAAAATTAAGCCTTTTCAGCGGCTAATACAGGAGGAAACCACATGAACAAGTCACAGCTTATTGACAAGATCGCAAAAGATGCAGGCCTCAGCAAGAAAGATGCAGAAGCAGCTCTCAAGGCTACCCTCGGTGCTATTGAAGGTGCTCTCGTAAAGAATGACAAGGTCGTTCTCGTTGGCTTCGGCACATTCAAGACAAAGAAGCTCGCTGCTAGAAGCGGCCGCAATCCTGCTACAGGCGATAAGATTAAGATCGCAGCTTCCACAGTTCCTACATTTAAGGCAGGAAAGTCACTTAAGGATAAGGTTAACGCTAAGAAGGGCAAGAAGAAGTAATTCTTACGTATATCTGAATTCTACAGGGCTCCGTGATCCACGGAGCCTTTTTTAATCCAAAGGATCCAGGTATCCCAGTCTTCTCTCGATCCTCGACTGGATGCATCTTAATGCCGCGCGGCTCCTCATATTCTTAAGGCAGCTCTTCGTTATCGCATACCTTACGTCACGTTCCGACTGCTCTAATGTAAGACCGAATACTTTGCCTGTCTCGCAGTAGAGTGATTTCATCGTGGTCGGAAGCGGCATGTGGTTGGAAAAAGCATCGTAAAGAGACTTGTGAATAAGGATCGAACCTATCAGCGACATATCAAATCCGTACTCTCTTAAGACTGACTTCACACATAATTCCAGATAGCTCTCAGCAGGATCAGGTTCTGACTTGCTGCGCGGGTTAAGAGACGTTACCTTGCCTGCTGCCTCTTTTCTGTTATATCTCCCGTCAACAATATAATGAAGGACTCCTGATTCATCTTCGACTGAGATAACACCTTTTTCGCGAAGCAAGGCATTGATGTTCTCTAAAAGGCTCAAGTCGCTGCATACGACATTCATCTCGACTGTACCGCTTTTAATAACTCTGTTTTCCATGGATCGTTCACCTCCTTGTTTGGTAAGAAAAGTGTACGACGCGAAAACAGGTTTGCGGGTGTAAGTTGCTGCAAAATGAAAAAAAGGGCCCAAAAATGAGACTATTTGGCAAAAATTGAGACTGGACTGCTCTTTACGTGGTCTCTTTTGCCGTATCTTCACCGGTACCGGGCATGCTCTCTTCGACAGTCTTGATCTCGACCGTGAAGGAGGAATACGGCGTGTGCTTTACTCTGACGGTATCACCTTCCTGCAGTGAATTGTGCAGCGGATTAAGGAAATAGTGCTGTCCGTCAATAACGAAGTAATTCTTCATGAAACCGATCTTCTCAACAGTGCCGGTATTGTAATAGTAATTACTGTTGATCATGCTGTTGATATCCATAAGTCTCGGAGCGGTAAAATGAACGATATACAGGATAGCCGCAAGAGCAAAAACGATCGGGAAGAAATAAGCAATTGCATACTTCGTTTTCTTTCTTCTGTTGCGTCCTGCAGCAATACACGTGAGCATTACAAAAATGCCCGTGATCAACAAATGCATTGCCAAGTTCACAATAAAATATCGCATGCAGTATCCTTTACTCTTCGTATTCCTCAGCCGGTATAACAGCTATAAAATCAGCCGCTATATCCTGATCGTTGTAAGGCACGTCAGAACATATCTGGAACTCATAGCAGATACCCAAAAGATACGGTCTTTTGGCACCCGCATTTCCAATATAACGGTCATAGTAACCGCCGCCTGCGCCAAGCCTTATACCTTCTTCATTATATGCAAGCGCCGGGAGCACGACAACATCAATGTCCCTGGGATCGACCGGGACATCCTGCACGGGCTCTTTTATCCCCATCAGAGACACGGAAAAACTGTCATCAGAAAGGCTCTTGCAGTCAACAAATATCATCTTGTCATCTGTGATCTTCGGGAAGCAGCATGTGATGCCCTTTTCCATAAAAGATCTTGCGAGACCGTCGACCGGCACCTCACCGTTATAAGCTCTGTATAGAGCGATCCTTTTTGCTTTCTTAAGTCTGGACTTAAGCTCAGGATCATCTATCGCAGCAATAAACTCAGGAAGAGATCTGTCTATCTCAGACAGGACCTTTGACGACAGGAGCTTTCTTCTGCGTCTTATCTCTTTTCTGATCCTTGCTTTTTCCTCTTGAATATTCATAGCCTTCAACCCTTGGCGATCATGTCCTTAAGCTCTTCCAGTCCAATGATCGGAACACCTAATTCCCTTGCTTTTCTTTCCTTGGAACCGGCATCAGCTCCCATAAGAAGATAGGATGTCTTTTTGGATACGGAAGACACAGGTTTTCCGCCATTGCTCTCGATAAGGCTCTCTGCTTCACTCCTGCTCATTCCCTCAAGCGTGCCGGTGATACAGAACGTAAGGCCTGCCAAAGCGGTTCCCTGTACTTCACTCTCTTCTCTTGCAAAGTTCAATCCGAGATCTTTAAGTCTCTCCATGAGTTCCTTGTTGCCCTCGTCATGGAAGAAGTTATAGATTCCTTCAGCAGATATCTCACCGATATCCTGAACGGCTACGAGTGATTCCCTGTCTGCTCCGGCGATCGCATCGATAGAACCGAACGTCCTTATCAGTTCTTTGGCTGTTGCTTTGCCTACGCCGGGGATTCCAAGACCTGCCAGAACCTTATCTGCCGGAGTCTCTTTCCTGGCGTCTTCGATAGCACTTAAGAGCTTATCAGTATTCTTCTCAAGTCCCAGAAGCTTATTGCCGATCAGTTCATCACGCTTGTTCTTAAGCTCGAAAACATCGGCTATATCTTTAATGTATTTTTCTTCAGTGAGTTTCCTTATGTACTCGGTACCGAAGCCCTTGATATCCATGCAGTCGCGGGAGACAAAGTTAACAATGCGGTTAACAAGTGTTCCGGGGCAGAGCATGTTGACGCACTTAAGATCAACGCCACCCTCATCCCTTACGAGCTTATGTCCGCATACAGGGCAGTTCTCCGGCATCCTGTAGGGCTGCCAGTCAGATGGTCTCTTATCTTTATTTACATCCTTAACCTTCGGAATGATCTCACCGGACTTATAGACAAGGATCGTATCACCTATGCCAAGACCCAGCTGGTCGATAAAATCCTGGTTGTGCAAAGTCGCGCGCGATACCATCGTGCCGCAAAGGCTTATGGGTTCGAAAACAGCTACGGGAGTTACTCTTCCTGTCCTTCCCGTATTGACTTCGACATCAAGAAGACGTGTCTCCTTTACTTCCGGAGGATACTTGTAGGCAATTGCCCATCTCGGGAACTTGATTGTATTTCCGAGCTTGGTTCTTTCCGAAAGATTATTGAGCTTTACAACCGCGCCGTCGATATCGTATTCGAGTTCGCCTCTCATCTCACCGATCTTCTGTATAGCTTCCCATACCTCATCGGCAGTCCTGCACTTAAAGCATTGCTCGATTACCTTGACGCCGTTGCGCCTTAAGTATTCATAGCCTTCAAGGTGCGTATTGAATGTAACGCCTCTTGTCTCCTGGACATTGAAAATAAAAAGAGACAGACCTCTCTCTTTGGTTATTCTCGTATCGATCTGTCTTAGTGTTCCTGCAGCGCAGTTTCTGGGATTGGCAAAGGTCTTCTTTCCCTCTTCCTCAGCCTTAGCATTAACAGCTTCAAAGGCCTTTCTGGTCATGTAGACTTCGCCTCTGATCTCGATATAAGGAACAGGTTCTTTAAGCTGTCTTACGACGTCAGGGATCATCCTGGCATTCATGGTAACGTCTTCGCCTTCGGTAATACCGTCGCCTCTTGTGACAGCGAGCTTTAATTCTCCTTCTTCATAACGCAGAGCCATCGAAAGGCCGTCGATCTTCGTCTCGACCAGGAACTCTGCTTCATCTCCGAATTCGGCCTTCATGGAGTTAACAAATTCATAGACGTCCTCTTTTTCGAAAACATCCTGGAGACTTAACATCGGAACATTATGCTTAACAAGAATGCCCTTCTCAGCCTTCCAGCCGACTCTTTTGGAAGGGGATTCGGGAACGATCCAGTCGGGATGGGCCTTCTCGATCTCCTTGAGCCTGTTGTTCATGGTATCGTATTCGTAGTCCGATATCTCAGGCTCGTCCTTCGCATAGTAGAGCTCGGCAAAGTGATTGAGCTTTTTTACGAGTTCAAGATACTCATTGCGCTCCTTGTCTTCATTTGCCATGGCTGCGAAGAGATCTAACTGTTCCATATCATTTCCTCCTGCCGATAGTAGCAAGATAGATTATCGGAAGCACTGCAAATGCAGCTAAGAATAATCCCCATACAAGTTCCGGAATTCCTGCAAGCCCAGCAAAGCTGCCTGTGATGTCCAGTTCGTTGTATCTGGTTATGTAAAGGACCTTTGCAACACCGCCGTTAAGCTTTGCAATGGGAACAAAAATAAGCGAATTAATAAGAGCTATTGCCAGAGAGTAAGTGTAGATATCAGTAAACCACTTAAGGCCCGTCTCGAACTTAAGGATATAGAAGATAAGGGCAACAACAGCAGGAATGGCAATTGCTATTACATCACCTATAACTACTGAACGGTTGTGAATGCTTCTAATCACGACCATCAGGATAAAAGCGCTTGATATGGCGCACGGTATGAAGACGCCTAACTTGGTCGGTTCGAACTTCTGCAGCAGTATTATCACTGATACGACTACCACGTATAAAGCGAGCGAAAAAGCGATTCCGCTGATCCCCGCTCCTTTAGATGCGTATTGAACTGCCTTTGCAATAAAGCGTGCAAAAATATGGAAGGGCTCTGTAATCAGAGTCCCCCACAAAAACAGCATTAATATTGAGATAATACCCGCACGTTCTTCGCTTCTCATACCGAATCATGACGCATATATACGCGCCTTAATCAAATCCAATAAATAAACTGCTCTTAACGGTTAATTACTCGTCGAGAGAAGTGAAGTCGCCGTCCTCAAGATAAGCCTTGAGAGTATTATATTCTTCGAAATCAAGAGAAATTCCCTTACCAACCTTCTCATGGTTCGGGCCCCAGTCACGGATGTCAAGCTTCGGCTTACCGTTATTCCACTTAACGATATTAAGCTCACGCTGCCAACCGGACTTATTCTCCTTGAGAATACCGATCTGCTGAACGATCTCGTATGTGATTTCTGTCTTAGGCATCCTAAATTCCTCCTATGAAATACATTTTCAATTGTATGAATTATAACACACGTTTGGCGCCTGCATATTATATAATTAAGAAAAAAGGAGAACTGACCGAATAATGGATACCTTTTTAGTAGTTTTAATGATTTTTGCAGCATTAATTCTGCTCTATATCCTATGGTGTCTTGCAGAACCGTTCTTCCTCGTTAATGACAGGGTCATCCTTAAAAGGTCAGAACTTAAAGGCGGAGACATCAGCAAAGAGACCGTAAAAAAGCTCCCGTTCATTCCACAGGGGTCTGAAGGCGCTCCGGATCTTCGGCTTTTCTTTTTCTCAGATATCCATTCAGAATGGTGTCCCGTCACTGCAAAGCGCATCAACAACTCGATCAGGAAGGCCCATGAGAACGGCGGGCTTGATGCTGTAATTTTCGGCGGCGACATAATCACATATCCTGAGAACGCAGCCAAAGGCTATAAATACCTTAAAGAAGTATCAGCATTCTGCCGCTTCCTCGGCATCCCTTTCTACGGCATCTCCGGCAACCACGATTACAATCTTGAGAACGCACCCGAGAACTCAGGCTTTATTAGTCTGGATTCAGAATCAGTTACACTTACCTCACGTAAAAGTGACGCTAAGGCTTATCTTACGGGCGTTCCTGATTCCGGCAAGTTAAACCGTGTATGGCAGGAAAATCTCGTCTGCGGCACGGATAAACCCGTCATTCTTCTTGCACACGACCCGGATGCATTGCTTCACCTCAATACCTCTGCCAGGCCGCAGCACATGCTCTCAGGCCATTTCCACGGCGGACAGATGAAGCTTCCCTTCAGATTTGAATTCAACGTATTGAGAACTACGGATAAGTTCCCAAAGCTGGGAGTGATCCAGGGTCACTTCAACATAAACGGAACTGAAGTTTTCATATCAAGAGGAGTCGGCTGCGGCATCCTCCCGTTCAGGATCTTCTCTGCTCCCGAAGCAACTGTCGTAGAGATCTGTCTGTAAAATCAGGCTTTTCGATGCCAACAAAGAATAAAAAAGAGGCGCCTCATAAGAGACGCCTCCGGTAATCAGTTTCTTAAAGCCAGTTATTAGCCGAGCTCTGCGAAGTACTTGATTGTTCTTACCATCTGAGATGTGTAAGAATTCTCGTTGTCGTACCAAGCAACAACCTGAACGAGTGAGTTGCCGTCATCCATCTTGGAAACCATTGTCTGGTTAGCATCGAAGAGTGAACCGAATCTCATACCAACGATGTCAGAAGAAACGAGCTTCTCTTCTGTGTAGCCGAAAGACTCGTTTGTAGCAGCCTTCATAGCAGCGTTGATGCCGTCAACTGTAACCTCACCCTTAACAACAGCGTGAAGGATTGTTGTAGAACCTGTGAATGTAGGAACTCTCTGAGCAGCACCGATGAGCTTGCCGTTGAGCTCAGGGATAACAAGGCCGATAGCCTTAGCAGCGCCTGTGGAGTTAGGTACGATGTTAGCAGCACCAGCTCTTGCTCTCTGGAGGTCACCCTTTCTCTGAGGACCGTCAAGGATCATCTGGTCGCCTGTGTAAGCGTGAACTGTTGTCATGATACCGCTCTGGATAGCTGCATAGTCATTGAGAGCCTTTGTCATAGGAGCAAGGCAGTTTGTTGTGCAGGAAGCAGCAGAGATGATCTTGTCATCAGCTGTGAGTGTTGTGTGGTTAACGTTGTAAACGATTGTAGGGAGATCGTTTCCTGCAGGAGCAGAGATAACAACCTTCTTAGCACCAGCATTGATGTGAGCCTGTGCCTTTTCCTTAGATGTGTAGAAACCGGAGCACTCGAGAACTACGTCAACACCGAGCTCGCCCCAAGGACAATTGTTTGCATCGGGTTCCTTGTAGATCTTAAGTAACTTGCCGTCAACTGTGATTGTGTTAGCTTCGTCATCAGATGTAACTGTGTGCTTATTCTCGCCGAATACACCAGCATATCCGCCCTGAGCTGTGTCATACTTGAGAAGGTGAGCGAGCATGGAAGGCTTTGTAAGATCGTTGATAGCTACAATCTCATAACCCTCTGCACCGAACATCTGTCTGAAAGCAAGACGACCGATACGACCGAAACCGTTAATCGCAACTTTTACTGCCATATTGAATTCCTCCTAAATTCCCTT
>CADCJM010000046.1 GCA_902801755.1 Oscillospiraceae bacterium
AACCGCCAGATCAGAAGGATGTGCGAATACTTAGGCTACAAGGTTACAAAGCTTAAGAGGATCAGGTTCATGAACATAAATCTGGGGGATCTTGAGACCGGAAAATGGCGTTATCTGACACCTGCCGAGAAAAAGGAATTATTAAAAGACATTTAAAAAGGCTGCCTCAATTGAGACAGCCTTTAAAGTAAAAGCACAAATTAATTATTCTTCAGATTTCTCTTCGGACTTTTCTTCAGCTTCCTCAGCCGCTTCTTCAACGGCTTCTTTAGCTTCCTCTGTTGCTTCTTCTGCAACTTCCTCAGCTTCCTTGGCAGCCTCTGCAGCAGCTTCCTCAGCTCTCTTCTTTGCTTCAGCCTCTTCTTCAGCCTTCTTCTCTGCCTTTGTCTCTTCGATTACGGCATCGATATCAGTAGAACCTGTATCAGCCTCGTCCTTCTCATAGTAGAACTTAACCTTGTCCTTGCTGTTCCTTGCGCCATAAGCTTCAGCGATTGCGAAAGCCTCTTCACGGAGCTGCTTGAAATCATCAAGAGATTCGAGATCAGATGAAGATGTCTGATAGCATGCATCCTCGAAAACATCGTCAAGTACGAGATAGAAAGTTTCATCCTTCTTGAAGTTCTTGTCGATAAGAGCTTCAGCCTGATCCGGTGAACCGTCTCTTCCGTCGAAGTTCTCGAAAGGAATTGCGATCTTGCTATAACGATATCTCAAAACAACGTTCTTCTCGTTGTAATCAACAGCAACACGGAACTTGGCAATAAGGAATGACTGAGTAAATACAAGAATGCTGACGATCGCACTTAATCCGCCGACCACGAGCAATGCAAGCTTAACGATGTTGTCGCTGACCTTAAGAAGACCGATAAGTACCAGGAATACGCCAAGTACGAAGAAAATAACAGAAAGGATCCTGTTTCTTGCAATCTTCGAAGCGTTAGCCGGGTAGCAATGGACACCTTCTTTGGGGAGCTTCTCAATCAGTTCTTTGTTTCCGAGTTCATTATCCATAATAACTCCTCCTTGTTTATTTGCTCAAAACCTCTATTCTATCCGAAAGATTAGCATACATTTCTTCATACTTTGCAAGCTTTGCTCTCTCCTGCTCAACGACAGCAGCGGGAGCCTTGCTTACAAACGATTCATTGGAGAGCTTGCCGTTAAGGCGCTTGATCTCACCGTCAAGACGGGTCTTTTCCTTATCAAGTCTTTCGAGCTCTTTTGCGATATCGATAAGATCTTCCAAAGGAATGTAGATCTCACCGCCGCCGAATACAGCCTGAACGGCTGTTGACGGGATGCCATCCTTAGTAGTTCTGGTCTCAAGGCTGCTTACGGATGCAAGTCTTTCAAGGAAGCCCTCGCCCTGAGTGAACATATCTGCGATCTTATCAGATGTTGTAACTACGATGATGTGAGCCTTTCTGGAAGGAGCAACGTCCATGTTCTTACGAACAGCACGGATACCGCGGATAGCGTCGATCATGGTATTCATCATCTCAGCATCTTCGCTGCTTGCCATAACCTTATCAGCCTCAGGCCAGTCTGCGATCATGATGGATTCAGCCTTATCAGCAACTACAAGGTTGGAATAAACCTCTTCTGTAATGAACGGCATGAAAGGATGCAGGAGCTTCATTGCCTCGCCCAGAACATAGTTGAGGAGGTAAATAGCGTTATTTCTTGTCTTGCATTCCTTATCGTAAAGTCTGCTCTTTGTGATCTCGATATACCAGTCGCAGAAGTTATCCCAGAGGAAATCAACGATCTTGCTCAATGCAACGCCGAACTCATAGTTATCAAGGTTTACGGTTGCTTCAGAGATAAGGTCGTGGAGTTCTGTTAAGATCCACTTGTCTTCTGTTGTGAATATGGACTCATCGACCATATCAGGAGTGAACTCGTCATCTGTATTCATGACAACGAATCTCATAGCATTCCAGATCTTATTGGAAAGGTTTCTTCCCATTAATATCTTATCTTCCTGGAATCTCTGGTCATTACCCGGAGCATTGCCTGTAACGAGAGCAAATCTCAAAGCATCGCAGCCGTTCTGCTCGATGACTTCGAGAGGATCGATACCGTTGCCCAAAGACTTACTCATCTTTCTGCCCTGTGAGTCTCTTACAAGACCGTGAATGAGAACGTCTCTGAACGGAACATCATCCATGTGTGCAAGACCTGCAACGATCATTCTGGAAACCCAGAATGTGATGATGTCGTAACCGGTTACGAGCGTATCTGTAGGATAAAACTTTGCAAGATCCTCAGTCTTCTCAGGCCATCCTAATGTTGAGAAAGGCCAGAGTGCTGATGAGAACCATGTATCGAGAGTATCAGGATCCTGACGCATCTCCTTGCCGCACTTAGGGCATGTGCATGTTGCCTCCTTTGTAACGACTAACTCACCGCAGTCATCACAATAGAAAGCAGGGATCCTGTGACCCCACCAGAGCTGACGCGAGATACACCAGTCTCTGATGTCTTCCATCCAGTTAAAGTAATTCTTGGAGAATCTCTCAGGTACGAATCTGATGGAACCGTTCCTTACTGCCTCGATAGCAGGCTTTGCGAGTTCTTCCATCTTAACGAACCACTGGAGAGATACACGGGGCTCAATAGTTGTGCCGCATCTGTAGCATGTACCTACGTTGTGGGAATAATCCTCGATCTCTGTAAGGAATCCGCCCTCTTCAAGATCCTTTACGATAGCTTCTCTTGCTTCGTATCTGTCCATGCCGGCATACTTCGGATAATCCTCTGTGATCTTGGCATCTTCAGTAAGGACTGTTATTACCTCAAGACCATGACGCTGACCAACTTCAAAGTCGTTAGGGTCATGTGCAGGTGTGATCTTAACTGCACCTGTACCGAATTCGATATCAACATAATCGTCAGCGATAACAGGGATCTTACGGCCAACAAGAGGCAGAATGAGCATCTTGCCAATAACGTCCTTGTAACGCTCATCTTTAGGGTTAACAGCAACTGCAGTATCACCTAAAAGCGTCTCAGGTCTTGTTGTTGCAAGGTCAATATATCCAGTACCGTCCTCGAAAGGATATCTTAAGTGCCAGAAGTGACCAGCCTGATCTGCATAATCTACCTCTGCATTGGAGATAGAAGTAAGGCAGTGAGGGCACCAGTTGATGATCCTCTCGCCTCTGTAGATGAGGCCCTGATTATAATACTTAACGAATACTTCCTTAACTGCATCTGAGCATCCTTCATCCATTGTGAAACGCTCTTTTGACCAGTCACAGGAAGAACCGATCTTCTTTAACTGTTCAACGATCCTGCCGCCATACTGCTCTTTCCATGCCCATGCTCTCTCAAGGAACTTCTCGCGTCCTAAGTCATCCTTAGTGATGCCTTCCTTACGCATAGCCTCAACTATCTTAGCCTCTGTAGCGATAGAAGCATGGTCAGTACCGGGAAGCCAGAGTGTCTCATAGCCTGCCATTCTCTTATATCTTGTGAGGGTATCCTGCAGTGTGTTATCCAATGCGTGACCCATGTGGAGCTGGCCTGTGATATTCGGCGGAGGCATCACGATAGAGAACTTCTTCCCTGTCTTGCCTGCCTTCGGCTGGAAATAGTTGCTTGTCATCCACTTTGTATAAAGCCTTGTCTCAGCTTCATTCGGATCAAACGCTTTACTGATTGAATCAATTCTTGCCATAACTTCTTTTTAAAACCCTCTCTTACTTCTTTATCATTGAGAGCGCACCGTAGAGGATGGAATCATCTCCCAATGCAGCTTTCTTAAAATCTACTGTAGTTCTAATTGACGGCATGCAGTATCTGTCTACTTCAGCCAGGATCTTCTCGATGAAGATATCGCCGACTGCCTCGATAACACCGCCGCCGTATACCACGACATCAGGGCTGAATGTATTTACGAGATTGCCTGATGCTATTGCCAGATAGTGGCATGCGCGGTTGACAGCTTCTCTTGCGACTGTATCACCCTCTGCAAGTGCATTCTTAAGTGCCTTGGACTTAAAGACGCCGTCCACAACTGCTTCAGCCATAGAAGACTTTCTGCCTCTTGCGACCTGCTGTCTGATATATGAAGACATACCCTGCTTACTGGAGAAAGCTTCAAGGCATCCTCTCTGTCCGCAGTTGCACAAAGGTCCCTCGGGATCAAGGATCATGTGGCCATATTCAGCTGCCTTGAACTCGTTGCCTGTGAAAAGTTCTCCGTTCAGGATCAGGCCACCGCCCATACCTGTGCCTACGAAAAGACCAACAACATTCTTGTAGCCTTTTGCAGCGCCGTATTTATATTCACCCAGAACACCGACATTAACGTCATTGCCGATGTAAAAAGGACAACCGAATTCCTTCTCGATGGGCTTTCTGATGTTGTAATTCCTCCAGGGAAGATTGGGTGAGAAAAGAACTACACCTGTCTCCTGGTTGATAACACCGGGAGCACCTGCAGCAATTGCATGGATGTCGCTCTTCTTGATCCCCGAAGTATTGATAAGCTCTCTTACAACGTTGATGATAACTTCTTCAACGTTCTCGGAGGAATCTCCGCCGGCCTTGGTCTTCTTCTTGAGTCTGTACACGATCTCTTTCTTGGAGTTGAACACAACGCCAAGTACCTTGGTACCACCGATATCAAGACAAAGATTATAAGATTCTGCCATAGATTAATTCCTCCTTGTATTAGTCTTTTTAGTTATTGCTTACTTTATCAGCTGACGCCTAAAGCTGTACCGGAAGCATTGGAATCACTAAAGCCGCGCTCCTGAGTGCCGTTCTTGTAGATAAGCACAGGCTGCTTGCCTTCAACGATAGTCTCTTTCTTAATGATGCATTCCTTAACATCCTTCTCGGAAGGAACGTTATACATAACATCTCTCATTGAAGCTTCAATGATGGACCTTAAGCCTCTGGCACCTGTATTCTGCTCGA
The DNA here is from genome assembly GCA_902801755.1 of Oscillospiraceae bacterium. Classification (GTDB taxonomy): domain Bacteria; phylum Bacillota; class Clostridia; order Saccharofermentanales; family Saccharofermentanaceae; genus Saccharofermentans. The sequence goes on from CADCJM010000046.1 coordinate 4,933, forward strand.
TAGCCTTCTCTGCAATAGCTCTGATCGCGTCTTCCTCGAAAATAAGATCAACATCATCCATCTTGAGCATCTTCTGATACTGCTTGATGATCGCATTCTTAGGTTCTGTAAGGACTTTAACGAGAGCATCAGTATCAAGCTTATCCAGAGCAACTGTAACAGGAAGACGTCCGATAAACTCAGGAATAAGACCAAACTTCATAAGATCGTCCGGCTTAACATCGTGGAAATAGAAGCCGCTGTTACGGTCCTTCTTGGACTGTACTTCGGCACCGAAGCCGTACTGCTTCTGCTCTACTCTCTGCGCAATGATCTCATCGAGGCCGTCAAAAGCACCGCCTACGATGAAGAGGATATTGGTCGTATCGATCTTGATGCACTCTTCGTTAGGATGCTTTCTTCCGCCCTTCGGTGGAACATTAGCTACAGTGCTCTCAAGGATCTTAAGGAGTGCCTGCTGGACGCCTTCACCGCTTACGTCACGTGTGATGGAGACATTCTCGGACTTCTTAGTGATCTTATCGATCTCGTCGATATATACGATGCCTGTCTGGGCACGCTCGATGTCATAATCAGCTGCAATAATGAGCTTCAGGAGGATATTCTCAACGTCTTCACCGACGTATCCGGCCTGTGTAAGGCTTGTAGCATCAGCAACAGCGAAAGGAACATTAAGGATCCTTGCAAGGGTCTGTGCAAGAAGTGTCTTACCTGAACCAGTAGGGCCTAAAAGAAGGATATTGCTCTTGGAAATCTCCGTATCATCAGCCGGAAGATCTGAATAAACTCTCTTGTAATGGTTATAAACTGCAACAGAAAGAGCGATCTTAGCCTCGTCCTGGCCAATTACATACCAGTCGAGCTTCTCCTTGATCTCATGGGGAGTAACAAGCTTCTTGGGCTTGATGCTGCGCATCTTGCGCTTCTTGCTGACCTTCTCCTCTTCAGCTACGATCCCGTAAGCTGTTCTGATACAGTCAATGCAGATATAACAATTAAAACCGGAGAACAGTCTCGGTACTTCATATTCGGATTTTCCGCAGAAAGAACAACTCAAGACTTCTCTTGAATCACCGCCGCCGTAGTTGCCGTTCTTAGAATTAGCCATTAAAAATCTCCTAAAAAATGATATTTTTAGTCATGATATTTTATCACTACCTGCCATTTTAACAAATAATATATATATAAATTATTTCAAAATGGTGATAATTTGGCTTTAAAACGACATTTAGGGGTTTAAATGTCCGCAGAATCGAGGATAACCGTAAAAGGACCGTCGTTTATAAGGCTGACCTGCATATCAGCGCCGAATTCTCCCAGCCCGAGCTTTTTGACCTGTGGCCTGATCTTATCAGCAACATAGTTATAGAGCTCTTCAGCTCTTGCAGGCCCCATACTGTTAGTAAATGAAGGTCTGTTGCCATGCCTTAAGTCAGCATATAAAGTGAACTGGGATACAAGGAGCAACTCGCCCTCTATGTCACCAAGACTTAGATTCGTCTTTCCGTCGGGATCTGAGAAAATACGCATCTTAAGGAGCTTAGCAATCATCTTATCAGCAACGGCTTCATCATCTTCTTTGCCGACGCCAAGCAAAACAAGCATTCCGGGACCTATGGAAGATACCGTCCTGCCTTCAATATCAACAGATGCCTGCTTTACTACCTGTATGCAAAATCTCATATCAGAACCCCGCGTTTTCCGTAAACAGCTCGAACATATACCAGCTGCCGCCCTTTTCGTAAACGATAAAATAAAAGTCGTTGAGCCTTGCATCCTTTTCATTCATGAACTGAACACTTATCTTCTGGATCTGGATCTGTCCTACATCGCTGTACTGGAATCCTGTTGCAAAACAGATCCTGGCTCTCATTGTAGCAACATCAAAGCCGTTCTCGACAGTGCATTCCTTGTAACCTGCAGATGCAGAGCCCATAAAGGTTCCGCCGAGATTCATCGTATTCTTGTACTGCTCGAAAATATCGCCGCCTGCAGCTTTGCCCAGCTCTTCCACATAGCCGTCAGGAAAACAGTGAATAAACATGTTCTCGTCGTATGTATAGATCGATTCGAAAAAGCCCCTGGCAACATATTTGCCTTCAGTATTAAGCTGTTCCATCGTTACAAAATCTTCCGCTGTAAACGGAGCCGGCTTTGAAGAACAGCCTGCTAAACCCAAAACGATAAGGCAAATAGAAATAAGGACTGCAATTAATTTACGCATTGCCTCTCTCCTGTTCGATCATTTTCTTTACATAGTCGAGGTACTCATTAACCTTGCGCTCATAACCGATATCAGTAGGCTTGTAATACTGCCTGCCGACGGTCTTATCAGTCATATACTGCTGTTCTGTGATGTGACCGGGGAAATCATGAGGATACTTGTATCCGACGCTGTACCCCAAGTCTTCCATACCCTTTGCGGGCGCATTTCGAAGGTGCATAGGGACAACACCTGTATCGGAATTGCGGACATCATTTAAGGCCTCATCTATTGCAAGATAAGAAGCATTGGACTTGGATGATGCAGCAACCGTGATAGCGGCTTCAGCAAGGGGGATCCTTGCTTCAGGCATCCCCACTGCTCTTGCACATTCATAAGCAGCTACCGCCACCAGAAGCGCATTGGGATTAGCCATTCCGACATCTTCAGATGCACAGATCATTATTCTTCTTGCAAGGAATTCAATGTCCTCCCCTGCAGCCAGAGCCCTTGCCAGATAAAGCACGGCAGCATCCGGATCAGAGCCTCTCATGGACTTGATCATGGCACTGATATTGTCGTAATGATATTCGCCGTCCTTATCAAATAAGACGGTCTTGGTCTGTATGCACTCCTTCATTACCTCATCGGTTACGACAATGGAACCGTCAGATGAAGGCGGAGTGGTGATAACTGCAAGTTCTATGCTGTTTAAAGCCGTTCTGGCATCGCCGTTGGAGGTCTCTGCTATCTTGATGAGAGTCTCGTCAGAGATCTTAACATCCATCGAGCCAAAGCCCCTGTCCTTATCAGATATGGCATTTTTAAGGATCTTAACGATGTCCTTTGCTTCAAGAGGCTTTAACTGGCAAACGGTAGATCTCGACACAAGAGCCTTGTTTACTTCAAAGAACGGGTTCTCTGTCGTAGCTCCTATCAGGATAACCGTACCGTCCTCAACAAACGGCAAAAGCGCATCCTGCTGAAGCTTATTGAACCTGTGGATCTCATCGATGAAAAGAACAGTTTTGCGGCCTTCTGAAAGAAGCGGATTGGAAGCGTCAGATACGATCTTTTTAATATCTGAAACGCCTGCAGTTACTGCATTTAACTGTTCGAACCTTGAGCTCGTCGTATTGGCGATGACCCTTGCGAGAGCCGTCTTTCCGACTCCGGGGGGACCAAACAAAATGATCGAAGACAGTCGGTCTGCCTCGATCATTCGTCTGAGCATTTTGCCCTTGCCTATGATATGCTCCTGACCCGCATAGTCATCCAACGTCTGCGGAGACATTCTGTATGCTAGCGGTTTATTATTATCCATAAGTCAGGTGCAACAAGCTGTTAAGCTTGGAATTAAACGATATCCGGATATACGGGATACTTGTCTGTAAGAGCCTTGACTCTCTTGATGGACTCTTCCTTCTTAGCCTCGTAATCGAAGATGCAGTCAGCAATGATGTTTGCTACTTCAACGAAGTCTTCTTCCTTAAAGCCTCTAGCTGTAGCAGCAGGTGTACCAACACGTACACCGGATGTAACTGTCGGCTTCTCGGGATCGAAAGGAATAGTATTCTTGTTAGCTGTGATGTTTACATCATCAAGACGCTCCTGGAGCATAGCACCTGTAACGCCTGTGCCTCTAAGGTCGATGAGCATCAAGTGGTTGTCTGTACCGCCTGAAACGAGGTTAACGCCTCTTGCAAGGAGAGCCTCGCTCATAGCCTTTGCATTCTTAACGATCTGCTCAGCATAGCTTCTAAATTCAGGTGAAAGAGCTTCCTTGAAAGCAACAGCCTTAGCAGCGATGATGTGCATGAGAGGGCCGCCCTGCTGGCCGGGGAATACTGCGGAATTGATCTTCTTGGCATATTCCTCTTTGCACATGATGATACCGCCACGGGGTCCTCTTAAGGTCTTGTGAGTTGTTGTTGTAACGAAATCTGCATACGGAACCGGATTCGGGTGAAGTCCTGCAGCAACGAGGCCTGCGATGTGAGCCATATCTACGAAGAGGTATGCGCCGACTTCATCAGCGATCTCTCTGAACTTCTTGAAGTCGATGATCCTGGGGTAAGCGGAAGCACCTGCAACGATTACCTTAGGCTTGCACTCGAGAGCCTTGCATCATAATCGAGCATCTGTGTCTTCTCGTCTACCTGGTAGAACTCAGAGTGATAAGTTCTGCCGGAAACGTTGATCTTCATACCATGTGTTAAGTGACCACCGTGTGAAAGGTCCAAGCCGAGGATAGTATCACCGGGTTCGAGGATAGCAAAGTAAACTGCTGTGTTTGCCTGTGCACCGGAGTGGGGCTGTACGTTAACGTGCTCTGCACCGAAAAGCTGCTTAGCTCTGTCGATAGCGAGCTGCTCAACAATGTCCACATACTCACATCCGCCGTAATAACGCTTTCCCGGGTAACCCTCTGCATACTTGTTTGTCAAAGGTGAACCTGCAGCTTCGAGTACTGCCTCAGAAACCATGTTCTCGGATGCGATGAGCTCGATTTTGTTTCTCTGACGTTCGATCTCCTGCATAATTGCAGAATAGACTTCAGAATCCTCAGCCTTAATGTGGTCGTACATATATAAAAATCCTCCTGGATATTAATTCACGCGCTTTATTTTATTATAAGGGTCTGTTTCAATCAAGCCGAAAAAGGATATAAAGAAGTATATTTCGTGCATAGATTTTGACTATATTGGACAGCGTTTTTAGGTAAAAATCACTTCTGAGTGACAAGACGCCTTAAAGGGCATCTCAGATCTTGTAGATCTCGTCAGCCGAAGGAGCGGGCATGGGTCTTGTTACACCGTCAAGTCCTATCGTCTTTGCGCCTTCAGAAGCATCTGTGAATTCGCCGATGACAGTTGCCTTAATGCCCTCTTTTGCCAATGCACCTATAACCTTGTCAGGTTCTGATGAAGCGATCATAAGAGCACCGGAAGAAATAAGTCTGAAAGGATCAAGGCCAAGAGCTTCGCATATAGCACTGGAACAGTCAGTAAACGGGACCAGACGCTGATCCAGAGTAACACCGGTCTTTGAGAAGTCAGCCATTTCGAAGGCTGCACCTTCAACTCCGCCCTCAGTTACATCGTGCATGAGATTTACACAGGATCTCGGGAAACCGTTAAATGTCGTGGCACTGTCAGAAGAAGCAAGAGGGCCCAAAATAGTCCCCTCCTTAACGACAGAGATAAGCTCGCCGTATGTCTTTGCTTCTTCAATATATTCAGAAGGGATCTTCCCTTCAAGTTTATCGCTGTGCTCGTTAGCCGCTATAAAGCTTCCTTCAATGGCAGCTGTCTTGGTAATTATCAGTTTGTCACCGGGCTTTGCATGTCCCAAAGGAACGGGCGTGCCCTTTTCGACGACACCAAATGCAGTGGAAATAACGACAAAGCGGTTAACACAGTCTGATACTTCGGTGTGACCGCCTACGATATCTACGCCGAGCTTGCCTGCTTCCCTGCTCGCCTGGTCAACTATGGAAACAATATCCTCCTCCGTTGCTGAAGGCGGAGCGATTATTACGATAAGAATACCCGTCGGCTGTACACCGCAGGCAGCTATGTCATTGCAGGATACATGGATTGCAAGGGTTCCGGATTCGCTTCCGCCGGCAGTGATAGGATCAGAGGATGTAACCAGAAGGTTCTCCCCTGTCTTAAGCCATGCACAGTCAGCACCGATGCCGGCGCCAGAAAGTGTCTTGCTGGACAGCTTAGGAAGCCTGGAAATAACCAGTGATTCAAGCTGCTCGTCTGTAAGCTTTCCTATTCTCAATTCCTGCTCCTGTTCCCCTAAAAGGATCAATCGAAAGGATTAATTACGATATCTTCCGTGCCTGCAACGCCTGCTTCGACAAGCATCTCAATATCAAGATCCTTTTCAGCCTCGATTATATCCTCAGGATGCGGGTGTGTCTTGGGGTGTTTTGCAACAAATACCGTGCAGCAGTCCTCGTAAGGAAGAATTGACGTCTCAAAAGCTCCGATATCTCTGGAGATATCGCATGTAGCCTGCTTATCAAGACCGATGAGAGGTCTTAAGATCGGCATCTTGACGACTTCGTTAGTAGCAGCGATAGCTTCCATAGTCTGGGATGCTACCTGTCCTAAGCTCTCGCCTGTGATGAGGCACTTACAGTCGTTTTTAAGAGCAAGGCGCTCAGCGATCTGGAGCATTACACGGCGCATGGTTACTGTAAGCATGTCCTGCGGAGAATGCTTATAAAGATCAAGCTGGATCTGAGTGAAGTTTACGACATGAAGAGTCATGCGTCCGGAATAACCTGAAACGATCTTTGCAAGATCAATTACCTTCTGCTTTGCAAGATCGCTCGTATAAGGATACGAATGGAAATATACGGCATCAAGAGGCATACCGCGTGAAGCCATCATGAAGCCTGCAACAGGGCTGTCGATACCGCCTGACAAAAGGAGCATTCCCTTTGCGCAGGATCCTACAGGAAGGCCTCTGTGAGCCATCATCTTGCCGGAATATATGTAGTTCGATTCGCGGATCTCAACATTCAGTATGAAGTCGGGATTCTTTACCTTAACCGTAAGTTCCGGAAACTTCTGAAGGATCTGGTATCCGAGCTCCTCACAGATCTCGGGAGATGTCATGGGGAAAGTCTTGTTTCCTCTCTTGCTCTCAACCTTAAAAGTCTTAAAGTCAGGATTATTCTCAAGGAGCTCCTCAACGCAGATAAATGCGTTCTCCTTAACAGATTCAAAGTCACCTTCAAACTTTCTTGCAAGGCTTACAGATACGATACCGAAGACCTGGCATACAGCCTTCATGATATCCTGTGCAGCCGCCATGCTCTGAAAGTTCGGATTATCCTCTTCCTTGGGTTCGATCCAGATCCTGCTCTGGCTCTGGTATATCTTCAGATCACCGAACTTCTTAAGTCTGTACTTAAGATTGCTCTTAAGCTGTATCTCAAAAGAGCCTCTGTTAAGACCCTTAAGGGTTATCTCACCCATTCTTGCCAAAAGGACATTTGCCATACCTGTCTCCTCACCTTACCAGAAATTGTTCGTAGATCTGATCAACACACTTAATGAACTCATGAGCTTCTTCCATCGTGTTATGTCTGGAAAAGCTGAGTCTTACAGCATTTGCAGCAGTCTTTCTGTCCACGCCCATCTCAAGAAGGACATATGAGACCTTCTTCTGCTTGGCAGAACATGCAGACACCGTTGAAACATAAATATCGTAGATCTCAAGACAATGAAGCATCGTCTCGGATTCAAAACCTTCAAATGAAACATTCAGCACATAAGGAAGTGCATCATCAGGAGACAATATCCTGGCGCCCCTGTCCGACAGTTCCTTACGCAGATAATCGTTGATCTCTTTTACCTTGCCGCGCGATTCATCGATACCTGTTGTTACTTCCTTCAAAGCAGCAAGGAACGCACCGGCAAGGACAGGACTCTGTGTGCCGGAACGCATTCCGTCCTGCTGTCCGCCGCCAAGGATCAAAGGATCGATCCTTACTCCCTTTTTAACATAAAGGACGCCGTTGCCCTTGATCGAATGGATCTTATGGCCGGAGAAAGAACACATGTCGGCACCGAGTTTTGAAAGATCTATCGGCATCTTTCCCAGTGCCTGAACGCAGTCAAGATATATAGCTGTTGACGGAGATACCGCCCTGATGGTTTTCGAGATGTTCTCGAAAGGAAGGACTGAACCTGTCTCGTTGTTAACCAGTGTAAAGCATGCGAGAGCAACATCACCTTTGCCAAGTTCTTCTTCAAGGCTCTCTGCCGTGGGCTTTCCGTCCATTCCGACTTTAAGGTATCTGATCTCATAGCCGAGTTTAGCCAGATACTCAAGACACTCCAACGTAGCCTTATGCTCAGTTCTTGTAGAGATAACGGCATTGCCTGCTCTCTTGTTGCGGCTCATGTAGCCCTTTATGGCAGTATTGGCGCTCTCAGTTGCACAGGACGTGAAAAAAATCTCTTCCGGCTTGGCTCCAAGGAGCTGGGCAGTCTCCCTCCTGATGCCTTCGTATACTTCTATTGCCCTGTTTCCAAGCTTGTGAAGAGCACCGGGATTTGCAGAAACTGCATCTTCGGTAAGCTCTTGCAACTTGGCTCTTACAGAGTCTGATACAAAGGTTGTCGCACTGTTATCAAAATAGATCATGATCCGCCTCGCATAAAATGACGTAAGTATTATATATTAGCGGGGCTTTTAAGCAACCTAAAAAGGTAGCAATGATAAATGAACTTACTTGGTCAGATTAGACAAGAGAGATCACTTCATGGTTACAAGTTCGTACTGACGGGTGCCAAGTCCGATCTTCTCTGCGTGTTCCAATGTCTCAGCCCATGATACATTCGGATTGCTGTTGTGCCAGTGATCGCCATGGTCATGGAAATGCGGATCAGCCATATTATCACCTAACTGGCTGTTTCTTATGGGCTCAGCCTTTGAGCAGAGATCGACGCATGCCTGATCCAGTGCAACAGGGTCAAATGAAGCGAGCATGCCGATGTCAGGAAGGATCGGAGCATCATTCTCGCCATGGCAGTCACAGTTAGGAGATACGTCAGTGATAAGGCTGATATGGAAAGCAGGTCTGCCGGATACAACAGCGGCCGTATATTCAGCCATTCTGCAGCCTAAAAGCTGGGGAGCATCCCAGTTATCGTTTTCGATCGCATCAAAAGCACAGGCACCTATGCAGCGGCCGCAGCCTTTGCACTTATCAGGATCGATCCACGCCTTCTTATTCTCATAGCTGATCGCATCCGAACCGCACTCTTTGGAGCACCTTCTGCAGCCACGGCACAGATCTTCGATAACATGCGGATGACCACTCTGATGCTGCTGCATCTTGCCGGCGCGGCTTCCGCAGCCCATTCCGATATTCTTGATCGTTCCGCCGAAGCCGGCCTGTTCATGGCCTTTAAAGTGTGTAAGCGAGATAAAGATATCGGCATCCATAATGGCCCTGCCGATATAAGCTTCCTTGCAGTATTCGCCGTTGGGAACAGGCACAAGGATATCATCCGTTCCGCGAAGACCGTCACCAATGATTATCTGGCAGCCTGTCGTGACAGTATTAAAGCCGTTCATATTTGCACAGTCCATGTGCTCAAGGGCGTGTTTTCTGCTTCCGGGATAAAGGGTGTTGCAGTCCGTAAGGAAAGGCATTCCGCCGTTCTCCTTGACAACATCAGCAACGGCTTTAGCATAATTAGGCCTTAAGTACGCAAGATTTCCGAGTTCGCCGAAGTGCATCTTGATGGCAACGAACTTGTTGTCAAAATCGATGGAACCGATGCCTGCAAGCCTTATGAGCTTTTGCAGTTTCTCGGTAAGCGGAATTCCCATTCTTGTCCTGAAATCCGTAAAATACACCTTAGACTTTTCCATATGCGTATACCCCGCTTTCTGTTAGCATCATGTCTTATATTCTCAGTATTTCTCGAAAATACCCCAAGATAGAGATCCGCCTTATTTCCATAAAAAACAAGATTTATCTTTCAAATTATAACACGACGGTGTATCAGCCATTATCCGATTATATCTTTCAGTCCGTTAATTGAAGTAATCTCGTATGCAGCAAGCTTTTGTGGATCTTCCCTGCCGTCTTTATTGATCCATGCGCATTTGATACCTGCATCATGCGCACCTTTGACATCGGAATCATATGTATCTCCGACAAAGAGGATATCGCCGCGTTCTTTGCCGGGGTTATCCTCCAAAGCAGTCTTTACCGCAAGCTCGAAAAAATCTCCCGACGGCTTAAGCCTTCCAAAATCAGCACTTGACCAGAGTTTTCTGAAATATCCGCCTATGCCAAACCTATCAAGTATCAGCATGAGCGCTTCTCCTGTAAAGCCGCTGTTGGACAGAACATACATCGGTATGTTCTTCTTACTGCACATTTCGAGTACTTCATCAGTACTCTGCGCCAGTTCAAAGTCATTGCAGTTCATAAGGAAATCAGCTTCTTCAATTGCATCCATTGATACAACATCACCGCCGAAATTCTTTGCATACATAGGCAGCTCTTCTTTTACAAAAGGAAACTCAAGCCCTCTCTTATGCCACAAGAGCATTTCATCGAACATTGCTTCCCCGTACGCCTTCATTTCATCAAACGGACATCTGTCCCGGTAATACCTTTCCCAGAACACCCTAAGGCCACGGTTAAAATCCATGCTCCTGCTGTTAAGAAGAGTCTCAAAATAATCAAAGATAATGATCAAGACCAAATATATCCCCTGTAAGATTAATTGTGATCAGGATTACATTATACCCAATACTTCTTCATCAAGAGATGCTGCCTGTTCAATATTGTGGCTGTCATCGCAGTGTATATGCACAGAAAAAGGGAAATAAAAAGAGCATCAGATGATCCTGATGCTCTGTTCTGGTGCAGATGGCGGGACTTGAACCCGCACGAGATTGCTCCCACTAGCACCTGAAGCTAGCGCGTCTGCCAATTCCACCACATCTGCGTGCGGGATAGATTTTATATCAAGCGGAAGTAATTTTCAATAAGCCCGGCAAGTCCGGATATTACTCCTTTTCCATCGAATTGAAGATAAAATCAAGCGTTGCCTGTATCATTGTCGCCCTTCCGGCACCGGTAAAATAATGATCCTCGCCATCAATTGCCCTGATATCGGCGTTTTTAAAAGAATCTTTGGCACGATCGATCAGATCAGGGTGGCTCAGGCTGACACTGTTATCTGCAGTTCCCGTAAGAATAAGGACTTTTCCGCCAAATTGAGACATTTTCGCGAACATGTCCGGAGACTGCTCAAAAGAAGGCTCTAAAAGTATCAGTCCTTTAAACTTCTGTTCATAGTAAGGGAAATACTCACATCCGGCATATGTTACGGTCAGGCCGCCAAAGCTGTGACCCCAAAGGAAAATATTTCTGCAGTAAATGAACGTAAACGAAGTGACACCGTCTACGACGGCCATCAGATCTTCGGCTTCAGTCACATAAGAATATTTGCCGTCATCTGCCGGATAATCTATCAGCACTGCCGCTATGCCGTTTTCAGCAAGACTCTCAGCTATGTCCTCATAAGCGATGGAAGGTGCTCCTAAGCCCTGTGCGAAAAAGCACACCGGGAAAGGACCGTTTCCTTCAGGAAGATAGAGCATTCCATCTATCTCCCGCTCATCACGGTATACCTTGATGCCTTTCAGATTCTGCCCGTAATCGATAAGTTCGATCCCCGTGGCAATAACTTTATCCACAGATAATTCCGTTGAGGATTCTGATGACTCCGCAACAGTATCAGATGTCGTGACGTTCAGTTCAGATGATACCGGAATCCCGGTATCTGCCGTGCCGCATGAAGTAACCATAGCAGTAAAAGCAGCAAAAGCCACTATAGAACAGCATACCTTCCGCAACACGTTAATCCTCATAAGATCCTCATTTAAACTCAAAATTCAGTTATGTCATTATACAACAACCGGCGAAAACAAATATTGTCCCAAAAAGCGAACAGAACCGCGATTTTAAGTAAAGGTTAAACCTTTCTGTTGCGTTATAATCACCTTATGAATAAGGTTAATGTCTCTGTAACAGATCTGGCTTCCTACACATCGCGCCGCGGCAATCTTGCCGGCGGTTCCTACGGTTCTGTGTCAGCCGTGGAAGGCACCAGGCTCCACCAGAGGGTTTTCGCTGATCTTAAGAAGGCATACGGAGACATTGTTATTACTGAAGAAGCTCTGGTTTACGACTATATCTCCGAATCCGGCCTGACACTATCAGTTAACGGCAGGTTCGATGCCATGATGAAAAAGCCCGGCAAGCCGCCGATGCTTTTCGAGATCAAGTCATTTAACTCTACAAGAGAGAGCTTCGATGCACTGGTCCGTCCTGAGCATGTGACCCAGTTAAAGCTCTACGGAGCCATGTATCTTCTGACTAATTCAGATGTATTAGACATAGATCTTACCTTGAGATATGTCTCGATAACGACGCTGGACAGCTTTGAGAACACATATCATATGTCCTATGAAGATGCCGAGAGATACTGGGAAGATATCTGCTCTGAATACTGCATTTTTGCAAAGACCCTGCTCGATTATCACAACAGCCTTATCGACTCGGCTTCACAGATCAGGTTCCCTTTTGACACCATAAGGCCAGGTCAGAAGGAATTCATGAAGAGAGCCCTTCTTGCTCTTAATTCCCAGGAGGCATTCTTTGTCGAAGCTCCGACAGGCATAGGAAAGACAGTATCTGTCTTATACCCTGCTATCAAGGGGCTTGTAAAGAACAGATACGACCAGATCTTTTATCTGACCGCCAAGGAAGCAACAAGAGGTGTTGCAGAGGCTACATTAAATGCCATGAGAAGATCCGGTCTCATAATTAGATCTATTACCTTACGCTCCAAGGAGAAGATGTGCCCTTTCGGAACCGAGTGCGATGCCAAGTTCTGCCCTCTTGCCAAGGACTACTATGGAAAACTCAAAGCCGCTTTGGAAGAATCTCTGGTATTGGATGAGATCACACCCGAGAAGATCACCGAGATAGCATTGAAGCACAACATCTGTCCTCATGAATTCATGATTGACACGATGGAATACTGTACAGTCGTTATCGGTGACTATAACCATGCGTTCAGCCCAAGAGTATCTCTCGTGTCCAAGGAACCTGGCAATCAGAGAATCGCCGTTCTCGTTGACGAAGCCCACAATATGATAGACAGAGGACGGGAGATGTTTTCCGCATCTTTCTCATTAAGCCTCATAGATGAGATGATTCTTGATTTCAAGGGCCGCAACACCAAAGTAGAGACAATGCTTCATCAGTTAAGGAACTACTTTGCGAATATAGGCACATGCTTTGAGTCATCCAGTTCATGCTTCAAAATACTTGAAGAAGCCGATGAACGTAAAGTCTTAATGACGGAGAACTGGGAAGGCATGCGCCAGCCGCCAAGGCAGCTTTATGCCAAGCTCTGGTTTACGATAAGGAACCTCTCCCCGCTCCTGGATAACATGGAACAGGGCCAGGTCAGAAAAACATCAATGAAGTTTTTCTTCGAAGCAAGATATTTCCTTACGGTGCTTGAGCACTATTTCGACAATGCGTATATAACTACGGCATCAAGAGAGAACGGTGATATCACGATCACTCTCGACTGTTTAGACTGCGCTTCCAAGCTCGACTACATCATTAAGGACAGGATGTCTGTCATATTCTTCTCTGCGACATTCACCCCTTATGAATACTACAGGAACTGCCTGGTTGGACCTGACTGCGATTATTCTTCTTTCTTAAGACTCCCGTCACCCTTCCCGCCTGAGAATCTTGAGATCATGATCGATTCAGATATATCGACCACATATAAAAACCGAGCGCTTACCCAGGAGGAACTGGTATCAAAGATCACGGACTGCTTAAACGGCAGGACCGGCAATCACATGATCTTCTTCCCTTCTTTCGAATACATGAACCAGATCATGCCAAGGATCGAAGAACAGCTCAAAAAGAATTCAGTAACCAGATATAAGATCGTCTCACAGATATCAGAGATGAATAATACTGAGAAGGAAGAATTCTTAAGGAGCTTCAACGAGCCTTACGACGGACTTCTTATCGGCGCTGCAGTATTGGGCGGACACTTCGGTGAAGGAATCGACCTTGTCGGAGATAAGCTTACAGGCGTAATCATCGTCGGTGTCGGCCTGCCTAAGATCACGCCTGAGAGACAGATCTTGAGCAATTACTATTCAGAGAAGTTCGGTGACGGATTCGCATTTGCATACAGGTTCCCCGGCTGGCAGAAAGTCCTCCAGGCTGTGGGAAGAGTTATCCGTACAGAAACTGATACAGGCTTTGCTCTCCTCATAGACGAAAGACTCGCAAAGCCTGAATATCTAATGCTTTATCCTGATCACTGGAAGATCTGATCTTACAGGACTACCGTTGTATTTGAAGGCTCGTCGCCGAGAGTAATTATTCCCTCACAGCCTTCGATCTCATATGTACCCTTAGTACCCTTGATGTTTACGATACCGTCGCTGTTGGTGCGGATAGGCTGATCCTTTGTCCACCACTCACCCTTAACAAGACTTAAGAGCTTCTTATATGCAGGCTTTTCCCTGTTATCAACTGTAACAAGACCGCTTGGTGCATTGAGCCAGGCTCCGTCAGCAAAGTCCCAGCCTGTGATAGCCTTGATATTAGGATCAGCAAAAAGGATCCTGTACATCTCTTCCCACTCCTTAGCCTGTCTTTCCTCACCTGCAATAGTTGTCGGCCACTCTTTGACCTGCCAGTCGTTAAGATCTTCAATGTATTCAGGGATCAGAGAACCTGATACCAGCGTATTCTCGGTAAAGTGGATCGGAAGACCGAACCTTGAGAATCTCTTAAGAACATCGTAGAGTTTTTCTGTTCCCCAGTAACCCTGGTGCTGGTGTGACTGGATACCGATGGCAGAGATCTCAACGCCTGCATCGAGGCAGTTTTCGAGCAATTCCTCATACTTGGGAGATGTATTGAAATCATTGATAAGGAACATGCCGTCCGGATTTGCAGCTTTTGCAGCAGCGAAAACCTCTTTTACGAGTCCTACCTGCCCGTATCTCTTGCAAAGTCTTGTAACCGCATTATCGTACTTATCGAATACAGGCATAATGACAACTTCATTAATAACATCCCAGATATCGATAACGCCCTTAAAAGCGGTTACTTCTCTGTTGATCCTTGCAAGCTGCTTATCCATGATGACTTCGTCAGGATAGTCCATAAGCCAGTCAGCACAAACAGTATGCCAGCAAAGCGGATGTCCCTTTAACGTAACGTTATGATCGCGCAGGTATTTTGCAGCCTGCATGCGGCTCTCATATTCAGGATAACCTTCCTTAGGTTCATATCTTCCCCAGTAGAAAGGAAGTGTTCCGTAATTAAATAGAGCAAGCCACTTATCGAGTCTTTCCGGATCGCCCTTCTTCCCTTCATATTCAAGGAAATCAAATGCACCGGAACCGAAAAGGAACTGATGGGATCTCTGATTTAAGACCAATTCTTTATCTGCAACGGGATTGCCGTTCTTATCGACTACTCTTACAAGGGATTCACCGATACGATGAGCGGGCGTGGTCATGATATTCATGGATCTATTCCTTTCTATATCCTCAGAATAGTTTGATTATAAATTACTTAGATAAGACTCTATGTCATATATCCCTTTAAAATGTAGAGTCGATATACTTTTCTTTCATCTCGGGAGTCATGCTAAGGCACGCGTATTCTAAGGCCTCCTGTACCGTGATACGGCCTGACCCGCCTAAGATATCCTTGCCATAAAAGGCCTTCGGAAGATTATGCATTACATTTAAGATCCTGTAAGCCTGATCCTTTCCGCTCTTATCGATAACGGCAATACTAAGATCAGATAAGAGATTACGAAGAAGATCATTTATCTTATCCGTGTCTTCTTTTTTGCATTCGGTTGAAGGATAAGCGATCATCAGATCTTCTTTCATGTTACATATCTTAAGATAGTACGGTAACCGGTACTTGTAAGTAACATCTCTAAGTTCTTCAAAGAATTCTTCAGCATTGTCTTCGCCTTTAATCTCAGCCTCAATATGTCTGATCATTCCACTCCATAAAACGATCTCGGCATTAAGCCTGTTCTGCTCACCAGGCTTCCAGCGCCTGCCTTCCTGACTGCCCTTTGCGAAAACTATTCCGTTTCCTAATATGTGATAGTAATAGCTTATGTCCATAATTTACAAGTTGTTTAATACTGATAACGAGTCATAAGTCTTCTCGAAATGCATCGAAAGATAATCTGTCGTAAAATCCCTTAATTCGAGTTCTGTCTTTTTATCCGCAGTCGCAGTAAAGAGCTTTTTCAGATCACAGGTCGCAAAATAATTCAAAGCCTTCACGGAAGGCTCTTCAAGCATCCTGTTAAAAGACCTGTTGTTTACGTCACTGCCCTCGCCGCCTGAGATATTCAGAAGATACTTGTGAGTGGATCTGCCTAATGAATCATCAAGATCATAAAGGACCGTAAATCCCGCGATTGTTAATAACCGCCAGTTAAAAGCCGAATATATGAGCAGATATTTGCCCTTGTTGTTTGCGAGCATGTAGTAAGCATAAACTGCAAGTTCATAAGCTTCCTTTGAATTCTCACTCTGGAGTGTGCAGTCCATAAGACATGAGGAAATATGAGCTGCAACAGTCATCTGCTCCAGGCTCTCCATTATCTTCGAATTGCTCTCGATAATGGAAAGATCTTTAAGATAGTAATAGCCGTGTGATACGGTGACGACAAAATCGCAGAGCATGTAAGGCATCGAGAAACACCCTAATGAACTGCCGGGCTTTGCAACGCCCTTTGCGCAAATGGTTATAAGACCTCTGTCAGCAGTAAGTACAGACAGGAGTCTGTCCTTGTCCTTATATTCGTTGGAACGGATTATCAATCCCCTGCAGTTAAAAGGATCCATTATTCGTCGATATCTTTGCTTAAGCCCGTGGAACCGAGCATTGCATCGTTGTTCTGCCAGTCATTTCTGACCTTAACATAGAGATCCAGATACACTTTGCAGTCGAGCATCTTCTCGATGCTTCTTCTTGCAGCAGTACCGATACGCTTGATCATCTGGCCGTCTTTGCCGATGATGATCGCCTTATGTGAATCCCTGTTGCAGATGATGTCAGCCTTAATGACTGCCATTGTTCTGTCGTCACCTGAAGTAATCTCACCATCATCGTTCTTTTCTTTGAACTCATTGATGAT
>CADCJM010000047.1 GCA_902801755.1 Oscillospiraceae bacterium
GGCGGAGACAACTCTTTCGACGGTCCTTCAGATGAAGAGACACTCGCTTGATCCAGAGATTAATCAGGGGGATTTAAGCTGATGAAAAGATCTAAGAAACCGTTAACTTTCACTGCTCTTGCAGCAGGAATCGGCGCACTCAGCATTGCTGTTGAAGGCTGTGTATACGGACCGCCGCAGGAGACTTGCGTATACGGACCTCCGCCGACGGATGTAACCTCTTCCCAGGAGGTCACGGACGGGACAGAGACTACACTTCCGCAGAAGGATCCTGATAACACCGAAGAGGAAGTTTGCGTTTACGGACCTCCGAGTGATGAATCTGTTGACAACAATGAAGTCGATGTTTACGGACCCCCGCCGGAGGATATTAACGACTGATGACTGCGGATATAGCTGAGGCAAAAAAGGTATATCTCGACAGGAAGGCTGAAGAAAGAGCCAGGCTTTTCAAAAAGCCTGAGCTGATCTACCTGTTTTTTGAATTAACGAGAAGCTGCAATTCGAAATGTTTTCATTGCGGCAGTTCCTGTGAGCCCGGCTTAGGGCACGGACCTGATAAGGAAGCTTTCAAAGCAGTCTTAAGAGATGTTAAGGAGAACTTCGATCTTAAGAAGGTCCAGCTCTGCATCACGGGCGGAGAGCCGCTCCTTTATCCTGATTTTGAAGAGCTTTTAGGTTATGCCGTAAGTGAGGGTTTTCACTGGGGCATGACGACAAATGCCACCCTTATTACCAAAGATGTAGCTGACATGCTCGCGAGAGTTAAGATGGGCACCGTGTCTGTAAGTATCGACGGTCTCCGTGATACACACGACAGGCAAAGGGGCATCAAGGGCGGTTACGACAGGGCCATGGAGGGTATCCGGAACCTCATAGACCGCAAGGCTTTCAGGCATATCCAGGTTACGACCGTTGTAAATCACAAGAATATCGGTGAGTTAGATGAGCTCTATGAGATCTTAGATAAGATGGATCTCGATTCATGGCGTGTTATCGGCATCGAGCCGATGGGCAGAGCATTAGAGTATCCGGACATGCTCCTTACGCCTGATGACCAGAGATATATCTTTAGCTTTATCCGCGCTAAGAGAGAGCAGGGCATCCCCGTAGGTTACGGCTGCTCTCATTATCTCGGCCTTGAATACGAGAGGGAAGTAAGAGACTGGTTCTTCTATTGCGGTGCCGGAACACATACGGCAGCGATAAGAGTAAACGGCGATATAACTGCATGTCTTGATATCGAAGAAAGACCTGAGTTCGTTCAGGGAAATATCTACAAGGATAAGTTCAGTGATGTCTGGTTCAACCGTTTCCAGGAATTCAGAAAGCCCCTGTCCTCGCTTTGCAGGGAGTGCCAGAGCTGTGAGCATGAGAAATACTGCGCAGGCGGCTCCAGACACTGCTTCGATTACGATAACAATAAGCAGAGAGTCTGCTTTAAGGACATTCTCTTTTAATATTTTTTTATAGAGTGTATTATTGAAGGTACGGAACTTCTTCCAAGGAGAAGCGTTTATGTACCAAAGGATCGCAATTGTAACCGGAGCTTCATCAGGCATAGGAAAAGCTTTTATAGAGCTTCTTGCGCGTGATAACGGTGAATTCTTTAAAACCCCTTTTGATGAGATATGGGCAATAGCAAGGCGTGAGGATGCTCTAAATGACTTGGCATCTTCTATTGGCGGCGGAAAGATAGTTCCTGTTGCTGCAGATCTCTCTTCTGAAGCAGGCATCCGGAAAATAGAATCCAAACTGGAAGAAGAAAAGCCCAAAGTAGGCCTGCTTATTAACTCTGCCGGCATGGGCATTAAGGGCCTTATGGCAGACAAGGCTGAAAAGGCTTTATCAGATACGATCGCGATCAACTGCACGGCATTAAGCCTGATGACAAAGATCGCTGTGCCTTTCATGAAGCAGGAAGGCAGTGAGCATTCAAAGATAATAAATATCGGCTCTTCGGCGGGTTTCCTGCCGCAGCCGGGATTTGCGTGCTATGCAGCTAGCAAATCTTATGTAATATCCTTTTCGAGAGCTATGAGCTGCGAGTTAAAGCCCAAGGGCATTGACGTTACGGTAGTCTGTCCGGGACCTGTCGCTACGGATTTCCAGAGAAGGGCGACTGAAGGAAAGGAAACAAATTTTACAGATTGGCGTAAGAATTTTGTCGCAGATCCTGTTAAGCTCGCAAAAGCAACGCTCAAAGCGTCTGCCCGTGGCAGAAGGATGATCTCATATCCGTTCTCACAGAAACTTCTGCACTTTGCTTCGAAGGCTATACCCATCTCATGGATACTGGCTTTCGAGAGCAAAGCTGTAAAGGAATAAAATTTTTTAAGGAGTGATCTAATATGCAAAAGAAGGTAGAACCCACATTCGGAAGCATCTTCAAGGCAGTTGAAGCGAGAGCAAAAAAGGTCTCTTTTCTTCAGGACACAGCTACACAGATTACCTTGAACGGTAATCTCGACAACCTGCCGTTATATGTAAAGATAGAAGACGGCGTTGCTGAAGTTGCTCCTTACGAGTATATTAATGCACCTTTTTATATCGATGCTGACGCAGGGACATTCGCAGCCGTGTTAAACGGTGACAAGGATTTTGTGGTTGCTGTATCTCAGGGAAGCATAACGATGAACGGAGATGCCGCACAGGCACTGGTCTTCTGTGAGACATTTTTCGGCTAAAGAATATTCATCAGTTGTTTAGGTTTTGGTGCTTTGCTCCTAACATTGTGCTAACAATTATCGGTTATCTTATAACTGGTAGAACTACAACTTTAGTTATTTGATATAATAAAAAGGTATGGCAATTACACTAAACGGCATTTTTAAGGATAAGATGGTCTTCCAGTGGGGCGCTGAGCTTCGTGTGTTTGGCTTTTCCGACAGGACCTGTGTAATAAGAGCTTCTCTTTTCAAAGACGGGGATGAAGTATCTACAGGCACTTGCGGAACAGAGCAGGACGGAAGTTTCCTTATCTGTCTGGATCCGGTCGATGAACCCGGCGGTCCGTATGAGATCAGGGTCTTCGAGAACGATGCGGAAGTAAAGAGACTTACTGACGTTTATGCAGGCGAGGTATGGCTTGCTGCAGGCGGCGGTAATATGGATTATCCGCTTACCAGATCCGAATTTGCCAAGTTCATTATCCCTAAGATCGGCAAGACTGAGATAAGGTTCTACAGAGTTCCTACTTTCGGTCATTTAAGCGAGCGGCAGGCCAAGGCTGAAGCTGATACCGAATGGATCGATATCGACAGCTCCACAGCAGGGCAGATGAGTGCCGTTGCTTTCTATTTTGCAAGAGAGATCGAATCCAGAATCGACGCCAAGATCGGAATCATCCAGTGCTGCTCCACAAGAGCTACCATAGACAACTGGCAGAGTGTGGAATCTTTGCTCTCCACCAAAGAGGGAAGGCAGTATATCAAGGATTTTGACGACGCGGCTTCCGAGCTTACTCCTGAAGAATATGACAAGGCTGATGCCGAGTTCGAAGAGAAATACGCCGAATACAATAAAGTGCTCAATGAAGCACTTAAAGAGAATCCTTATCTCACATATCCTGAAGCAGATATTAAGTTCGGACCTGCTCCGTGGCCGGCACCTGTCGGACACAGGTCTCCCAGACGTCCGGGCGCTGCTTTTGAGTGCATGATCTTAAGGATCGCGCCTTATACTTTGCGCGGTGTCATCTTCTATCAGGGTGAGGCAGATACTGACGGACACCAGTCTGAGTACGGACATGTTTTCGAGACCATGATCAAGGAATGGCGCGACGTGTTCTTCGATGACCAGCTGCCGTTTATCTTCTGCCAGCTTCCGATGTATATTTCCAAAGACCGTAAATATATGGGCTTTGACGACATGTCATGGCCGCTCCTCCGTGAGCAGCAGCAGATCGTGGCGATCGATATGCCGAACGTCTACATGGCGGTAATCGTTGACTGCGGTGAATTTAACAACCTGTTCCCGTCCGACAAGAAGACACCGGGTGACAGAATGGCGCTTCTGGCTGAGAAGTTCGTCTATGGCTTCGAAAAGGTCGACGCTGTATCACCGTTCATCATTGACGCGAGAAGAGGCGAGGGCGTGGAGATCACGTTCGGCGGAGACTATCTCCTTTTGAACCTTACGACCGGATTCGGACCTGACGATTCAGGCTTCGAACTGGCAGGCGACGACGGCAAGTTCTATCCGGCTGAAGCATCTGTGGACTTCGACGGCAAGACTGTCCTTCTGTCATGCCCCCTGGTCGAGTTCCCGTCAAAGGTAAGATATGCATTCTTCTCCTACGGACCGACCCCTTTGCATGCTCAAAACGGTCTTACTGCAACACCTTTCCAGGTAAGAATTGATAAGGATCTAGGCGGCGCTTAATGAATATAGCTTTTTTTACACGACCCAAACAGGAAATCACATATCTTTATAACGACATAACCGTAGACCAGGCATTAGAGAAGATGCACAGCACCTCTTATGCTGCAGTACCTGTCATCGACAGGGAGGGCCACTATGTCGGAACTGTAAGCGAAGGAGACCTTCTGTGGTTCATCGTTAAAGGTGAGGGCGGAGAGCCCCACACATTGGCCATTGAGAGCTTAAAGCAGTTCAAGCTCTCTGACGTAAACCTCAACAAGTATAAGTACAGGCCGGTCCTTATTACCCAGTCTGTCGAGGAACTCATAACAAAGACCATGGATTCCAACTTCGTACCGATCACGGATGACAGGGGAATGTTCATAGGGATCGTTACGAGAAGATCGATTATCAAACACTATTATGAGAAAAACATACTGCCGCAGGAATGATGCGGCAGTATTCATTTGCGGATATTTAACTGTACTTAAGATTTAAGCCGTCTCAACAGAAGACTTGCCGCGCTTAAGTTTGCGCCTGAGCTTCTTGGTCTCCTTTATCTCCTGCTTAACGGGCTCGTAATCCTCAAGCCCCAAAAGCTCAGAGAGCATCCCGGCTTCAGGCTTATAACGTGTGGACATGACAAGCTCGAGCTTCAAGTCCTCCGTGCGGATCTTCAGAAATCTCGCGCAGTTCTCAAGATAGATCTTTTTGCCTTCCTGCTGTTCCTTAAGTTCATTCCAGGAGATGATATAAGGCTTCCTTATAAGTCTCTTATAAACGAGATCTATCTTATCGCCTTCCTTTATGAGCCATACTCTCGAGCGCTTTGCAAGGCGCGCATAACCGTGGAAGGTGTAGACGGATATGCAGATCTCCATGTTGGGATAGAGCTTTTTAAGTCTTCCTGGAACGTGCTTTTCGATCTTCGGAATCTCATCATTTCTCTTGAAGATCTTCTGCAGGATCGTGAAAACATAGACGTCCTTATAGTACTGTGCATTCCTCTTTAAGATCCTGAACAGGAACAGTCCGGCGACTGCAAGATGAATGCTTATGATGAAGCTTATTACAGGCGCGAAAACCTGGAGTACGAGAAGGCCTGCGTGGAGCAATGCCTTTATGATCTGCCAGATAAGGCTCGTTCCCTTCATGGGGAATGCGGCTACTATGACTTCCCAGTTGTCAATGCATGAATAGATGCAGTTATAAAAGATTGTGATCGCGATGACCGTAACTCCTGCAAGAAGGTAGGTTCCTACCGTAGGAGAGCCTGCTGCCTGGCCGAAAATGTTTGCCGAACGCAATACGAGTGAGCTTCCCTTGATTCCCGGAGGATCTGCTTCCAGGGCATTAGTGGTGACGAAAGGCAGGAGCGAGACAGCTACCGTGCAGATGTATCCGATGAGCTTATCGAGCTTGTCGATGGTCTCTTCTGAAACGAACTTGGATTCGGCAAAAGAGTGAATGACTATGAGTGCTGCTGCAATAAGAGTAAGGAATACTGCTGCGTAGGGATTGGCTATAGGGAGCTTTCCCACTTCTCTTAAGATCGGCACACCGTTTAAGAAATCAGCGATATTGCAGAGTAATACGGAATCAGGTGAATAAACTGCGGCATTTTCGATCGCACCTAAGATGGCAAGGAATGCCATAGTTGCTGACGGATTGATCGATGCCGTGACGGCAGTTGAGAATGCACCGGCATAGAAAGCGAGGTCAGTCGCAAAACCGGCCGCATCGACTTCGCCGGATGTGGCAAATCCAGATGCCATACTTACTGTCGGGATCATGATAAGGCACATGAATGCTGCAAAGGCACCCACGACCCTCCTTATGTGAGTCTTCTTATCTTTCAGGCGCATGTTTGTCCCCTCCTTATTCCAAGCAAATAGCGGCCCAGAGCATCCGTTGTCTGCCGGATACTCATTTTATATTATACACCTTGACCATTTTGGCCTGTTTTCAGAGGAGAATTTGCACAATATAAGACCTGAGGGAGGCGTACCGCATTGACACGAACTTCAACTATATCTACTATTTATCTAATATCTGTGAGGATTAATCAGGAGGGTGTTTATATGCGTAAGGTTGTTACCAGTGTATTAGTTGTTTTCATGTGCCTGTTCATGTTCACCGGCTGTCACGATGACAGAACTCTCGAACAGAAGATCAGCAAGTATGAGATAGACAGATTTATTAATGAGCAAAAGCAGACACAGGATTATAAAGATACTTGTGATGACTTAGGTCTTGAGATCCATGGCAACGATATCATCATGTCATTCAGACTTAAGTATTCCATGG
Source organism: Oscillospiraceae bacterium (assembly GCA_902801755.1). Classification (GTDB taxonomy): domain Bacteria; phylum Bacillota; class Clostridia; order Saccharofermentanales; family Saccharofermentanaceae; genus Saccharofermentans. The sequence continues at coordinate 6,670 of CADCJM010000047.1, forward strand.
ATAATGAACAGATGACCCAGTTTAAGAGAGGCATAGAGATGTATGGCCTTCAGACCTATATCGAACCTACCAAGGACAGATTCGAGAAGTACTATAAGACCAGGCCGGAAAAGATATCTATCAGGTTCTATACGAAGGGCGGTCAGCTGATCTGTAATATCGAAGGCTGATGCAAAAGCTTAAATAATGCATAATGGAAGAGGCTGTCTCATGAGACAGCCTCTTATTTATTTCTCACCAATATATCTCCAGCTGTTGGACTTATGGGGATTGCCTTCGACAATGTACCAGGAGGCCATGCCGAACGTCGTTTTGCCCCTGTTCTTTGCAAGGACGTAGTCTCCTGACAGGAAGACTTTTTCCTTTCCGGTCTTGAGGTCAGAGTTAATAGGATTGCCTGTGTAAGGATTTACGGGGTTCTTTATTATGCCGTTTGTTGCAAGGACCGGAGTATCCGCGTTGGTCATGAAATCCTCGCAGACGGTAAATCCTGTTGCACCAAAATCCTTTTCCATCAGGAGAGGCAGGAATCCGCCCATTTCCTTGTTAACACAAAGAACGTCATAGTAGCCGACTGCTGTTCCGTGATCGGATACAAGGATGATACGTGTATTGTCCCAGACACCGTTTACGCGCAGGTAATCAAACCATTCTCCAAGCTTAATGAAAGCAGCCATGTTTACATGGTAATGGGATACCTGGTCGCTCGAATACATGTTGATCGTTCTGTTGTTAAGTCTGTAGCCTGCATTGAGATTCTTGTCGTATACAGTGTTGTCGACCTTATAAGCGAGCTTGTAATCAGGCTTCTGCAAAAGGCACGGGGAGTGTGTCGTATCGTTTGTGAACAATACGAAAGATGCCTGCTCGTCATCGTTTATTTCAGTAATGTTCTTAAGGTTATCGAGTACTGCATAGTACTGAAGGAAATCAAGGTCGTAGCCGACACTCTGCGAGAGTCCGTACTGCTGCTGGACAAGAGCACTGGTCTCAGCTGTGCCGTCAACTCTTACTGCGGTATTTATGGATTCATTATAGATTCCGCCGTTGTAGATAGTCTCCTGGAAAATGACAGGCGCTGTCTTCATCAGTGAATACAGGAAGAAGTTGCGGTTGCGGGATTTGATCACGCGTCCTGAAGCCTCCTCGGAGACGTTGATGTTATTCTCTGTGATATTGAATTTGCCGCTTGTAAGGTATGTATGGAATTCCGGATGATCGTTGTAGATATTAAGGTTGGGATTCCAGTAATAGCCTGCAAGGGGCGGATCGACAATAGTTACGTCATAGCCCTCATCACCGAAGAGAACGGGCATGAGCTTAAGCGCTTCATTGTGCTTGTCTGAGAGCAGCGTGTCAGATCTCTCATTGATCCTCTCGGGAGTATATTCATAGCCTCCAAAAAGAGCCGGAGCTGCGAATATCGTGTGGGTACCATATGAGATCGTATTCGGATAATAAGTGAAGCCGTCAAACTGTGTCTGAAGTGACTGTTTCTCATTGAGAAGATAGGGAACCAGGTCGCCGACAGCACGGTCCAGCATGATAACTACGACATTCTTGCCGGTCTTGCTCAAAGGAATAGACGGCATATCGGAAGCGTGTGTGCGCGCAGCGTATTCTGCGTAGAACTTGACGATCTTAGATGTATTGTATGAACCGATTCCGATAACTGTGAGGATGCCTACCAGAAGAACGGGAAGAGCAATCTTCTTAAACTTCGTGATAATGAAATACAAAGCTGCGCAGACTGCTGCAACTGCCAGTGCATTTATAAGGTAGTCCTTAAGGCCGAATGCCGGAGCGGTCTTGTACTGCAAAGTTGAAGAGAGTGTACCGAGCTTTGTGCCGAACAGCATGTAGTTGATAACAGAAGCGCCGCACATCATCCAGATTGCCTTGGTAAAGAAAGTGCGCATCTTATCGCTCATGAAGAAGTAGAAAATACCTCCCCAGAGTACGAAGCTGCCAAAAGACAACAGCATCGCATTAACGATATAGAGCACAGGAGATGAAGGGCTTAACACTTCGATGAACTCATCTGTCGAAGCATTGATGACGGAAGCCGGAATAAGGAATCCTGTGATCAGGGCCATGAGGACAGCTCCGGCAAAGAATGTGCCGTTCTTTTTCTCATATACCTTAGCCTTTGGCTTTCTCTTTATGAAGCTCAGTATCAGAGGGAGCTCAAGAAGCAGGGCAACTGCACCTAAAAGGATCTTCTGTCTTAAGCCGAGGCCGCTCTTAAGGAAGATCACTGAAGCAACGCCGGCGCCTGCCAGAGCAGACAGGATATATACGATCTTTCTGGGGTTCTTAAGCTTGTTAAAGACATTCTTAACGAGTGAGAATACGTTGTTTAAGAGCCAGTAGAAAACAAGTCCTGAAGGTGAGTGGTAGAGCAGAACGAGGAAAACGACTGCAAGGCCGTAGACCTGTATCTTGGACTTTAAGGGATGGCCCTTTGTATAGATGATTCCGGATACGATGTTGATAAGAGTCATCAGGATCGGGAGGATATTTACAGGAAAGCTTCCGATCGTGAAAGTCGCATCTTCAACTCCGAGATCAGCAATAAATCCGAATCTTGCGCCCTGCAGACACTGCATCCTGGACAGGAGCCTGTATGCGGCAATAAAGAACGGGATCTGCAGGAGTAAAGAGACAGAGCTCTTGAGCTGGTAGATCGGCTTGTAGTGATTGATACGGTAGTATTCCTGAAGCATCATGAAGCGCTCGTCACCCTTAAATGTGCTCTTGATGCGCTTGATGCGGTAAGCCATCTTTGCCTGGATGTCGCGTTCTTCAGCCTGCAGTTCATCAGCTCTCTTATAAAGCGGGAGAACCAGGAAATTGAAGGCGAGGCTTAAGAATATGATCGATAATCCGGGGTTGCCGATGATGCGGTTTGCAACCGTGAAAACGATCTCGAACAGGAGCTCTAAAGGTGACAGGATCAGCGTATAAAGTGAAGATAAGAAAGTCATTATCGTGTCACCTCCACACGCTTGGATTTATTCTTTTGCTTTTTCTTTTTCTTTGTTTTGGTATCAGCTTCAGAAGAGGATTTCTTTTCAGCAACCTCTTTGTATTTCTTAATGATGAAGTCAGCAGATCTCTCTGCACTCTCACCGATATTGACCCAGATGTCAGATCTTGCCTTTGCGCGTCCTTCAGTGAATGAAGGATCTTCGATGCATCTGTCGATCAGAGACTTGATATCCTTTGCATTCTCATCGTTCAGCTCAAGACCCAGAGAGGGAAGGATGGCAAATGTCCACGGAGTCTCATCGATCCAGTCCGCATCGTAAGGAGCGGGATCGAACTTTGTATCCGTATAGATAATGGGCTTGTCAAAAAGCATCGCAAATTCGAACATGACGCCGGAGAAGTCCGATATCAGGATATCTGACTGTCTCAATACTTCGAAATTATCGATATCGGTATTCCATGTGACCTTGGAACCGTCGTATTTAGCCATAAGACCGTCCAGAAGATCCTTCTCGGTAACGAGTGACTGGGGATGGGGTCTTACGATTATCCTGTAGCCTGTTGTGATGAGGCTGTCGATGAGCTTCTCGCCGAATCTGGAAAGGATACCGCTCTCGCCCCAGGAAGGTGCAAGAAGCACGGTGCGCTCATGAGGGGGAACCTCACCTGAAGATTCCAAGCGCTTTTTCATGACGTCAAGATAGGGAACGCCGCAGAGCGCATAATCACGCTCGGGAAGCCCCCTCATCTGCTCTAATTTCCTTATCTGGTCTATCTGGTATTCGCCCGAAAGGATGAAGGCATCGTAGTGGTCTGTGCCGAACATCCTGTAGAGCGTGATGTCTTTTGCAGCGTGCATGATGTGGATATAGCAGTCGACATTCTTCGAACGCTTCCACTGGAAAACATCAAGGCTCGGGGTAGTGGAGAATACCACTGAAGCATTAAGGAGATTGAGTCTTGAGAAAGCTTTGTTGCCTTCGCCGATGAACTCTCCTGTAATGTATTTATAGTCCTTTTTGAAGATTGGATCGTCTTCGGAACATGTGAGATAGACTGTCTTCTGCTGCTTTTTTTCGAGCTCGTCCAAAATGGGCTCAAAGATATTAAAGTATCTTTTGGATTCCGCGAAAATAGCGACAGGGATCTTCTCGCTGTTGACTTTGGCATTCTTATCGCGGCTTAAGGAGAACTTGATCTTCAGCATCAGGGCGCGGAGGGAGAATACCAGCACACCGAATATGCCGAACAGGACGGTAAAAAGCATTCCGCCTGTACCGGGATCTATATACAGGACCTTAATAAGTTCCATTGCGCATGGCTTCCTCTTTTCGAAGTTTCATATGACTGCGGTTTGTTTTCCGCTCATCAGCAAGATATATTATTATAATTAATTGTGAACTTCAACTTTTGGATTATAAGGGAGCAGATTATGAGGAAGATCAAATGGATGAAAAGACAGGTTTCACTGGCTCTTGCATTGGCGTGTGCAGCCGGCATGATCTTATGTGCATGTGACAGGGCACCTGAACAGACGACGGAAGACACGGCATGGACAATGCCCGAGATCCAGACCACTGAGACTGAACCTGCAGTATCAAAGAATCCGAAGGATATCTCACCATACAAGGCTATTACGCTTGACGGAGTCAGGGAACACAGCGTCACTACAGAGGAATTCTGCTATATAGAAGGCGATAAGTATATTATCCTCCTCGACAGGGACATTACCATTCCGGGAGATTTTGCCGCTAATATCGAACAGATCCTTGATGAGATCGAATCACAGCTGGGAATATCCTCTATTCCTGACACATACCCCGATTGTGTAGTTAACAACAACTCAAGCTACTACGGAACAGGTTTTAATCCCTGGGACGGCTGGGAGATCGGAAAGAAGATAGCGATATTCATTGTAGCTGACCGCGAACCGAAGGGCTATATCTCCTGCGCAGATGCCTCAGAGGCGCTTTTCTGCGAATATGAACTCTTCTCAGATGAACTCTGGGATTCCATTCCTGAATTCAGGGATAACCCCTGGCGTAGAAATGATTACATCGATTATTCAAATTTCGCGCACGAACTGACACATACGGTCACTTTAAGAAACTGCCGGATGTCCCACTGCATGACCGAAGGCATCGCAGATTACATGGGTTATTCCGTCGTAAAAGCGCTTGCTGACAAGAATCCTGTTATGGCGGAAGTCCTCAAAAAGAAGAACTGGGATGAAGGCTCCCTTCCTGAGACTGTGAATGCCGAAAATGCCGAAACCATTTTTGTGGCTGATTACAACACCTTGAGTATGGCTGAACGCGGCCCCGAATATTACTATGGGAAGCGCTTGTGGCAGTTCCTCTTTGAAGAATACGGCAGCGATGCATTCTCAAAAGTCTGTGCAAAGCTTCAAGCAGACCAGGTCACATACGACTATTATTCCGCATACGATGAAGCGGCAATGAAAAAGTATGCAGAGTACTTGAAAGAGCTGTTTGGTGATGATGTCTTTTCCAGGTTTGGAAACTGGTGTGTGAAGAATAATTACCTGCAGAAGCAGAAGATGTAAATGATAAGAACCGGTCAGGATCAATGCCGGTTCTTTTATTCTCTGATCATCTTCCAGGTACCGGTAAGTCTCTCAAGATTCCACGCGGCATTGGCAGGACTTGTTGAAGGGAGCAAAATGCCTTCGCGGCGGACAGAAGGGAACAGATACTTCTGATATAACTGATATGCTTTTCCGCCGTTAAGATATATCGTCTTGATATCAGCTGTTTTAAGGATCTTCGATATGTCGTTGACCGTCACATTCCTGATGCTCGAATCAGATGAACCTTCGATTTCACACGAACCGATGACATCCCAGAGTGCTATGTGATTTTTCAG
>CADCJM010000048.1 GCA_902801755.1 Oscillospiraceae bacterium
AGAGCGGGTGTTTCAGCTTCCTTACCTACCTCGTCGGAATCAAGCTCTTTTCGCTGCTGCTGACGCGCTTCAAGAGTATTGGAATAAACGGGTCTGATGGGAGCCGTATTGGACTTCTGAAGATAGCCGTTGATGATGATCTGCTCTTTTGCTTTGTCGATCTCCTCGGCTTTTTTTGATGAGATTCCAAGAGAACCGAAGAGGTCTTTTGCTTCCTTTTCTTCCATCTGAGCTTCGCTCTTTCCTCCGAGCAAAGTGTTCTTGGAAGCTGCTTCTTCCTCTTCCTTTTTCTTGGGATCCCTGGTTCCGCGCTTGATCTGGCGGATCTTCTTTTTCCCGTTCTTGGGAGTGATAGCTTCGACACGGTTTACGACCTGTTCTGCTCTCCATGCTGTATCGAGCTCATCGTCTATCTTCTCTCTGCGCTTGTCCCTCATGTGGATCACTACAGTCGCAATGATAAGACCGATGACAACGATTATCGCAAGCCAGAAAACGATAGGTCCGAGCTGGCTGTTATTCTCGAAAATATTGGCCATGAAAATACTTAACATGTCAATTATCCTCCTGCGCTTCGTCCGTTTTACTCTCAGCGGATCCGGCAGCAATTACCTCATTTTCTTTATTTTCAGCCGCGGTCTCATCAGGACCGAAAGGCATGATCAGTTCTTCGTTTTTCCTCTTGTCAGCCCTTTTCTTAAGGACGATCATGACGGCTACGGCGCCGCCAGTAAGAACTATAGCTATTATAACAACTACGACGAGAATCGTTGAGGCTTTTCGGATCATATTAGAGGCAAGGTCTGGCTTGTCATCGTAATAAACACCTCCGCAGGTGTCGCCTATTGTCTCTTCGGTGGTATCAACAATCGTTTCCGTGCTCCAGGTGTTCGGCTTCGGCTTATCAGGCGAAGGCGTGATTATAATGCCTTCGTAATCGTTTAATGCAATGCCGTTAACACCCAGCGGGACAGCGTGATCGAGGCCTATGAACTTGCCGTTCTCGCTCTTCCAGAGGACTTCTTTTACGAAGTTGTATTTCTCTTCGTCCCATGTCTTGAAGTCGTCTTTTACAAGGCCGCCGGTATCGCCGGAATTGGCATTGAAGCACCAGAAAGTATGGTGGAGATGACGTTCTGCGATAAGCTGTCTGAAGTATTCCATCCACTTCAGATTATCGCCTTCCATGAAGCCGCCCCACTCACCTACGAAGATGGGTGCGATGTCTTCTTCCGCGATATAGAGCCAGTAGTCGTGCCATGCATCCTTATACAGCGATTCGTATGTAAAACCGCCCTTGAACCACGGCTGTTCGTAGACTCTCGGACCGTAATCGTGAGGCGAATAAACGATCTGTTTGTTGCGTTCAGGACTGCCGAAATCTATTGGATAATCCTTTACACCCATGAGGTTTGCACCCCACCAGGTGTTGTAATAATCGTTATCGTCATCTTTGGAAACGAAGTTGTTTGCCTTGATGTTTTTCGGATAGATCTGGATGCCTTCGATAATGATGAGAGCATTTGGATTCTTGTCCAGAACGGCATTGCCGGCAATCTGTGCGACCCACTTCCAGTTGTCCATATCGTCTGAATTGTTCCAAATGGCATGAGGTGTCTCCGAAGCTTTTCCGTGAGGCTCATTCTTTAAGTCGTAACCGATAATGGTGTCGTTATTCTTATATCTGTCAGCGATCCAAGAGAGCGAATCGACAAAGTGAACGACGGTCATGTCTTCCCTGTACCAGACGGGGTGGTTGTGACCGGAAGCATCGGTCTTTACGGTGTGAATGTCGATTATTACCTTCATGCCGTTCTTCTCGCAGAGTGAGAGAACGTAATCGAAGATCTCAAGGGAATTCATCGAATTCAGTTCTTCGTTATAAGCGTTGTTGTAATTGGCTCTGGGGTATTCACCCTTCTTCCATTGGAGCAGGAGTTCAGCGCTCATGGGGACTCTTAAGACATTAAATCCCCTGTCTGCGATCGCCTTGATCGTGTCCTTGAGATTGCAGTTCCAGACGCCGTCGAACAGATTGGTTCCGGTGTTGTAACCGAACCAGTTACAGCCTGTAAGCCAGACTTCCTTGCCGTCCTTATCGACGATGTGTGAGCCTTCTGTCGTAAGCCAGTCGTCACCTTCGATGCCCTTTGTATTGCGTGCGGGATCAGGATTTTTCGCAGGCTCTGTGGCTTTGGTGGTACCTGTGGTCTCAGATGTTTTGGTGTTCTGTGTCTCATTAACGCTTCCGGACTCGCCGTCGCCTGAGACTGAAACGAGCTTTGCAGAATTAACGTCACTTCCAGTGACCTGGATTCCTACTTTGTTATCGAATCCCCAGCTGTTGGAACCGGTCGAAGAACATGTTGCAGTAACCTGGTTTCCCTTAATGACATATGAGTCAAATCCCCAGCCTGTGGCTGAATTTATCTTGCCCGAAAATTCAGCTACTACAGTGATGCTCTTATAACCTGAACAGCCTGACAGCTGGATCTCAAGCTGTCCTCCGCTGCCCCAGCAGTTAGAAGTTGCAGTACCTTTGGGGGCGGCAAGAGACACCATCGGGAAAATGGTAAAAACAAAGACCAATGAAATAAAAAGCAGAAGGATCTTCTGCCCCGTTTTGCGTTTCATATTAAGACTCCATTAGAGATCGATCTCAGCTTTTCTGCCGGAAGGTTCGTACTTCTCGTATACGACGCCGGCTGCATCGAGCATTTTTCGAGCTGCTCTTGAAGCATCAGTATCGTGATACTTGTCGTCGAAATAGACCACTTTCGCAACACGCTTCTGGATCAGAGCCTTGGTGCATTCGTTGCAGGGGAAAAGCGTAACATAAACCGTGGAACCGGCGAGGTTGCCTTCCTTGGAATTAAGGATCGCATTAAGTTCAGCATGAGCGACAAACGCATACTTTGTGTCGAGCATTCCGCCTGATCTTGCCCAGGGGAATTCCTCGTCGTCACAGCCGATCGGGAATCCGTTATAGCCGACGGATAAGATGTAGTTATCCTTGTCGACGATGCATGCGCCTACCTGAGTGGAAGGGTCCTTACTTCTCATGGAAGCAAGCTTTGCAACGCCCATAAAGTACTCGTCCCAGCTGATGTAATCAGTTCTCTTGTCACTCATAAGAGACCTCCGGTTTATTAAATAAAGCACCCTTAATTCTATCTGAACTAAGGGCGCGTATCAACAAAATGGTCAAAAATATGAGATATGTCTCAGTCTCTTCCGCAGTTCAGAACGAGGCTCTCGACCAGGTCTTCATAAGAAATACCGTTAGCCTTTGCTGCCTCAGGAAGAAGCGATGTGTTTGTCATTCCGGGGAGGTTGTTTGCTTCGATGAACCAGAATTCGTGGTTGACATCGTCGTACATCATGTCGACCCTGCCGTACTGGGTCATTCTCAGGAGCTTGAAGATCTTTAAAGCGATCTTCTGGCACTTCTTGTAATCTTCCTCTTCGATCTGTGCAGGACATACGTGGGTGGTAAGTCCGTCCTGGTACTTGTTCTTGTAGTCGTAGAAGCCTTCGTGTGGAATGATCTCCGTAACAGGGAGAGCCTCATCGTTAACGATGGAGATCGTGATCTCACGTGCCTTTATGAACTTCTCGATAAGGATCTTCTGGTGGTAGGAAGCAGCATAATTTATGGCTGCCTCAAATTCATCCTGTGACTTAACGATAGATACGCCGCAGGAGGAGCCGTTGCCGATAGGCTTAACAACGCAGGGGATTCCGAGCTCTTTATTTACTCTCTCGAATGAAAGTCTCTCGGGATCGTCTACGATCCAGTCAGCCGTAAGATAGCCTGCCGCTCTTGCGAGGGCCTTTGAGAGGTCCTTGTCCATAGCGATCGCACAGCCTAAGTAATCGCAGCCTGTGTATGAGATATCGAAAGCATCAAGGAGTGCCTGTACCTGGCCGTTCTCGCCGTGGCTGCCGTGAAGGCCTAAGAAGACCTTGTCAGCATATTTGCACATCTCGATTACTCTGGGGCCTACCCAGCTCTTTCTTCCGCCGTGCTGTCTGATGATCTCGTCGAGATCAGGCTCTGTCTCAGGAATAGTGTACGAAAAAGGATTTACCGTACCCCTTCTGAAGTATGTCTCACAAGGATAAGAGGTCTCGATTCCGTCGTAGAGATCGACCAGCGCAACTTCGTGTCCCTTGGAGAGCAAAGCATTGGCAATAAGGCTTGCCGACTTGAGTGATACATCTCTTTCCGGCGACAGACCGCCGCCAAGAACAGTAATTTTCATACAAATTCCCCTTTTATCGCAAAAGATAGACAGATTATACTCTTTTTCGAGCGGCGTCTTCATTGATACTCAAAAATTGCCACATGTTTGTAAAAAGCTAAGTTGTGATAATATTAGAAGGATATTTAAAATAAGGGGATTTTTATGCTCGCTATTTTATATTTAGTATTATGTGCTGCATTCGGTATTTGCTTCGTAGGCCTCTGTGTGCCGGATGTCAGAAGGCTTTATGTCGCTTGCAGTCCTTCAGCGAAGGCTATTACGCATATTCCGAATACGTTATTTACGGTTCCTGCAGGAATCGTTACGGGCCTTATGTGCGTCCCGTTCTTCAATTATTTCGTAATCCTCGGACTGTCATACATAATGAACAGCGGCGACCTTTGCATGAAGCTCGGCATTCTCATTACGTTTGCATTCTTCATCTGGATGATCCTCACATGCATCATCCTCATTAACCGCAGAAGGATCAAGCGTGAAGAGCTCAAGGCTGCCGGTGCCACCATGATCGAGGAATATCAGCACAACGTTGCCGATTCTGTTTTCTACGGCGTTGTTATCCTGATCATCACCATCATGGCAACATTCCTTATGTTCTACACATACAGGGTAAACGGCACATCACTTCTCAACGGTGCTTCCACATTCTCAGACCTCTCGCCTCATACGGCTATGGTCTCATCCTTCGGCAAGGGATTTAACTTCCCTACCCAGTACATGCATTTCTCCGGAGACGGAATCAAGTATCACTTCTTCTTCTATTTCCTCGGCGGCATGCTCGAATATCTGGGACTCCCTATCGATTATGCACTTAACTTCCCTTCAATAATCACTATGGTATGCGCGCTCGTCCTGTTAGGACTTCTCGCAGTACTCTTAAGCTCCAGAAGAGCAGCTTTTGCAGTTGCACCTATTCTGGTCTTCTTCAGAAGCTCACTTAATGTTTTCTATCACTTAAATGAATATATGCGCCAGGGTTATACCCTTGCAAAGGCTGTAAACGAGATCCTCAATTTCGGTATGTGGTATAAGGTTACCGATTACGACGACTGGGGCATCTGGGCCATCAACGTATATCCCAACCAGCGTCACCTGATGCTCGGTATTGCCGTCATCATCATCATGGTAATCATTTTCCTGCCTTTCTTAAGAAGACTCGGTATCTCCATTTCGCGTGCTGAAAACTTCGGTGAGGGCATTAAGGCTTTTGCATTCTCGAAAACATCATGGCTTACAAGATCTGAGGACCCTCTCTATCCTGTGTCCCTCACATTCCTTGCATGCGTTCTCGTTATTGTAATGCCTTATTTCCACGGTTCCTGCCTCATCGCGCTTCTCCTTGTACTCTTCGGAATGGCGCTCGTCTCAGAGAGCAGGCTCCTTTATCTGGCAGTTGCTGTCTGCGCCGTTGCATCTTCATTTATCCAGACATTAGTATTCTCCGGCGGATATAAGAACGTCGTATCGTTCGTATTCACACCCGGCTTCATTCTTGGCAGAGACGCATCACTTTACACTCTCGCGCGTTACCTGTTTATCGTTACGGGATTAACACTTATCCTTGCGGCAGTTTTCGCGGTAGTAACTCTTATATCCGACCTGGTACACAAGAAGCCTGTTCACCGCTTCCTGCTGTTCCTCTGCGTTCTTAACCCGATGATCTTTGCGTTCCTCTTCCAGGTAACTCTGGAGATGCTCGCAAACCACAAGTTCATCCAGGTAACTCTTATCCTTGTTGATGCTTTTGTTGCGGCATTTATCGCAAATCTTCTCTATATTCCTCTCAAGAAGAGAAAGACTGAAGAGGAAGAGCCCACATATTCCGTTGAAGCTGACGACATCATCGACGGCAACCTGATGGACGGCGATCTCGCAGTTGTAGCTGCTGATTCAAATACTGGCGTCAGAACGCCGGTCCTCCCTTCCACAAACGCTTTCGGTGAGCCTGTTGAAGAAAAGGAAGAAGAATCTCTCGATATCGAAGCCATGGAAGCCCACACAGGCGTTGATGCCGACGTATCAGGCCTGGGCGGTGATTCAGACGATCAGTCTTCAAAGAAGGAAGAAGAGATCAAGGAAGAGGAGATTCCTGAAGAGCTCCTTTTCGGCGATGAAAAGAAGGATTCCGAAGACGAAGAAGAGCCTGAGGAAGACGTTGAAGAAAAGACTGAAGACACTGAAGAAAAGGCTGATAAGGAAGAGTCAGACGAGAAACCTTCAGAAGAAGAGAAAGAATCCTCCGAGGCTGATACAGAAGAATCAAAGGAAGATTCTGACGAAGAAGGCAAGAAGGAAGATGACAGCGAAGCCAAGGCCGGCGTTGCTGCTCTTGCTGCCCTTTTCGGCGAAGATATAAAGGACAAGGAAGAATCAGAGTCTGAAGAAAAGTCTGAAGATGAGGAATCTGAAGAAGATAAGACCTCTGATGAGGACGATTCCGATGAAGCTTTGAAGGAATCCACACCTGAACCTGCTCACGCTGCAATGCGTCCCGGCACGATCGCCCTTAATTCCATTAAGTTCGGCGAAGATGAGCCTGAAGACGACGGCAATGTCACTATCGCATCTGCTGACGCGGTAATCGACGGTTCAACACCCGAACCTGAAGAGGAAGAGGAAGAATTAGAGCCTGAGACATTGAAGCACGAGCCTGTTAAGACCAAGAAGGAAAAGGGTCTCCCCTATACTGCATGGTTTGTATTTGAGCTCGCAGGCATTATCCTTGCGGCAGTTCTCATGGTTCCTCTCACAGCTACAGGCGTCAGCGAATGGGCCACATATGTAAATATCAACAGAAATCCTCTGGTAACTGACATGAATTCACCCGTCACCAGATGGATCGCTGATAATACTGCTCCTTCCGACGTATTCCTTACACCCTACACATGGTCCATGAACCGTTTCATCCTTGCAGGACGTCCCATGTACTACGGCTGGCCCTATTACGCATGGTCAGCAGGACATGACACAAATACGAGAGATACCATCTATCAGTGGCTTATCTCAGGATGTGGCAACGATCCGAATGAGTTCATCAGATACTGCAAAGAGAGAAATATCAAGTATCTCATTATCGATGATGATTTCGATCATCTGGATCTCGACTCCGGAGTAGAGCTCAATAAGCAGTTCGTCGAAAGGAACCTCAAGCATGTCGCTTACTTCGCAGAGGAGAATACAACGATCTATAAGATCTTTTAATTAAGTCCGGGATGAGTCTTGTGATACTCGTTCTTGATCTCGTACATCATTACGTCAGCTTCTTCGACATAGTCGTTGACTGACTTTGATGATGCGGGGTCTGTAAGGACGTAGCCTACGCTTATGGAGAACTTGAAAGGATTGATGCCCAGGTTGTTCTCCCTGTCGATGAAGGCGATCATGTCACGCTCGAACTTCTCGGCATATTCCTTAGTCGCATTGGCAGCAATAACCAGGAATTCGTCACCGCCGTAACGGATTCCTATTGCGTTGTCATCGCCGATGCATCTCTTTATAGCGTCAGCCACGATATTTATCGCCCTGTCGCCGAAAACATGGCCGTAGCGGTCGTTGATCTTCTTCATGTGGTTGATATCAGCGAACATGATCATCGCCGTATTGCCGTGCTCTTTACTCTCTTCAACGATCGGAACAGCATGGCTTACGAAGCAGAATCTGTTGTAAAGACCTGTCATAGGATCCTTGTCATATAAGAAACGCAGCTCCTTGTTGACCATTTCCAAACGCATGTTGATGCGCAGTTCCATGAAGGAGTGCTCGAGCTTTTCGAGATATTCGTAGATACGGAATGCTTCGTCGATGATGTAGGTGCCGTCTCTGAATACTACATAGCCGTAGTTATACTGCTCGTTATGCAGCGGATAGAAGAAGTAAATGTGCTGCTCGCCCTCCTGCTTGATAAAGCCCGGGATCTTGAGATTCACGTCTATGCCCTCTTCTGAGATCTTTCCTTTCGAGAGCGCCACAGCAATATCAAAATTCGTGTCATAGCAGTTCTTCAGTACTTCCTCATCAGGCGATGCCAGATCATCGTAGTAATCCTTATTGAGCATGATGTAGTAGTCTTCACCGATATATTCGTGGTTAACGGTATAAAAGTCCCTTAAGCTCTGCTTCATGTCATCGTAGTCCTTGGACTCAAGGATCTTAGTACGCTCGGTACGCATAAAGCGGTTAAAGAAGTCAGCCTGCTTGCTCTTCGCGTGGATATTCCTGCAGTAATTCCTTCTGCCGATATCGTAAGGGCTGTTAGCCTCACAGTTACAGCCGCAGCTCTCGCCTACAACGAGCTTGGAAGCTACGCTGGTAAGATTCTCATTGTCCGTGCCCTCTATCTCATCGTAGAGGATCTTGCAGGCGTTATAACCGACCGTTATATAATCCTGGTCAACCGTCGTCATTGCAGGATAAGAGACCCTGCCTTCGCCGATGTTGTCAAAACCTGTAATTATTACGTCCTCAGGAAGCTCGTAGCCTAAGTCACGGAGCTCACAGCTTACCGCGAGAGCCATGATGTCATTAGCGCATATGATCGCGTCAGGAAGGCCCTCAGGAGCATTGGAGAGCTGCCTTGCTATGTCGATCGCAGTCTCATTTACCCAGTTGCCGTAATAGACGTCTTTGTCATCCAAAGTAAGACCGTACTTCTGCATTACTTCACAGACTACGTTATATCTCTCGATCGTATCAACATGGTCTTTGGTACCGCCGATATATACGACTCTCTTAACGTCATGCACAGTGATGAGGTGCTCAACGAGATCCCTCATGCCGTCTTCATTGTTGATGTCCACATTGGGAATGCCTTCGAAAGGCATACCGATACTTACGACCGGAAGCCCCTTTTCCTTGGCTGTCCTGCAGCTGTGTTCGGCAAGTTCGGGGTTATTTAAGATACCTGAGAAAACGATGAGGCCGTCGTACTGTTCGAGCTTTGCAAGCTGGTAGATATTGAACTGTCCTACGTTAAAAGTGGGCTTCTCGTTGCTTGCAGCAAATCCGATATAAAAGTGCGTATCGAAGTCCTTAACCGCGGCATATCTCTTGATACCCTCTATCGCCTTGAGAGTAATACTGCCGTTATAACCGTTCGAAAAAATGGCTATTCTGTGCTTCATTCCGCCAACCCCTGTTCGGTGTACCCACCTTTATACTTGGTATTATATACTCAAATAATGTATAAGATATCTTCTAAATATCAAACAATGTAAACAATTAGATAATAAAGTGTTTTGGCTCATTAACAATTGCAAACGCCTTTATTTTAAGCATTTCGCGAAAAACAGAAGAGGCTGCCCTGTTAAGGACAGCCTCTTGGAAAGCTATTATTCAGACTTATTACTTTACGTCGTTGAAGCCTTCTCTTGCAGCATATGTTGTGTGCAGGAGCTCGTGAGCCTTGTGTGAGTTAGGCTCGCCGAGATACTTCTCGTAGAGTTCAATGATCTGAGGATTCTTGTGTGACTGACGGAGAACCTGACGCTCATCCTCGGAATAGAGTGCCTGAGCTCTCTTCTCCTTGTATGTGTCGAGGATATCATCACCCTCATTAGGCATGAAGCAAGGACGTACATAAGGCTGACCACCGCCGTTGATACAACCACCGGGGCATCCCATGATCTCGATGAACTGGTACTTTGACTTGCCTTCGCGGATCTCGTCGAGAAGAACCTTAGCGCTCTTCATGCCGGAAGCGATAGCAACGTTAACTGTTGTACCGTTGATGTCGAGAGAAGCCTCACGGATACCGGCGTCGTGACCACGAACAGCCTTGATCTCGATAGGCTCGCACTCCTTACCTGTGAGCTTATAGTAAACAGTTCTGAGAGCTGCTTCCATAACGCCGCCTGTTACACCGAAGATAACAGCTGCGCCTGTGTAATCGCCCATGATATCCTGATCCCACTCCTCATCAGGGAGACGGTTGAACATGATACCTGCACGGCGGATCATTCTTGCGAGCTCACGTGTTGTGAGAACTGCGTCTACATCCGGATAACCATTTGTAACGAGCTGCTCTCTTTCCTTTTCGAACTTCTTAGCAACACAAGGCATGATGGAGACAACGAAGATATCCTTAGGATCGATGCCCTTCTCCTGTGCCCAGTAAGACTTGATTACTGCGCCCTGCATCTCGTGAGGAGACTTGCAGGAAGAAAGGTGAGGGAGAAGATCGCCGTAGTTGTACTCAGCGTAGTTGATCCATCCGGGTGAGCAGGAAGTGATCATAGGGAGAACGCCGCCGTTCTGGAGACGGCCTAAGAGCTCTGTGCCCTCTTCCATGATCGTAAGGTCTGCACCGAAGTTAACGTCATAAACTCTCTCGAAGCCGAGTCTTCTCAAAGCTGCGATCATCTTGCCTGTGCAAGGTGTTCCGACAGGATTGTCGAACTCTTCGCCGATAGCTGCACGTACTGCAGGAGCTGCCTGAACGATAACGTGCTTGCCAGCCTTGAAAGCTGCATCTACCTTGTCGATCTCGGAGTGTTCCATCAAAGCGCCTGTAGGACATACGTTGACGCACTGGCCGCACTGGATACAAGGAGAATCAGCAAAGCTTCTGTTCTCAGCAGGTGATACGAATGTTGCGAAGCCACGGTTTTCGAAACCTAAGATTCCCATGCCGTGAGCGTTGGAGCAACGAGCGATACAACGGCCGCAGAGGATACACTTGGATGTATCACGGATAAGTCCGGGAGCGAGAACGTCGATGTGTGTCTCAGAGTGAACACCCTGGAAAGCATCTTCTCTAGCACCTGTGATCTGAGCTACGTGGAGGAGCTCGCACTGGCCGTTCTTATCGCACTGCTGGCAGTTCTTATTGTGATTGGAGAGCATAAGCTCTACAGATCTTCTACGAGCCTGTACTGCTGCAGGAGAAGAGATCTTGATCTCCATACCCTCAGCTACAGGATATACGCAAGATGCAACGAGTCCTCTAGCGCCTGTTGCTTCTACCAAGCAAACACGGCATGAACCCTGGTTGCACTCGCCATGATTGAATGCACAAAGTGAAGGAATCTCATAGCCACAAGCCTTAGCAGCTTCAAGAATGGTGAGGCCGGCTTCAACCTGATAGGGCTGACCTTCAATTTTAATATTAACTAAACTCATTCTTTTGCCTCCTGATTAAACCTTCGAAATTGCGTTGAACTTACATGTGCTGATGCACGCACCGCACTTAACGCACTTATCAGCGTCAATTGCCATGGATGCAAGCTTGTGTCCTTCTGCAACGTAATCTGTACGTGTGATGCAGCTTGCAGGGCATCCCTTAGCGCACATACCGCAGCCGATACACTTATCAGCGTCGATCTTGTAAGACATAAGGTTCTTACATACGTGTGCAGGGCACTTCTTGTCAACGATGTGAGCGAGGTACTCGTCACGGAAGTGAGCAAGAGTGGAGTTTACAGGGTTGGATGCTGTCTGACCGAGAGCGCAGAGGGAGTTAGCCTTGATCGTCTGGCTCAATTCTTCGAGCTCATCAAGATCCTTCATTGTGCCCTTACCCTCAGTGATTCTTGTGAGGATCTCGAGCATTCTCTTTGTACCGATACGGCAAGGTGTGCACTTACCGCAGGACTCGTCGCAGATGAATTCAAGATAGAACTTAGCAACGTCAACCATGCAGTTGTCTTCGTCCATTACGATAGCACCGCCGGAACCCATCATGGATCCCTTAGC
>CADCJM010000049.1 GCA_902801755.1 Oscillospiraceae bacterium
ATCGGTCAGTTCTTTGCAATGCCTGACGGCGGATTCAGATATTTCAACGGCTTTGATGACCTCCCGGAAAAGATTGAGGCCGGTACGATCATAGTCGACAAGAAGTATGCTAACCGTAAAGGTATAAATGAAGGCGATACCATAACGATCACTTTCAATCCTGAGGGAGTAGTTCCTGTCGATAAGGAATTTACCGTAGGAAAGGTAATTACTTCAGGCTCCGGCAATGGAATCGACAACTTCATATTGAATGAGGCTGATTACAAGGTATATTGCTATCCGGAACCTGCCTGGATCCTCATAAAGACATCAGATCCGGAGGGCACGAAAGCTGCGCTCGAGACCTATGCAAAGGGAGCTTATACTAAGGTCGAGACGATATCTGAATACACAGCAGATCAGAAGCAGCAGAACGCACAGCAGCTCGCAATAATCGGAGCCATCATCATAATCGCGCTCGGAATGACCGCGATCGGCATGATCTCCAACCAGCTCTTAGGATTCGAAGGCCGTAAGAAGGAATGTGCCGTAATGCTCTCGACAGCAATGGGCAAGGGCAAGCTTTCCGGCATCTTATTCAAGGAAGTCCTTATAACTTCCGTTACTGCTTCGGGCATAGGCACGTTAGTCGGACTGCTGATGATAAATGTTATTGAGAAAGCTATGGCAAGTACACAATCGATATCAATGTCTTTCGACGTCAATCCGTTGACGGTATTCCTGTTCTTCATTGCGATGACAGTGGTATTTACCGGAACAGTCCTGTTCCCGATCAGGAACTTAAGGAAGATGAAGATCTCAGAGCAGATCAAGTATGAGTAATAATTTGGAGGATAATATAATGAGCACGATCATTGAAGTTAAAAATGTAAGCAAGTCATTCGGTAAGGGCGAGAATATCAACCAGGTCTTAAAGGGTGCCGACATGAATGTCGAACAGGGTGAATTTGTATCCCTGATGGGCGCATCCGGTTCCGGCAAATCAACAATGCTCTATCTTATCGGAGGCCTCGACAGACAGTTTGAGGGCAATATCTCCGTATGCGGCAAGGACATCGGTTCTTTGAAAGATAATGAGCTCTCCGACTTAAGACTTAAGAACATGGGATTCGTATTCCAGTTCTATAACCTCGTAATGAATCTGAACGTCATGGATAATATCCTCCTTCCGCAGACAATGGCAGGCAGGAAAAGGTCTGAACTTAAAAGTGCACTTGACGAGATCTTAGAGATCACAGGCCTTACCGACAAGCGCAAGGCAATGCCTAATACATTGTCAGGCGGCCAGCAGCAGAGAGTTGCTATTGCAAGAGCCGTCATCGGCAATCCTTCGATCATCCTTGCAGACGAGCCTACAGGCAACCTTGATGCCCAGTCCACGAAAGAAGTCATGGATCTGTTCTCAAAGCTCAACAAGGAAAAAGGACTTACCATCCTTCAGGTAACTCACTCTGAGCAGTGTGCTTCTTATGGCACTCGCATCATCAGACTTGAAGACGGCAAGACAATAGGATGACCCCCCCTCTGATTACCCCGATATAGATATGCAGAAAGCAGCTGTTGCGATAAGCGCGGCTGCTTTTTGTTTTGGGATTCTTTTTTAGTGCCGGGCATGACAGGCAGGGCTATTCAAAATTCCAGATTTTTGTCCGATACTGTCGGAATTTTTTCTGGAAAACGCACACAGATAATAAAATGCCCATGGTACAATCTTGACAATGTAAAGATACTAGCTATAATCTTTGAATGTAGACAGTGTCAAGATTGGAGAAGGATATTGAGAAAAAAGATGGTTATCATCATAGTTTGTATATTGTCGGTACCCCTGATATTGCTAGCCGTATGGGCATTGATGAGTCCCGGCACGATCAGGACATACAATGAGGCTGACAGTATATCTGAGAAGTTCGTCATGGATATAAACGGTGCTCCGAATGGCTTCTTTATCAATAGCAGGAACAAAGATAATCCCGTCCTTCTTCTGGTATCCAGCGGCCCGGGTACTGACGATTATGTATTCACTGACAGGTATAAGGACATGAAGCTTGAAGATGACTTTACCGTTGTCTATTGGGACTACAGGTATATGGGCATCGCTTATAACAACAGGGCTGATAGTGACAGCATTACGCTGGATAATCTCCTTGATGATACGGAAGCAGTTACCAACTATCTTAAGGAGCGCTTTGATCAGGATAAGATCTACATCATGGGTTTTTCGGGTGGTTCGAAAATCGCGCTCATGGAAGTGCAAAGGCACCCTGAGAACTATTATGCCTACATAGGAATGGCGCAGTGCGTCACTGACAGCGAAGAGAACGATACTATTATGTATAACTTCATGAAGAATGTTTTCGAGAGCAGGGGCGATAAAAGGAACCTGGCAAGACTTGAGGATTCTGTCACTCATCTTGACAGTGGTAACATTAAGTGCAACGATTGGTATGTATTCGTTGATCTCTTGCACGAAGCGGGCGGCGGAACTATCAAGGATAAGAGCGAGTTTGAAGGTATCACCTGGCCCATTATCACTGCAAAGTGCTACACGCTGGCTGAGAAGATCGGATACGTAAAGGGCATGAAGATGTACAGGAAGACACCTCTTGCTGAAGAGACGGATAACTTCGATTACAGGAAGACCATAACCGGACTTGAAGTGCCAGCGTTCTTCATAAGTGGTGAATACGATTACAACTGCCCCTGGGAGCTGGTGCGGGATTATTGTGAGACAGTTAGTGCACCGCAGAAGAAGTTTTATAAGATCAGTAATGCTGCGCACAGCCCGCTCTGGGAGAATCCGGAGGAGACGTGCAGGGCATTAAGAGAGATAAAGGAGAATACATATAATGGCTGACAGTTATCATCATGGGAATCTAAGGCAGGCGCTTATCGATGCCGGGATAAAGATCATAAATGAGAACGGAGAAGAGAACCTCTCGTTAAGGAAGGTCGCGGCTGCCTGTGATGTATCGCACGCTGCACCTTATGCGCATTTCAAGGATAAGGAAGAACTGATTGAAGCGATCAAGGCAAATGTCACTGACAGGTTTATGGATAAACTTTTGAAAGCTATCGAAGGCAAGCCTACTGCTGATGCAGCGATAATCGCGATGGGCAGGGCTTATGTCACGTTCTTCAGTAAGAATCCGGATTACTTTGTTTTCCTTTTCGGAAAACAGAATATAACTGCGCACCTGAAGATGAATAAAGAATACAAGGGCGATTATCCGCCGTTCCTTTTGCTCAGGAGAATGTATCTTCTCCATCTTGAAGAGAACGGATTGGAAAAGACCGTTGAGGAGCAGGAGATCGAGCTTATCAAGATCTGGTCTATCGTTCACGGAATGGCTTCGATCGCGTGCATGAAGGGCGTTAAGTCCTCCTTTAACTGGAATGATATAGATGAGAGGTTGCTTACTTGATGAATATTGATTACAGCGAACAGCATGAATTCGAAAAGGGTGAGCTCGAGCGGCTATTCCTCTCGGTGAACTGGTCATCAGGACACTTCCCGGATAAGCTCGTTATCGCGATGCGCAACTATAAGGCTGTATATTCCGCGTGGGACGGAGATAAGCTCGTGGGACTCATAGCTGCAATGGATGACGGCATCATGAACGCGTATGTCCATTATCTTCTTGTAGATCCTGAGTATCACGGATCGGGAATTGGTAAAGAACTCGTTGAGATGGTAAAGGATTACTACAAGGATTACATGCGCATATGTGTTATCGCATATGACACGGCTATCGAGTTTTATAAGCACTGCGGATTTGAGGTAAGTGAAGGCGCATCACCGATGTGCATTACAACGCTCTGGACATAAAGAGGTTCTGAATAATGGAGATGTTTATAGACATCTTAAAACAGATATTCGAACTGTTGCAGCTGGTGGATCTCCCGACTGCATACCTTATGGTGTTTACGCCTGCGTGGCTCCTTGTGCTGATAGGTTTTGTCGTATTCGTTAAGAAGAATGTTAAGCCTGTCTTCAAGGTGCTTGCTTTTATCCCTCTTTTGAACTTTGCGGTATTCTATCTGTTTAACTTCACAAGAGGCGCGCAGCTCACCGGATTATTGAGATATGGTCCACATCTTGTGGCAGCGGTTCTTTATCTTGTTGCAGCGCTCATCATTTCGAGAGGCAAGCATAAGATAATTCCCTTGATCGTAAGCGGTCTTCTGGGTGTGCTCATATCAGGATGGACTGTCGTATATGTTCTCGCGCTTGGCTCGGCTTATCATTTCGGAAACTTCAGCCATCCGGGTTATGAGAAGTCCATGGCAGGTCTCATTGATGAGCTCGAAAAGAATTACATCCTAAGAGATTACAAGGAGATAGACTTCGATGCCTTAAGAGCCGAATATCTTCCCATGGCTGCTGAGGCTGAGAAAAATAAGGACGAAGAAGCATTTGCTGAAGCGGTCGCCAATCTCTGCTATGAATTCCATGACGGGCATCTGTCGATGAGGATTACCGACGATGAATTAAGTGCCAAGGTGGCAGAAAGGCTTGCAGGAAACGATTACGGCTTCTCCATGATCAGGAAAGATGACGGCAAGACAGTTGTAATCCTTGCTGATGAAGCTACCGGGGCTTATAAGTCCGGCATCCATAACGGTGTCGTGATAACCGCATGGGACGGGGTTCCTATAGATGAAGCGATTTCTAAGGTAAAGTGTATTCCTCCGGTCATATTTATGTGTGCATATCCTGTAGCTGAGAATGAGGAAGTCGTAAAGCCGGTATATCTTGCAGGAAAGGGCGGCGACAGCATCAAGGTCAGCTTTATCGATGAGAGCGGCATTGAGAAGGAAGTGACTGTAAGTAAAACAGGCAGTTATCTGGGCAGGATGAATCAGGCGCTATCGCCCCTGACAGGCAAGATAAATACTGAATTCGCATACGCTGAGATGCTTGATGAAAAAGTGGGATACCTTTGTATTCCGCGCGAGAGTTATTCGGAAGTAAGTGATATTTCAGCAGGTCTTACTGATGAATATCCCGAGATAAAACAGCTTCTGATCGACCGCATCGAAGGTCTGAAATCGCAGGGCATGGACAGGCTCATTATCGACATAAGAGATAATGACGGCGGAATCGATGTTATTACCGAAGAAATCGTATCCCTTTTTACAAAAGAACAGATGGTCTCTTATGGTGGATATTATGATGGTAAGACATTCAGAAAGAGCGAGAACTGGGCATGGGTGATCCCTGCAGACGGCAGGTATTCTGATATTCCCGTTGTCGTTCTGGTAAATGCAGGCTGTGCAAGCAATGGCGACCTTCTGGCTTACCGCCTCTCGCAGTGTCCTAATGTCACGCTCATGGGCATTACAACTACATGGGGATCGGCGCAGTGCCTTGGCGGAGATGTCCTTCTGAGCGGCGGCAAGATCTCTGTACGCTATCCGTTGATCGCTTCGCTCGATGAGAATGAGAAGGTCATGATCGACGCCGGCAAGGACAGAAAATCTGTTTTAAAACTTGATGTGAAGATACCCATGGATGACAATGCTGTTTACTGCATCTACACTCTCGGCGGCGATTACGAGCTGGCGTACGCAAGATACTACATCAACGGAGAACTGAAGAAAGAAGACTGAACGTCTGCTAAAGCCGGTGCGTTTTCGAGCATGTAAATTTAATACAATTGATGCCGTTTTGATTTTTCATGCTGTTAAACTGACCATCTCGAAAGAGATATGAGGAGTTAACTATGAAAAAGACAAACATATTATGCGGCATTCTTGCGCTGACAATCTTATTTGCGGGATGCAGTGCCGGTGCGGCAAAGACTGATGCAAATGACACAACAGCATCTGAGGCGGTATCTGAAAGCACAGAGACTGAGGCTTCGACAACTGCAGCTGAGACTACAAAGGAAGCTGAGCCTTTCAAATTCAATCCGCATATACATACAGCACTGATCTCTGAGGTGTTTAAGGAAGAATGGTGGGATTCTTTCTATAACATGTGCGATGCAATGCGTGAGGGAAAGGATACTTTCGAGTGCGTTGATGAGGACTGCTATAAGTTCTGCACGAATGACGTGATCATAGGAGCTTATTTCCCTGCCGCATGCACACTGGTTGTGGGCGACGGATTTAAGGACGGCGTCGGCAGACTCAAGTATAAGATGGATAAGGACAAGTTCCTTGAAAGGCAGAAGGCCTTCGAGAAAGAGATCGAGAGGATGCTCAATGAAGCCATCCGCACTGACTATTCGGAATTCGAAAAGGTGATGGGTCTCTACGCTTATATGTGCAAGTATTTCAAATATGATTTTGCTCCGCTTGACGGCCAGGGAATAGATGACTTCAGTGATTATGCATGCCTTACAAAGAAGAACGGCATCTGCTGCGAATTCGCAGGAGCATTCACTTATCTTCTTTTGCAGGCCGGTGTTGATGCAACTCCTTTTGAAGGAGACGGTGATTCCGGTTATCACGGGTGGACATATGTTGTCGTCGGCGGAAAGGGTTACCATTGTGATGCTACCTGGGGTGCCCACGGAGAGGATCCTGATGCGGATCTGCTCCTGATGTATTTTATGCTTACCGAGAAGGAACGTTTGGACAACGGCTTTGAAAAGGAGAAGACGAGACCAGATATCGTATGGCCTTTTGTAGATGAGGTCAAGAGCACATATCCTGCAGATGACACTACCTTTGCGGTTTTTCACGATTATATCTGGTTCGTGTCAATGGATACGGAAAGAAATGTTATCATCTATAAAGACGTGGACGGCAGGACCAGTGAATTAAGTTACGGAGACCTTTAACAGACATGAATATAACCAGAGCTGAATCAGCTGACCTTCAGGAGATCTTGGATTTGCAGTACCTCGCTTACCAGAGCGAGGCTGCTTTATTCGGCAGCAAGGATATTCCGCCGCTTAAGCAGACTCTTGAAGAACTCACCGCGGAATTCAATAACGGCATAATCTTAAAGATGACTGACGGCGATAAGATAATCGGTTCTGTAAGAGCATATGAGAAGCGCCGTACTGCTTATATCGGCAAGCTCATGGTGCACCCTGATTACAGGAACCAGGGATACGGCACCATGCTCTTAAAAGCGATCGAAAAGTTTTACTTCGAGTGCAGGCTTGAGCTTTTTACCAGCACGAAAAGCGTTGACAATATAAGGCTTTACGAGTCCCTGGGCTACAGAAAGTTTAAAGAACAGAAGATCGATGACGAACTGACCTTCGTATATCTTGCAAAAGACTGATAAAAAGTGCTCCGGCGTAAAATCCGGAGCACAATTTTTCATAATGAAGAGATTTTTACATTGGCGAAGTAAACCAGAGGATACCGAGTGCTATTATTCCCATGGCACAGAGTACTGAGAGTACGATCCATGCATGATTAAACTCCTTCCTGATTATCCATAAGTTTTATTGCTGCTTCAAACGAATCTGCTTTATTTGTAAAGAGCAGATTCTCTACCTGCTTCATGTGTCTTTGCGTTCTGAAAGGCGGCGGAACAAGAGAATTATATTCACCGAGTCTGGTCAGCTGGTCAGACAGCTGTTGCTGAAGTCCGGACAGTTCAGATCTCAGGTTTTCCCGGAGTTTCAGATCTGCGGTGATCCTCTTTTCCTCAGACTGCACGAATAGCTTCAGTTTCCTGTTAGCCACTAAAATACCGATGACGCAGATTAATGCAAATACGCCGGCAGGAAACAGGAAGGTAACCCTGAAAGCATAATGAGTGTGATCGCCGTGTTCCTGCGCCAGAAACTCACTGATAGAGGCCCAGATATAAGTCGGCAGCAACAGGATCAGTGTCGTGATGACAGATGCTTTTAAAAACGGCTTGAAATAATAGAAGATATTTCTTTCTTCAATGGCGGCATTGAAGGGCCTTGCGAGCCTTTCTTCGCAGTCAGTGATCCTGGAATTAAGTTCATTTGCTGACTGGTATTCACGGTTTAGAACACGTGCGAGTTCAATGCTTTGATCTCTGTCCATTTTGCTGCCTCCTTCTATGCTTTTTTCGATGCCTTGTAATCAGTTCACGACCAGAAAATATCCCTCGCATTCGCTGTAATGGACTTCAAGCTGACGGAAATATCCGCCGAGCATCATGTCGTGAGTGAATTCACCGCTGACATTTACCGTCTGTCCGTCCTTTTGGATAACGGATAAAGTTACTCTGACATTAAACGGCTTATCGGGTTCTGCGTGCTTGATGACGCTTTTTTCAAGGATCTCGATCGTTAAGAGATCGCCATGTTTAAGAACGCCCATGTTGCCATAGCGGACTCCGCCGATGTTCGAATTCTCGCCGTTGATGTCGATTGAATAGTCGATCTCTATGACATTATCCGCTTCACAGACAACGCCGATCACAGCTGATCTTTCCTCATAGTGAAGACCCGAAGAGCCCCAGGATTCATAGCCTAAGGACTCGATATAAGGAGGTGTAAGGATGTCCTTGTTCTTGGTGTCCGTGGCTCTGTAGAAACCCGGTTGATCCATGACTCCTGAGGTGTTCTTTGACACGATGTAGTTGTCTAAAGGATCTTCCATCAGTGTGTAGATCCTCTCGTTCTTATCATCGCCTACGTATCCTATGCATTCTCTTAATGAATCGTTGCTCATGCTGTTCTTAAGAGTGCCGAAGAATGCATATTCTCTTCCATTGTAATTGATCACAGCTTCGCCTGTTCCGTTGCTGTCCTGAGTAAAGGAGGGCGCACCGGCCGGGAGGTCCGGCGCGGGAGTCCTGTTAATCAGGGAACATCCTGACATAAGGAATGCTCCGCTTAAGATAAGTGCCAATATCTTTTTATTCATCGTATCTGTCTCCGGTTAAATGTCTTCTTTAAGGTAAAAGCCGTTTGTTGCATCGCCTTCGATCGACAGCCCGACGAGGTATGCGCCGAGCATCATCTCACGGTCGTAAGATCCCTTGACCTCATAAACATTGTCATTTGCGTCCGTGACCTTGAATGTAATGCTTAAGTTAAATGGTGCATTCTTATCTGCCTTGTCACCGAGTTCGTACTCTGTAATTCCGATCTTTATGAGTTCACCCTTCTTGTAAGGTGTTCCGCTGACATAGCCTGTGTCTCCGCCGCCTGCGAATTCGCCGTTGATCTGATATTCATAGCTGAGCATCTTAATGTTGTCTGCGTTAAGGATCAGTCCGACGGTTGCAGCGGGCTGTTCACTGTGACGGCCGGAATCGCACCAGCATTCGAATCCCAAAGGCTCGATATAAGAAGGTGTGAAGATATCCTGCCTCATCGTATCGACTGCTCTGAAGAACCTGGTGTCGCCTGAATAGCTGTAGATGTTTTTTACCAGGATGTAGTTATCATACGGGTCTTCAGCAAGGGTATAGATGCGCCTGTTCTCGTAATGCTCGATGTGTCCTAAGCAGTCTCTAATTGAGTAATCCTTGTATTCATCTGAGAGGGAGCCGTAATCGACATAGGTCCTGCCGTTTACTGTGACTGACATCTCGCGGCAGCTGTCATTAAGGACATAATCGAAGATCTCCGGGTTCGCGGGCAGGTCGAAGTTGTTGTTCTTATTGCCCATATTCTTGTGCGGTATGCAGCCTGTGAAAAGAATGGCTGTGCCTAATACAATTGCTATGGTCTTTGCTTTTTTCATTTCCTTAAATCCCCTTTCATAGCTGCGGCTATAATACACCCTGCGGACTCGAAATGCAACAATTATTTATTGAAATTCAATAAATGTGTATCGAATGTTAATCTGTTTTTATTGTTTTTCGAACGCGAAAACCTTGCGGCACAAGGGCTCGCGCGATATTGGGACAAATTGCAAATGAATGATAGGTTTTTTACAAAAATACCGAAGTAAAAACATATATGCCGGCTTATATATGCTAACCTGATAAAAAGGAATTCCAGGGAGATTTAATATGCAGCAAAGAAACGGTTATTCCATCCTCGGCTACGGATGCATGAGATTTACCAGGAACGGCAATACGATCGATTTCGACAAGGCTGAGAAGGAATTCATGCGTGCCTACGAACTGGGCGTCAATTACTTCGATACAGCTTATATCTATCCCGGAAGCGAAGAGCTTGTCGGCCGCATTATCGAGAAGAACGGCATCAGGGACAAGATCCGTCTTGCTACAAAGCTCCCGCAGTACCTCATCAGGAACCGCGCAGGGCTCGATAAGTATTTCGATGAGGAATTAAAGCGTCTCCGCACGGATTATGTGGACAATTATCTCATGCACCACATGACTGATATCAACCAGTGGGAGAAGCTCAAGGAATTAGGCATCGAAGACTGGATCGCGGAGAAAAAGAAGAGCGGCCAGATCAGGAACATCGGCTTCTCTTTCCATGGCAATACGAATTCATTCAAGGCAATCCTGAACGCATACGACTGGGATTTCTGTCTTGTGCAGTACAACTATTTCGATGAGTTTACACAGGCAGGAAGAGAGGGCATCAGGGCCGCTCACGAGAAGGGCCTTTCTGTGTTCATCATGGAGCCTTTAAGAGGCGGCAAGCTGGTCGACCTTCTGCCTGAGAAAGCAAAGCGCGAGATAGCAAACGAGCATCACAAAAGATCGCCCGCAGAATGGGCATTCAGATGGCTTTGGGATCAGGAAGACATCACATGCGTTCTGTCCGGAATGAATTCGATCGAAATGGTCGAAGAGAACTGCCGCATCGCATCCGAAGTCAGGCCCGGTGAATTCGGCCCCGAGGAAAAGGAATTCATCGCGAAGATCAAGTCTTACATCTTGGAGAGCACCAAGGTCAACTGCACGGGCTGCAGATACTGCATGCCCTGCCCGAGAGGCGTTGATATTCCCGCGATCTTCTCCTGCTACAACCACATGTATTCCGAGAACAAGAGCTCCGGAAGACTCGAATACTTCCAGACGGTCGCTCTGCGCATGACCCCAGCGGACGCTTCATTATGCGTACAGTGCGGCAAGTGCGAACAGCACTGTCCGCAGAGCATTCCCATCAGGGAGAAATTAAAAGAGGCGGACAGAAAGCTCCGTCCGCCTTATATGAAAGTCTTTCACAAAGTTGCCAAGCGTTTCATGCTCGGCAAAAAGAAGAAGGATCAGGCATCCTTGTAATTATCGGTGATCTCCTTGCAGGTCTTGAGGAAGTCAACGTTGAGCTTTCTCAATCTGTAGGACATGTCGCGAAGGATCATGTAGACCTTGTTGGGGCACTTGTGGATCATTGTCTGCAGATCTTCCCTGGATATCGCTTCAACGGTTGCTCCGTTGGACTCAACGACTGCAGTTGCATTTCTCGGTTCATCGGAAATGATGCCCATCTCACCGAAGAAGGAAACCGCTTCGAGCTCTGAGAGCATGACTTCCTCCTTGCTGCGGTAATTGTTATACATTGCGACCTTGCCGCTGTGGAGTATGTACATGCACTGCTC
The DNA here is from genome assembly GCA_902801755.1 of Oscillospiraceae bacterium. Classification (GTDB taxonomy): domain Bacteria; phylum Bacillota; class Clostridia; order Saccharofermentanales; family Saccharofermentanaceae; genus Saccharofermentans. The sequence goes on from CADCJM010000049.1 coordinate 11,416, forward strand.
TTCTTTGCCTTCCCTGAAGATGAACATGCCTTTTCTCAGAGTCTTGAGTTCACCGGCACTGACGTCCTTATACTTCTCAAGTTCAGCTTTGAGGCCCTCCCTGGAAGGTTCGTCAAGCTGGTTCTTATTGGCCTGATAAGTATCCATGTGCTTCTTGATCTTGGAGAAGAGAGACTTCTTCTTTCCTTCATCGGCATCACGGAGCTGCTTTAAGAGGACCTGCGACTCGACGTAATCGGCTGCCATGGTCTCGATCCTGCTGCCGAGGAGCTTCATGAGCGCGATTATCTGATCGGGATTCTCGGAGAAGAACGAATTCATGTCATCGCCCGGGATCTCGATAACGGAAATGTTTCTTTCAGCTACAACAGTAGCGCTCCTCGGATATGCTTCAAGGATGGCCATCTCGCCGAAGAACTCACCGGCTTCAACAAAGCCAAGTCTGAAAGGATTCTTCTTTCCGTAATCGACATAGACACCGGCTTTTCCTTCAT
>CADCJM010000050.1 GCA_902801755.1 Oscillospiraceae bacterium
TAAGCAGTATCTCTGATTTTTTCTAACCTTATGCGCAAACGCATCATCACAGTTTCATTGATTGCAGCAGGCGTGATCCTCATCATTGTGGGGATCGCCATTAAGCAGCCTGAATCTGTTTTCGCGAAAGCCGCAAAGATATGCATGGAGTGTGTCGGCATTGGCTAAGAAATGGGTCAGACATTCTATCCAGGCGGCAGCAACTCTGCTCCAGAACGCAAACTTCAAAGGATTCTTTGAGGGCAGGATCTATCAGGGCCCGGCCAAATCCGTCTGCGTACCCGGCCTCAACTGCTACTCATGTCCCGGCGCTGTCGGCGCATGCCCGGTCGGCTCTCTTCAGACCTACTTAAGCGGTCTTAAGTTCAAAGTTCCCTACTACGTAGTCGGAATACTGATATTTGTCGGCGCGCTCATCGGCCGCGCGGTATGCGGATTCTTATGCCCCTTCGGCTTTTTGCAGGACCTTCTCTACAAGATCCCGTTCTTCAAGAAAAACGAGTTCAAGCTCGACAAATACCTGCGCTATTTCAAGTATGTGGTGCTTGTGTTGTTCGTGCTGCTCCTGCCCTTCTGCTTCAAGCTCACACCGTTCTTCTGCAAGTACATCTGCCCTTCAGGCACAGTTGCCGGCATCTGGCTCGCTGCAGCTGACAAACAGGTCGCAGGGCAGCTCGGCCCGTTATTCTCATTAAAGCTCGTTATCCTCGGCCTGATCCTCGTCGCGAGCCTGATCATTTACAGGCCTTTTTGCAAATACATCTGCCCCTTGGGCGCGATCTACGGCTTCTTTAACAGGATCGCCCTCTACCGCATGCATCTCGACACCTCAAAGTGCGTCGGCTGCAACGCCTGCGCCAAAGCATGCAAGATGAATATCAACCCTTCAGTCAACCCCAACAGCTGCGAGTGCATCCGCTGCGGCGACTGCGTCAATGCATGTCCGCACAACGCGCTGAAGATGGGTGTTGCTTCCAAGGCGTCAGAAAAGGCTGCCCGCTGCCGGTAAGAACCCTTTTTAGTTCTCGAAAAACGACCTACAGACAAAACAAAGGAATTGCGTGTTTTTGTCGGTAGGTTTTCGCATTTCTAAGGGCAGATTGGCCTTAACCTACAGACATTTTTGGCTTTTGATTCAATTTTGTCGGTAGATTCCCATTGATTTCGGCTTTCTAACACCAAAACCTACAGACAAAAACGCCTTTTTTCATGTTTTTATCTGTAGGTACACCCGCACACCGCCTTCACATCCACACAAAAAGGCTGCCTCATGAAGAGACAGCCTCTCAGAAATCCGTTTTATAACCGTATCAGACAGGTTTTGCCGTTCCGCAGTCAGGGCAGAATCTTGAAGTGATTCCTGTCTTGCCGCAGTTAGGGCAGTTCCAGGGTGCATCAGCCGCCGGTGCTGCAGGAGCAGCCTGAACAGGAGCCGGTGCCGCGGGAGCAACAGGTGCCGCAGGAGCGCCGCCGCTTACGGGTGCGACAGGTGCAGGTGCAACAGGAACAGAGCCGGGTGCGGGAGCAGTAGCACCGGAAACGCCGCCGTTAACTACATTGCCAAAGCCTTCTCCGACCTTCTGGGACTCGCCCATGATAGGTGCCATGGCATCTCTTGTCATATTGATGACGCCGCCCATTGCGCCCAAAGTAACGCCTAATGACGCAACATCGCCGATACCGCCGCCTGCGCCGCCGCCGGAACCGCCTGTGATGCCGTTCTGCATTGCTTCGAGGCCGACCTGACGTGCTGTCTCGTCTCTGTATGTGTAGCCCTTCATCTGCATCTCCTGAGCCTCTGCCTGAGCCTGCATTCTGTATGCATCTGCTTCAGCCTGAGCCTTGATGCGGAGAGCGTCAGCTTCGCCCTGGGCGCTTACTGCCTTGAGCTGTGCTTCAGTCTGGGCTTCGACGATCTTTCTCTGCTGTGCAGCTTCTGCCTCAGCCTTTCTGACTTCCTCTTCGCGGACCTTCAGAGTCTTGTCAGCGAACTGCTGCTTAAGACGTGCGAAATTCGGATCGTCGTCAGGTGTAACGATGGATGTTACGTAGAACTCGGGCATCGTGAGACCGTATTCGTCCAGAGTATCGTTGATGTCGAGCATGAGCTTTGAAGAAAGAACATCAAGATATGCGTCGATCTCAAGGATGTTGAGGTTCTCTTCCTTTATGATGCGGGCAAGGTTTGCCTTGACCTTGTTGATGATCAAAGCCTTGAACATGCCTGTGCCGTAGGACTTGCCTTCACCTGTAACGTCGCTCTGAAGGAGACCGTCAGTGGTGCCGACGAGCTTTAAGATCAGCTTGGCAGGATCAGTAACTCTCATGTTGAAGTTACCGGATGCGCCGATCTCCACGTGGAGTCCGGATGCGGGATCAAAGAGTCTTACCTTGCTGTCTGTGCCCCATCTGATACCCATCTGGGTAACCATGTTGATGAAGTAAACTTCGCAGTGGAAAACATTGATTCCGCCTGTACCAAGCCTCATGTAGTCACGAACCTTGGGGATGTTGTTCGTAACAAGCGTGTGTCTGCCTGCCTTGAACTGATCGAAGATCTTACCGTCACGGAAGAATAAAGCTTCCTGGGTCTCATGGACGATCAGCTGAGAACCGATTGTGAAATCTTCTTTTTCGTGCTTGTGCGCGAGGACTTCATTACTGCCTTCGTACTTGATAACACTAATAGCTTCAACCATTTCGTAATACTCCCTTCCTATTTGTCTTTATTGAATAACACTGATAATTGTTCGGTTGCCGAAGCGAAAACTATGAACAGCGCGATTGGTGCACCTATTGCGGTTATTACCGAGATCCATGTCGGCACATGGAACGCATATGCCATGATCGAAAAAATGATGATCGGTCCTGCAGCGAAGAAAGACAGTATCTTGATTATGATCTCTATCACGCCGCCTCTATAGAGGACATATCCCAATCCCGCTGAGCCTAAGAGGAACAACAGAATACATATAACCCACGGCCAGTGGCAGACTTCGCGGAAGAATAATCCTACGGCTGCCGGGAGCGGCAAGCTGAATACGACATCCCACGGAATATCGCGCTTGCGCTTTTTCGCGATCTCCTCTTTGCAGATCTCGATCATGGCATCGGCATTTCTGAAGCCCTTGACCTTAGACAATGTCGATAGAGCGCTGTTATAAGATCCCTTATCGAAATAGCCTTTGCCCTTGGCATAGACTGCAAGAAGCTCTGCCTTCTTCTGTCCTTCTTCGCAGATCCTGACAAGATCGGAAGAAATAGGATCGTTGAACTTCGTGCATTCGATAATGGACGTCTTATAGAGAAGCTTGGCTTCAGTTGCAGAAGCAGCTTTGTTCTCACTCTCGACAATGTCATTTGCCTTGGTGATATTTGCGATTATCCTCTGGTACTTCGCATAGTCGGGATAGAGGTCTGCAATTGACCATCTGTTCCCGCAGTTTGCACAGTAAGAAGTACCGGCAAGATAGTTGTTCACTATATCACCGCCACAGACCTTGCACTTTAAAGAGACCGGATTAATGTTGATTTCAGCCATTATCTAATCCCTACCCTTATTCCAAGCGTACCGCGTGCTACGTCGCGCCCGAAATATATTATATCAAATATTTTTTCGCACCGCGATATTATAAAGACTCAGCTTTTACACCATTTCGATATTATTTAATTTTGGTGTAAAAACAGGCCCGTTTTTTACACCATTTCGAAATAATATCAGTTTGGTGTAAAACCCGGACTGAAGCACAAAAAACGGCGGAAAGCAAATGCCTTCCGCCGCAATAGATCTGATTTGTCAGCCGGGATCAGAAGAATCCTGCGATCCAGCTTGTAAGTGCAATGCAGGCTACGATAACAAAGCCTTTCTTGTTGCCCTTGAGCTTCGTCTCGGCACCCATGCCTTCGAAGAGCATCAGGTAGTAATAGATAATAGTAACTGTGCCGATAAGGCCGCCTAATCTTATAACAGGGATAAGACCGAAAATCGTACCGATAATATCATCGATAACATAAGCGGGGATAACAGCCAGTGAAGCGATGGAAAGGAGTCTCGGGAATGACCACTTTTCTTTGATGATCAGACCTGCAAGCATAAAGATACCTGCCATACCGAATGTCTTCACACCATAATAGAGGAAAGGCATAAAGCAGTACTTTAAGATTCTTACTATAACTTTGCCTGCCTCATAATAATCTCTGAAATCGCTGCGTCTCATCTCAGCTTTATCGATAGCCATATGGATGAGATAGTAGATCGTTGATGTGGCACCGGATACAACAGCACAGATAACGAGAGCGATCACTGCAAGGATAATAGCATTGCCGATCTTCTCATACTGCGGAGCGATCTCAGCAGGGCCTGTAACAGGATGGATAGCAGCATTGATAATGTTCTTGAAGTGCTGTCCGAAAGGAAGCATTGAAGAAGGTTCCTTGGGCTTAGCAGGCTCAGCTGCGGGTGCTGCAGGAGCTACAGGTGCTGCCTCAGGAGCAGGTGCTTCAGGAGCTACAGGAGCTGCCTCGGGAGCAGGTGCTTCGGGAGCTACAGGTGCTGCGTCAGGAGCGGGTGCAGGCTCAGCGGGTGCTTCGGCTGCAGGTGCGGGTTCAGCGGCTGCTGCGGCTGCAGGTGCAGCTTCACTTAATGACATGCCACATCCACCACAGAAAGCTACGCCATCGGGGTTTTCTTTACCGCAATTAGGACAAAACATAATAGTATCCTTTCCTCGGGCATAAAAACCCGATTTACATGATAGGTTCATTGTAACATACGAAAGTCTTTATAAATGCAATAAATATGAAGCCGCAAAACCCACAAAATGCACTATTTCCAAATTCCGGAAATAGTTCCGGCGCTGTCGGACTGCGTGATTTTGTTCTGTTTCCGAAAATCGATACGTTTAGCGGCAATTTCGTATCGAAAAACTGCAACAAGGGGCCGTGTTTCCAAAAATCGATACATTTTGAGCAAAAAGCGTATGCATTTTTGGAAACAGCCGGCAGGAGGGGCAGAAGGAGCCCAAAACAGCCGGCAGGTGAAATCCACAAAAAAGGCGCCCCGTAAATGAGGCGCCTATAAGTTAAAGATTTAAGTCAGGTCAGAATGCATCGATCACCTTGCTGATAGCATCAACAGGATAGATATCGGAGAACAGGAGCAGATATGTCTTGCCGCCCTTGGTAAAGAGTGCTGCATTTACATCTGCCGAAGTCTCGCCCTTAGACAGCGCCTTTACGTTATTGAACGGTATGCGGTAGAGCGTAACAGCGGTGCCGCCGGGCGTTGTGCTGCCTGTGCCTTCATACTTTGAAGTGTAGATCTCCTTCATGAGGTCAGTGCCTTCGGGTGCCGCGTAGAGCAGAGCCTTCTCGCCCTCAGTGCCAAGGAAGATCTCGACTGCGATATTCTCACCGTAAGAGCTCGATCCTGTTCCCATAAGCTTGAAAGGAAGAGCCTTGCTGATCTTGTCGAGGCGCTCATCGCCCATTACCTGCTCTGTGGATTCCACAGCTCCGCCCGGAGGGGTCAGAGTAGTCGTTGTTTCCTCTGACTTGTAGGTATGATTCTTTGTATTCAGGTTCTTATCTCCGGAAAGAGTGTTTCTGTTATTATCAAGAGTATCAGCTTCTGTCGTACTCTGGCTCTCTGCAGCATCCCACTTGACCTCGTCACCGCCAAGTGCAGAATTGATCTCGGTGTCTAAATATAACGCCTCCGAATTGTGCTCTTCTATCGCAGAAGCTGCTTTATTAGCCGTTCCGAAATATCCGGCAATACCAAGAGCACCGATTCCCAAGAGTACGAGTACGCCTGCGGCGATAGAAGCGATGAGCGGGATGGGTACCTTCTTCGCTTTCTTCCTGCGGACAGGCTTTGCGGAATCATCTATATCAATGTCTTTCTTGAGTTCTGTTACAACTGCGCCGCCAGGCTGCTCCCTGATAGCTTTGGAGACAGCAGCCATGACCCTGGACTTCATCTCAGGATCTACAGTTGCATTACTCATGATTTCGTTATACTTAATCAAAATCATTTGCCTCCTTCAGCAATTCTCTCAGTTTGTCTCTCGCGCGCTTAAGATCTGAGCGCACTGTTGCCTCGCGACGGCCCATGATCAGGGCGATCTCGGCTGTCGAGTAGCCTTCCTGATAGAAAAGGTGGATAGCTTCACGCTGATTGACCGGCAGTGCTCTCACTGCATCCCAGATGGCTTTATATTCATCGCCCTTATCCAGGTCTTCCTGTACTTCGCCGACGATCTCTTCGTTGAGTTCCATCGTGTCGCGTACACGGTTGTAGTCAATGCGGTTCTTGGCAAGATTGGAGCATACGCGCATGAGCCATGCTTTGCGGTGTGCCTCGCTCTCGAAAACAGGTCTTACGGTAACGAACTTTATCATCGTCTCCTGTAAGATGTCTTCCGCATCTTCAGTGTTGTGAAGGTAAGAGAGTGCAAGACGCAAAATGGAATTGCCAATCGTGTCCAGTATCTCTTCCGCTTCCCTTTCTATCTCCTCGTCAGACTTCCTGCTTTTTCCGGCGGCTTCAAAATCATAAAGCTCTTCTTCGGATGCGTTTACGATCTCAAACTGTTTCTCGAGATCATTATCATCCGATGCCGAAAACGCCAGCAGCAAGATGGCGAGTTTTCGCAAAAGCGGCAGATTGGCTTCGTAAGTAAATTCCATTTTTCCCTTCGGGTTAATCTCCGCTTTCACCCTAAATACAGACAAAGCGGAGGAAATGTTGCAGTTAAATTATAACAGTGAAATAAATCAAATCAAATTGCTAAATGCACCTTCCATAATATAAAATATGCAATGGCAAGAAAGCATGGGGGCAGTCTTAGATGTCATCAAGATTTGAAAGAGAAGAACTTCTTATAGGACCCGAGAAGCTGAAACGTCTGGCGGATGCGAAAGTCCTGCTTTTCGGAGTGGGCGGCGTCGGCGGTTATACAGCCGAGTGTCTGGCCAGAGCCGGAGTAGGCCACATCACGCTTGTCGATTCGGACAAAGTGGACATAACCAACCTCAACCGCCAGATCCTGACGCTGAGCTCCAACATCGGCAGATACAAAGTGGATGTCTGCAAAGAGAGGATCCTTGATATCAATCCTGACTGCGAGGTCATTACAAAGCAGCTCTTCTATCTTCCTGAGAATGCTGAAGAATTCAACTTCTTTGCTTACGATTACATTGCTGACTGCATCGATACCGTAGCTGCAAAGGTCGACATTATCTGCCATGCCAGGGAGTGCGGAACACCTGTCATAAGTGCTATGGGCGCTGCCGGAAAACTGGATCCTTCTGCCTTTAAGGTCGCCGACATATCCAAAACGGAATACTGTCCACTCGCCAAAGTAATGCGCAGGGAATTACGGAAAAAGGGCATAAACCACCTCAAGGTCGTATATTCACCCGAGAGTCCCATCCCGCCTAAGGAAGGCAGAAAGCCGGGCACCATTTCCTATGTGCCTGCTGCGTGCGGGATCATCCTGGCAGGAGCAGTAATAAATGACCTCCTGGCCGGAGAATGAACCGTCTGATCCCGGCAGCAGATGTATTGCAGATGTATTAAGAATTAATATTTATTTAAAACGCATGTAACACAATGCACAACATATTCGTAGGATAATAAGGCATATGAAAAAGAATAACGGCAGACTATTTTTCCAGAACGATGCGATTTATGTCGCTGTCGTTTTTGCGAGCGTAATTCTTTTCATGGGGCTTCTTGCCCTCCAGATCTTTTCCGGCATCACGCCGACAAGGATCTTTGTAGGCGTTGCGCTGATGTTCGTGTCATTCATGATGAATGTTTTCGAAGGCAAGTTCGGATTCTACATCACATATGCGCTTAACTTCGTCCAGTTCATGATCTACACATACGAATATGTCATGATGCAGAATGAATCCGCGCCGATCCTTCTCGCGATGACATTCGTTACGATGGTCATCAATATGCTCCTTCAGTATTACGTCATCAAGCTCGCTGCAAAGATCAGGGGCATAGAGGATTCTAAGCGTGAAGAACGCGGCAAGGCGATCAGGAAAGAACTTGAAGACCAGATGTTCTCCCGTACGAGCCTTATCGTCAACAACGAATCCATTGGCGGTAACCAGGGCTTGAGCGAAGCGCAATCGGAAGAACGCTTAATTCGTCTATCGACCCGCTCACGACGCTTCCCGGCCGCGATGCCATCACTGAAAGAGCTTATAAACTCATAAGAGAAGATATTTCGAGCATGCAGGAGAGCGATAATCCGGACAAAGTATGCCGTCCGTTCACGATCATATATCTCGCTCTCGACCGTTTCGACACAATAACAAGATCGATAGGCCACAAATCGATGGATCTCTTCATCCAGAATATGGCTCACCGTCTCCGTGAAGCTGCAGATCCGACCGATATGGTCGCAAGGATCGACGATGCTGACTTCGTTATCCTCTTTAAGCGGAAACTTGCTCCCGAAGCAGAGAAAAAGTATGCCGCAAAGCTCGTAAAGGAAGCAGGCAGGGCATTTGCCGCAGGCCTCGATTCCATGAATGCAGCGATCTACTACGGCACCGCTCACTACCCTCTTGATTCACGTCACGGAGGCGAGCTGATCGCTATCGCCGAAGAGCGCATGAGCAAAGCTGCTGCAGCTGCCAAGGGCGGCCAGCCCGAAGAGGAAGAGCGCACACCACTGCCGGGCGAGGAGATCTTCAGGGATAAGAGCAAGGATGAGATCATCGCTATCTTTGAGCGCGCAATAACCGACGGAAGCCTCCACATGGCTTACCAGCCCTGCTTTACAGCAGACCGCAAGCTCACAGGCTTTGAGGCCTTCTTGAGATTCGAGAAAAACGGCATCTCCATCCCGCCGCAGGTATTCCTTGCAGCGTCCGAGAATGCAGGCTATATGCGCCGTGTCGGAAGTTTCTCACTGGAGAATTCCTTAAGCGCACTTACCGCGATCAACAAGATCGATCCGGAGCTCACGATGAATATCAATATCTCTAACTACCAGCTCCGCGAGTCTGACTTCATTCAGGCTTTCCAGAATATCGTTTCTTACACAGACTGCAACGTTAAAAACCTCATTCTGGATCTTCAGGAAGAGAGCCTTATCTCGAGCCTTGCAGATATCAGGATGACAATAGAAGAGCTCGCTACGACAGGTGTTAAGATGGCGCTCGATAACTTCGGCAGAGGCTACTCCTCCTTCAATGCGATCCCGCTCCTTCCTGTGTCAGTCTTAAAGCTCGACGGCAACTTTACATCTGACCTCGCAACCGATGCGACAGTCCGTATCCTTACAAGATCCGCGATCACCCTGATGCATGACATCGACATCACGGTAACTGCTACGGGCGTAGGTCAGGAAGACCAGTTCGAGATACTCGCAGGCAGCGGATGCGACAGATTCCAGGGTCTTTTCATGGGTGCAGCGATCGCTCCCGATGAGCTCGAAGAATTCATCCACACACACTCAGGGCTAAGCTGAAGTGACCCTCCCCTATCTGCCTCTATGCTATAATCACTCTATCTGATAAGGAGTGTAGGGATATATGGCCGAACCAATCGTAACTATCGAGAATGTCTCTTTAAAGTACAAGAAAACCGTTCTGACCGACGTTACCATATCAGCCGGGAAAGGCGATGTAATAGGTCTTCTGGGTCTTAACGGTTCAGGCAAATCCACATTGCTGTCCGCTATCGCCGGCCTTCGCAGAACATCGAAGGGCACTATTAAGGTCGGCGGCAAAGCAGGCTTCGTCACCCAGGAAAACGCCCTGATCGACGAGCTCACCGCGATGGACAACCTCAAGATGTGGACTCCCTTAAGCAAGGCTGAGATCTTAAAAGAACTCACCGACACCGAGCTCTCGATCCTTAAAGTAAACGAATTTATCGACCTCAAGGTAAAGCGCATGTCAGGCGGCATGAAAAAGCGTCTGGCAATAGCTTCCGTGCTTCTGTCCAAGCCCGACATCCTTCTCATGGATGAGCCTCTGGCAGCTCTTGATATCCCTGCGAAAAATGACATCATCAACTTCATTGATTCATTCAGGGCCAAAGGCGGCACAGTCTTTATCGCAAGCCACAGCGAAGAGATGTTCAAGCACTGTTCGAAAATCTATCTTCTTAAGAACGGTGTATCAACTCTTCTTCCTGCCGGTACACCTCCCGCGGAGGCACTCGGATGATCAAGGCATACTTAAAAAGAGTATTGCTTTTCGTTCCCTATGTATTGTGTTATTTCTTAGCACTCGGCATCGCCATGCTCGCGCTCGTAATGTATGCGTCGGAGTTTCTTTTCGAGGACAGCACGGACAGCATCGCCACAGTCGCATGCTATGTGCCTGACGACGAAGCTTACAGCAGGCTCGGAATCGGCCTCGTCAAGCAGATGGACAGCGTCAAGCACACGATCGACATCAAGCAGGTAAACACCGAGAAAAAGGTCGTCCGCCTCGTTGAAGAGGGCGACGCTATCGCCGGCATCATCGTACCCGAAGGCTTCATCGAGAAAATGGGAACGCCTGATGCAGAGATGGTCTCGGTCATATACCGCGACGCCGATACCTTCGAAGAACATGTCGTAAACGACCTTCTCTATGCGATGAGCGACCTTCTCGGAACCGCGCAGGCATCGATCCTGACTGCAGGCGAATATGCGAAGGAAATGGGCTTTTCAGATGGTGACGCCTGGGAGATCGAACGCGAAGTGTCAAACAACAGCTTCTCCTATGTAATGAACCGCAAGACCTTATACAACAAAGTCGACGTCAACGACCTCGTTGCCAAATATGCAGTAAGGGAGCGCCTCACAGCGTCCTATACACTCTACATCATGCTGATGTCAGTCTTTGTTATCTCGTTCTTTTTCAAGGGCAACAATGACATCTTCAGGGCGCGCGCCAAGCTCTCAGGCATAAAGACATGGAAGATCTTTCTTATCGAGACAGGATGCGCTGCCTCCATGATCTATCTGGTCTACCTGCTGCTTTTTATCTGCCTGTGCTTTATCTTCGAATCAATGAAGATCCTGTCGCTTATAACGGTCATTCCGGCAGTACTCATAATCGCTCTTCTGGGCACGGGCCTGTGCTATCTTGTTAAGAGCCCTACTGCCGTATCCTATATCACTTTCGGCGCAGGCACGATCTTAATGTATCTTGCAGGCGGCCTTATCCCGCTCGATTTTATGCCTGTCTTCTTCCAGAAGGCAGCCGTCTTTAACCCGTTCTATTACCTGATCAGATTCTTTATGAGGTCGATGTTCTTATGAAATTATTCTTAAACAGATTATCGGTCCTTGCCAAGCGCAGCCTCATAAACCCCGCGATGTACGTAATGAGCGGAGTTATCGTGATCATGGCTTTGCTGGTCATTTTCGTGCCCGCAAAAGAGACATCTATCTATATTCCTGTTGCAGTCTTAAACGAGGATGATTCAGAAGATACAGAAGCTATCGTAGACGAGCTCTGCACTATGAACTCGATCTTCCACTTCTATGAGGTTGATGACGAAGATGAGATCTATAAGGACCTCGCATCAGGCAAGGCAAATACAGCTTATGTCTTCCCCAAAGGATTCTCTGAGCATCTCACGGCATCGGGCTCGCGCTACGACATCAGGCAGATCGCCACACCCGCATCAAGCTTCGTTTTCCTGTCGCGCGAAGAGGTATTCAGGAATTTCTACGAATACGCCGCACGCCAGATAATCAGCGAGACATTTGCTGCAAGAGGCTATGAAGTCGACGCACACGACCCGAGGCTTCAAGAGCTCTTCGGCAAGTATATGGAAGATGATTTCCTCTTCGCATTAGAGAGCGTCGAAGGCTCTGTCTACAATGCCCTCACACGCTCAGAGAAGGTTCCGATCCCGCTCTACAAATTTGCAGGATTCTTCATCTTCACAGCGGCACTCCTCGGCACCCTCGCGTTCTTAAACGACCAGGACAACCGCATCTATCTGCGTTTCGGCCTTGCTGAGAGGATCTATCTCGGACTTATCCAGGTAGCGGTATTCACGTTCCCTGCAATGATAGTATCCATCGTATGCTTTATTGCGTCGCGGACGGAATTTTCGCCATTGCACGTGATCTTATACACGCTGCTCGTAACGCTTATCTCGTTTGTTGCCGGCACGGTAATGACGCTCCTGCCGCTCCGCACGGCGCGCTCAAGGATCTTCTCTTCGATCCTGCCGGTCTACCTCATATTGTCATTCCTGTTCTCAGGCATCCTCATGGACCTCACGAACTTCGGCACGGCATTAAGGACGCTGTCGAGACTGTTCCCGCCGTCAATGTTCTGATACCTTCTTCTTTTCGAAATATATAAATCCGGTATAAAAAAGGCGCCATCCCGTGCGGGACAGCGCCTTAAAAAATCTCAATTGATCCCTGTTATCAGAAATCGATATCAGCGTTCTTTACATTGCTGAGGATCGTATCGAGTGAATCGTCGAGCTTCTCTTCAATGAACTTCTCGTTCATAGGAACCTTAATAGGGTTCATGGAAGCGCCGAAGGAGCTTGCGAAGCTGTTAAGTACAGTGGGCTTTGTATTGAGCGAACCGCCTGCGAGGAAGAAGATGTTCTTGCCGTTTACTTCGAGTGTGAAAGCAACGTCACCGGAAAGTGATTCAAGAAGTTCTTCAACGTCGAGATCCATCTTGTCTGCTGCTGTCTCAAGAAGCTCCATGATGTCATCGTTATCAAGGATGATCTTGGCGAGCTTTGCGATGTCGATGTGGAATCTGAAGTAGCCTTCCTTCTTGGAAGCCATGTACTCCTGCTTTGTGAGGTCCTTAACATCGATGTCTGCGTTATCAAGAAGTTCCTCGATAGCTTCCATAATGTCTTCTGCATAACCGTCGCTGCTGAGTGTCATCTGGAATGCGACAGCACCGTCGAGCTGAAGATCAGCGATATCCTCAGGATCCTTCATAACGTCCTTGACGTCATCAAGACCATCACACTTAACTGCAAAAGCGAAAGACTCTACGTCATCAGTATCGATGATGCCGTCAAGCTTCATGGACTTAAGCATATCCTCGAGTTCATCTTCCTTATCCTCGACCATGTCCTTGTCAGCAACTGCATAGAAACCGTCGACAACATCATCCAGCTCCGGAGAATCATCGTCAAAATCGAACTCGTCGAGCTTAAGCTTCTCGCATACCTTCTGGAACTTGTCTGTGGAAATAGTAGTTGTCTTAGCGCATCCTGCGAAAGCAACTGCAAGCATAGCTGCTGTAAGTACTACTGCCATAGCCTTAATTCTCTTCATAAAAATACCCTCCTTTTGGGAATACCCGAATTATACTACAAATCATTTTATTTTGACTTGTTTTAAAGAATATGAAGAATACCCATTGTTTTGCCCCCGCGAAAAGCAGGTTTACTGCATATTCCACATATTATAAGAGCTGGTCCTCCCTGTAATATCCGCTCTTGATAAGGATCTCCTTGTAGTTGTTCGCATCGGCAAACACCGGCAGGCACAGGTATGAGGGAATCGTCAGCTTGCCGTTGTTAAATGTCATGGTGCCATTAGTCTCCACTTTCTGTCCCGTAAGGATCTGATCAGCCATCTTGACCGCCTGTGATGCAAGGATCCTTGTATCTCTGAAGACCGACATGGACTGCTTGCCGTTTATTATGTTCTTTACATTCGTGATATTGCAGTCCTGGCCCGTGATCACCGGGTATTTTCCGGCGTAGGTGGCTTCAAGGGCATTTGTGACACCCAGAGCAGTGGAATCGTTGGAACAGAGCCATGCATCTATATTAGTGCCGTCAGAATAGAACCTGGTAATGATATCCTCCGCCCTGGCCTGAGCTTTTTCCGTCGACCACGCTTCGGTAGCTGCTGCACTAAAACCTTTCTGGCCTGAGACAAACCTGATCACGCCTGAATTATAGTAAGGCCTCAATACATCCATCGCACCGTTATAGAAATACACTGCGTGGAAATCACTCGTATCACCTGCCGTGAACTCGATATTGAAAGGTCCTTTTGCATTTTCCAGATCGAGCTTATTGATGATATATTCCGCCTGCATAACTCCGATCTGGTAGTCGTCGAAAGATACGTAATAATCAACGTATTCGCTATCGTAGAAGAGGCGGTCGTATGCGATTACGGGAATGCCTTTCTGATGGGCCTTTTCCAGCGCCTGGTTAACAGCTGGGAAATCAATGGGAGCTACTATCAGGACCTTGCAGCCTGAATTGATCATGTTCTCGATCTGGGATATCTGGGTTGCAACATCATTTGAAGCAAACTGAAGATCAACGCTGTAGCCCTTGTTCTTAAAATCTTTTCTCATGTTTTCCCCGTCCTGAACCCATCTCTGCAGATCCTTTGTGGGAAGAGATACGCCGACCATCTGTGTAACGCCGGGATTCACACCGCTTCCGCCCTGTCTGGCCTTCAGAATATACTTGTAAAGCGACGGGAAAACATCTGCCAGATCATCATAAAAAGCCTTGTTGTCAGAGAGCTTCATCGCGTCGTTTAAGATGCCGAACGCCGCCAGGAAATCTTCATATACAGAGGCTTTCGAATTGATGGCGCATCCTAAGAGGATAAAGATATTTCCGCCTTTGACATCGATCGATGCAGCGATATCGCCTTTGGAACTTCCAAAGAAATCATCAATATCAATGCCCGCTATACTCCTGAATTCATTCACCGCAGTATCGTTATCGGACATGGCCTTCGCGAAGCTCTTAAGATCAACGTGCAGTCTTATGTAGCCTTCACTCTTTGAGGAAAGATATTCCTTGTCCGAGAAGTGCTTTGACCTTATGCCTGCGATGCTTAACAGGTCATCGGCACCGTCAATGATCTCTTCGGCGAAATCCGTTTTCTTAAGCGTGATCTGGATCGCAGCCGCGCCATTGGTCTTAAGTTCATCCAGGCTCGTGTAGTCTTTCATGTCCTCAAAGCCTGTGCCCTTTACCGCCGCGGAAATGGACGTGATGTCCTCAGCTTCGATATCGTCATCAAGATCCATGAGTATCAGGAAAGGCTTCAATGTCTCTTCCATCAGTTCCTCAATGGTATCCTCATCATCGGCCACCATATAGCAGCCGTCTTCCGCATCCGTCAATCCGGGCATGCTGTCCAGGTAGTCTTCGTATTCTTCAAGGCCCAGCTTTCCGCATGCTTTGACGAACTTGTCTGCTGTGATGTCTGAAGTCTTGCTGCAGCCCGCGAAAACGCCCGCGAGCATAGCAACAGCCAGCAATGAAGCTGCAATCTTAGTGTTTTTCATAATATTACCCCTTTCCAAATCACTAGAATTTTATCACAGAATATTTATCTTTGACTTGCTCCATACCCGTGAAGTATTATTATCGTTGTGCGAGGGGGTGTTATCTTATGCGCGAAAAATGGACATCAAGATCCGCTTTTATTCTGGCAGCAATCGGTTCTGCCGTAGGTTTGGGAAATGCCTGGAGATTTCCGGGATTAGCCGCTAAGTACGGTGGCGGCGCTTTCCTTTTTGTTTATCTCATTGCAATGCTCGTTGTCGGCATTCCGCTCCTCATGATGGAGATCTCTGTCGCAAGATACACGAGACAGGGCGCGCCCGGTTCAATGCGCGCGTTAAACAAGAAGACTGAAGGCATCGGCTGGCTCGCTGTATCCAACGGTATCGGCATCTCGATCTACTACGCCGCAGTTTTCGCATGGGTCATCCTCATGTTCGTCTTAAGCTACAAGTTCTTCGGCATGTCAGGCGACACCGAAGCCGCAAGCAACCTCTGGGCTACAACGATCAAGACCACAGGAACAACAACCGGATTTACAACGATCTCCTGGCCCGTCGTAGGCTGCCTCATCGCAGCATGGGCTCTCTGCTATCTCTGCATCAGGAACGGCACGACCACAGTAGGAAAAGTCGTTAAATACACAGTATCGCTCCCTGTCATTTGCCTGCTCATCATGGCGATCCGCGGAGTCATGATGCCCGGCGCAATGGCAGGCCTTGCAAAACTCTTCATTCCTGACTGGAGAGCTCTTGCCGACTCCAATCTCTGGGTAGACGCCATCGGCCAGGTATTCTATTCACTCTCAACATCAATGGCGATCATGTTCGCTTACGGTTCATTCCTCGATAAGGAATCCAATATCGTGATCGACACGATCATCATCTCTTTCTCTGACATGTTCATCAGCATCCTTGCAGGCGTCGTTATGTTCACGACAATGGCAGGCGTCGGAATGCTTGGTGACATGTCCGCTTCAGGTATCGCAACAGCATTCATCATTTATCCTCAGGCAATCGTACAGATTTCTGGAAGCCCTGTCTTCAACATGATCTTCGCGTTCATCTTCTATTTCTGCCTGATCACTCTTGCGATCGACTCGCTGTTCTCCATCATCGAAGGCATCTCTACTGCTGTCTCCGATAAGTTCAAGCTCAGCAAGAAGAAGACAACACTTATCATCTGCCTTGTTGAAGGCATCATCAGCCTCATCTACGTAACAGGTGCAGGTCTTGCCGTCCTCGACATCGTAGACTACTTCATCAACAGCTACACACTCATCATCACAGGTATCCTCGAGATGGTCGCTGCAGGATGGTTTTTCAAGACCTTCAAGATCCTGGACGAGCTCAACCGCAACACCGGCAAGTTCAAGATGCCCAAATGGTGGTTCATCCCTTCCATCAAGGTCGTCTCACCTATTGTCCTCATCGGTCTCTTTGTCTGGAACCTTGTAAACCTCTTCAAGGGCGGCGGCATCTACGGCGCTGCTGACGGCTACGCGCTTTGGGCCAACATCGTCTTCGGTTGGGGCATCATTGTCCTGATCCTCTGCTCCGGCCTGATCATAAAACTCATCGTAAAGATCAAGTCTGCCAAGGGTTTTGAGGAAGATTCCAGGACATGGGAAGACTTTAAGGAGAGCTGATCCTTTTATTCACTGCTTCTACGGGGCGCCTCACTTTGCATGTGGGGCGCCTTTTTTGTGGGTTTCACCTGCCGGCTGTTTTGGGCTCCTTTCTGCCCCTCCTGCCGGCTGTTTCCAAAAATGCATACGCTTTTCGCTCAAAATGTATCGATTTTTGGAAACACGGCCCCTTGTTGCAGTTTTTCGATACGAAATTGCCGCTAAACGTATCGATTATCGGAAACAGAACAAATCAAGCTGTCCAACCAGAAACTCCCGTTAGCTATGCAAAAAAATTCCGCAAAAAAACCGCCGCTTATAATAGATTATTACTTATTTCTTCTTTACCGTCAGAATACGTTTTTTGCAGGTTTTACCCTTGTCGTATTTTGTCGGGTTTTGTCGGTTGAAACTGCACTAAGACCTTCTAAAATCAGGGTATGGAATATTTAGATAAGTACATCCCCAAAGAGCTGTTGGCTCTCAAGATAAACTACTGCAGAAAGCGACTGTCGCAGTTGCCGAAATACAACATGCACACGCATAGTGTGCGAGGAATACAAACGGTCCGGATGATCAGTTCCGAACACAGGTATAACCTGAATTCAGAACGCGGCCAGGCGATGTATGCAGCTGCAGTCGAGCGCGAAAAGTTGGAGCGGCAGCTGGAAGTCTATGAGGCTATCTGGAACTGCTATTACAGGATGCCGCCGCCGGAGTACGATCCTCCAAAAGTGGTGAAGCGGTTAAGGACGGATTATAACAGGCAGATTATTTTGAACAAGGAGTTTTTTGACGCCTTGAAAAACGATGCAAACACGATGTATCCGAAGCCGATGCTTCATCCGTTTAACGGGATTCAGTACAGGTCGGCGGCTGAAAAGGAGATAGCGATGTTTTACACTGAGATGGGCATACCGTTTAAGTATGAGCCGGAGGTGAGATTCCCGGGCGTGAAGAAACCGCAGTTTCCGGATTTTGTGCTGTATATTACGGAGCTTGATACATGCAAGTTCCATGAGCATTTCGGGCTGATGAATTATGCTAGTTATAACCGCGATATCAAGCTCAAGTGCAGCACTTTCGCGGATGCGGGCTTGCTCATAGATCAGGATGTTTTCTTCACCTATAACACTGAGGATCAGCCGCTTGATACGCGGTATCTGGCGGCGAAGATCAACACTGCTGTTTACGGAACGCTGATCAACTATAATGAGTGGATCAACTGCACATCCATCTGATCCCCACCCGACAATATCCGGAAAGTTTTATATAATGGATTAATAACCACTCGAAAAGGAGCCGGCCCGGTGTCCAGGAAACCCGCCAGAAAACTCATCCCGCTTTTAATGCTGATCTTCACGGTGGCTGGTGTCATCGGCTTCATATATGAGGAGATCTGCGGCTTCATCAATGAGGGACATTTCTTCAAGCGCGGGACGACGTTCGGGCCGTGGATACCGATCTACGGATTTGGCGCGCTCCTTATCTTCGCTCTCACGGTAAAGATCAGGAAAAAGCCCTTGCCGGTGTTCCTCATCGCGGCATTCGCGAGCGGACTTCTGGAACTTGTAAGCGGATATGTCATCGACAGATTTTTCCACATGAGGCTGTGGGACTATTCGAATGTCATACTCAACTGGGGGCATGTAAACGGCTATATCTGCGTCAGATCGGTCATCACCTGGGGCATTTTCGGGATGCTCCTGATGTACGGCGTCCTGCCCCTCGCAGAGAAGATCCAAATGAGGCGCCCGAAGGTATTTAACATTGTTACAATCGCTCTGTTCGGGCTTTTTGTGCTCGACATAGTGCTGAGCTTTACGATAAAATAAGCCACCTGAAAACCACTAAAAATCCCCAAAGGAGATCCCCAAAATGGACAAAGATTACCTCAAGGCCAGATTCCCGCTTCTGATGCTTGTGTTTACTTTCGGCGGCATCTTCGGCTTCATCTATGAGGAGATCTTCTACCGCTTCGATCTGGGCGAGTGGGTCAAGCGCGGCACGACCTTCGGCCCGTGGATCCCGATCTACGGCTTCGGCGGTCTCATCATCCTGGGCCTCACGTTCAAGTTCAGGAGAAAGCCCCTCTGGGTCTTCCTTTTCGCGACGATCGCGTCAGGCGTGCTCGAGCTCGCGACTGGCTGGGTGTGCCTTACCTTCTTCAACGTAAGACTCTGGGACTACAACGAGGAGATCTTAAACTGGGGCAACATCAACGGCTTCGTGTGCGCAAGATCGGTCCTGTTCTTCGGCATCGCAGGCGTGTTCCTGCAGTTCGTAGTGATCCCTGTCTTCGAGAAGCTCGAAAAGAAGATGCCCAGAAAACCGTGGCTCATCCTCTGCTACGTGCCGGCGGCCATCTTTGCGCTTGATATAATCGCGAGCCTGATCTACAGGGCCGTCGGAAAATAAGATTACATTCCCAAACTCTCAAAAGGGGGCTTCACTCTATGGAAAAGATCAGCATCTGGCAAAAGGGCGAATATACATACCCGCTCGCATTTGATTTTGAGCCCAATTTAAGGCCTTATCTCATCGACGACGGCGCCACACATCCATGCATGCTGGTCCTCCCCGGCGGCGGCTATGCTGTCGTCGTTCCGCCCGAAGGAGA
>CADCJM010000051.1 GCA_902801755.1 Oscillospiraceae bacterium
AAACGCTAAAACAAGCAGGGAAGAGAGCATCTTCTTAAAAATCTTCATCAAAATCCTCCGGTATTCTTATTATCCTCAACGAATATAATACCGCAAAAGTACCGAAATATATAAATATATTCAATTGACCTTTATATTTTAAAATAAGATAATATCAACTCAAGTACAGTCAGGGCAGGGGATCTCCCCTGTTTATTCGAGAGGGAAGAGGCGTGAAGCTAAGTAAAGACAGCCTTAAAGCCGCTGTTAAGAACAACAGGAATATACTGATCAACATCTTAGGTGCGTTCCTCGTAAAGGGCGGATCGATGCTTTTGACTCTTTTCCTGCTGCCTGCATACCTCAAATTCTTCGGAAACAACGATATTCTCGGCATCTGGTATACGATCTTATCGATCATCAACTGGGTGCTGGTTTTCGATCTTGGTATCGGAAACGGCCTTCGTAATAAGCTTCCCAAGGCATTGGCTGACAAGAACGACAAGGAAGCCAAGACACTTGTATCATCGACATATTTCTCATCCGCTGCAGTCGTAGTATTGCTCGGCATAATCGGAAGCGTTGTAATCCATCTTCTTAACTGGAATGCGATCCTCAATATCAATGAATCTGAACTGTCACAGGCAACGCTTAAATACGCCATTCAGATAGTATTTATAGGCGTTCTGATACAGTTCGTATTAAAGCTCGTAACGTCGATCCTTTATGCGATCCAGAGATCCGGACTGGTTAATTTCCTGACGTTTTTATCGAACGTAATAATCTTCATTGTTATCAAATTGCTGCCTCCGGGAGATACGGAATCGTCGCTTATCACGATCTCATATTTCAATATCCTGGCTGTAAACCTGCCTTTGCTGGTTGTCAGCATGATCCTTTTCATGGGCAAGCTCAAAAAGGTCAGGCCATCACTTAAATTCTGGTCTAAAGACACTACCAAAGCAGTACTTAAGATCGGTCTTACGCTTTTATGGCTCCAGCTGATCTTCATGGTCATATCATCAACAAACGAATTCCTGATCACGGCATTCTGCGGACCTGCTGCAGTTGTTGAATATCAGGTGTATTTCAAGATATTTAACTCCGTGGCAGCAATCTGTTCGCTCGTGCTTATACCGATATGGTCAGCCGTAACCAAAGCACAGGTCGAGAAGCGCTACGAATGGATCAAGAAAACATACAAACTGCTCTTAGGATTCAGTGTTTTAGCACTTTTGGTGCTCCTTGCAATCGTATTGGTATTGCAGCCGATCGTAAACTTCTGGCTCAAAGAAGAAGCGATCACAGTGACTACTTATTATGCCGTTATCTTCGCATTTTCCGGATTCATATTCCTTGTACATAACGTAAATACGGCGATAGGGAACGGGTTCTCGTATTTTAAGCCACAGGTAGTCTTAATGACGCTCGCAGCAGTTCTAGATATTCCGCTTGCATGGGTATTTGTCCAGCTGACAGGAGGGATGATAGGCGTAGTTCTGGCAAATATAATCGTCCTGCTGCCGTTTGAGATCTTAGAACCGATATTCTTCTTCAGATATATCAACAGATTGATAAAAGCTGAAGGAGAGAGGGCGGAGATAGAAAAATCCTGATTGCCCTTTCCCCTGTTATTTTCGAAAACGAACATGCGTTCTTTTGTTGTTGCTATCTTAAATGGAATATTTTTTGGCGTTTAAGATAGAAATAACGAAAATCTTATCTTAAAAGGATAAATTAACAGCGTTTGAGATAGAACGATAATCCGGTGTGGTTACGAATCAGATATTTCTAAATGATGAAACGAACGATTCAGATCAGATAAAACGATTCTAAATGATCACAAAAACGAATTATATAAATCATAAGAGATATAACTATAAATGATGCAGATAATCGCTGATGAGGATTACAGGATCCAATCTGACGCTCTGAATGCCAAAACCGCCGTCTGATAATCTATTTGAAACTGAATCATTCTACATATATATAATTTTTACCTCTTCTCAATTCACCAAAATTGTAATTATACCGAATTGCATATAGAGGAAAATCGGAAAAACGGGTGTATCTTCATTTGGTAAATCTGTGTTTAAGTGTTTTCGAAAAACACCTCTTCACAGGTTCTGATCATTACTGATAAACAGATCAAAACAATCCAATTCGTTATCCGAATCTTTCAACAGATTCATGTAGAACCGGTTTAAGTATTTTAATGTCGGTTCAGAATTATAAGTTTCTGATTTATAGCAACTTCTGACCAATGCATTCCTATAATAATCGCTGTGGTTTCTGAATGGCTCATTATTAACATCGTAGCCTAATGATTTAAGATACAATTCTATGAACACCGCAGTTGTTCTTGTATTACCTTCTCCAAAAGGATGTATTTGCCAAAGCTTACTTGTGAATTCAGATAAATGATCTATATCGCTGTCGGTTAGGTTTTCAGAATACTTGTATGATCTCTCGTCATCTAATATTCTGTTTAATTGAGCTTTGATTAATATATGATCAGCATATTGAACTGAATCTCCCAATAAGATCGTTTCTTTCTTTCTGATATTGTATTTCCTGAATTTTCCACGGATATCAGAACTTAATACACCATCAAAAAGATGCTCATGAATAGACAGAATCAAGTCAGGAGACATAATAAATCCGCATGTTTCAAGGATTTGAGCGATTCTTGAAGCTACAATATCAGCTTCCTTCTGATTCGAATTGCTGTCACCATATTCTTTTATCAGTTCACTATTTATTTCTTCATACGATTTAATACCGGAGATATTATCTTCTGCTAATTTCTTCAGATATTGTGATACTTTTAAACCATCGACTGCCTGAAGTCCTGTAGCAGCGTTCCAGATATTCCTCTTATATTCTTTATCAGTAGTTTCAGGTATTATCTCGTATGTACTATCATCTCCAAAGGAGCTGTTTTTATATGCTTCTTTGGATTCTTTAATAGTATTGTTAATAAAGTTTTCTACATGATAGAGGCGTTTTCTGAATTCATTCAGCAGCACATCTCCGGAATAACCTTCTATAAGCAGTTCTTCTAATATCTCTTCAGCTCTTCCCTGCTTGTTAACTATAATATCAGCGCCAGGATAAGAATTAATATAATCTACTATGTCATTCGCGAAGATTTTCGAGGATTTGCTTAATCTGTAAGATCTGATGCGTTCTTTTACCAGGATCGGTTCAACAAATCCAAAGCTTTCCAGACGCGACAATCTGTTTATGACGGTTCTATTGGTCACACCGATTACCCGGCTGATCTCAATTGGCGAGAATTCAGTCTTTGGGCTCATTATCAATAACAGTAAGAGTTGCTTTTCTTTACTGTTGAGATTTGACAGTGATACGATAATGTCTTGTTTACCGTTCATTATTTCCTTCATTAGAGATTTAATACAATTACATTCTTCACTATTATTTCACTATTATTACACTATTTCTTAAAGGAATCAATAAAAAGACTCTCAAAGCGCTAGGCTTGAGAGTCAATTCGTTACGATTTGTATAACTGTCAGGTATATACGACTTCAGATCTTCCCTTTGTCTTGAGATAGATCGTAAATGCTATTCTGATGATTATAAGTACGATAACGATACCGATAAGATCGATAAGAACATTAAAGATCGTTCCGGCTCTGCCTGATACGAATAACTGGTGATATTCATCGAAGATCGCATTAAGGATCGTAAACCATAATGTGAAAATAATGTTCATCTCATTATCAGATCTCATGAGCTTAACAGGGCTCTCTGCATAAGATGTCTTGTTGGAGATCTTATTGGTTGATGACAGGGCCATGTATGACAGGAATGTCAGGAGAGCAAATTCTGCTGAATGAGCTGCCATTCTTACAACACTGTCATCCTGAATATTAAGACCGAAGATCTCATTTAAGGCACTGACAAATCCACGTGACATCTGAGATGACTGTGCGCCTGTCTGTGCAGACATGTAATAGATCGTAACGATCCATGAGAGCGTCATGACCCAGAAAATAAACGCGAGAATGCAATATCTTATCGATATCTCCTTCTCATGCACTGTCATCTTGAACTTCTCTGTGGTCATAACTCTTCCCTATTATCTTTTGATATATCAATTATATATCAATCGCGGTATTTTTTCGCATTCTTCATGGCACGGTCGATATCCCGGTTTGCCTGCTTCTGCGCAAGAACTTCACGCTTATCGTAGTCCTTTTTACCTCTTGCAAGACCGATCTCAAATTTGACCTTGCTATCTTTAAAATAGCACTTTGTGGGCACCAGAGTAAGACCGTCCTGTTTTACAGTAGAATAAAGACGGATGATCTCTTTCTTGTGCATCAGGAGCTTTCTGGTCCTCTCGGGATCCAGATTAAACCTGTTTCCGTTCTCATAAGGACTGATATGAACGCCGACGAGCCACATCTCACCGTCTTTTACCTGGACATAAGAATCCTTCAGGTTGATCCTGCCTGCTCTAAGGCTTTTTACCTCAGTGCCGGATAAGGCCACACCTGCTTCATACCTCTCCTCGATAAAGTAATCGTGATAGGCTTTTTTATTCTCAGCTATTATTTTTATACCTTTTTTGATTGCCATAATCGTATATTTTATATGCAAAAGCGTATTTTGCAACTTCTAAGAGCGAAAACGCCCTGATTCATTACATTTGAAGTGACGGATAGGCGTTAAGATCCAAGGAATCACGCTTGCCGTTCATGTATTCGTAGTAACCGCAGGAAGCGATCATGGCAGCGTTGTCTGTGCAGTATTTAAGCTCAGGATAATAGAGCTTTATCCCCTTCTTTTTCGCTGCCTTATCGAAAGTTGATCTCAAAAAAGAGTTCGCGGAAACGCCGCCGGCAAGGCATAACTTCTTAATTCCGGTCTCCTGCACTGCCGTTAAAGTATTCTTCAAAAGAGCATCAGCTATTGCCTGCTGGTAAGATGCCGTAAAGTCCTTAAGATCGATCTCTTCGCCTTTCTGACGCAGTCCGTTTATGAGATTAAGCGCTGATGTCTTAAGCCCCGAAAATGAGAAATCCAGTGTATCTCCCATATGAGTCTTGGAGAAGACATACCTGGTGGTGTCGCCTCCCTGCCCTGCTTTATCCATCTTGGGACCGCCTGGATATCCTAAACCTACAACACGTGCTATCTTATCGATTGCCTCACCTGCAGCATCGTCTCTGGTCCTTCCAAGGACGGTCATGTCAGTATAATCGTCAACACGTACGATCATGGAATTACCGCCTGATACACAAAGACAAAGGAACGGAGGCTCTAATTCATCAAAGCACAGATAATTAGCTGCAATATGGCCTTTTAAATGGTTTACACCGACTAAGGGCTTACCTGATACTTCGCATAATCCTTTCGCGCATGAAAGTCCTACAAGCAAAGCACCTACAAGGCCTGGGCCGTATGTAACAGCAACAGCATCAATGTCGTCGAGTGTGATACCTGCATCGGATAATGCTTTCTGAACCGTAGGATATACGGCATCCACGTGCATTCTTGAAGCAAGTTCAGGAACTACGCCGCCATACTGTTCGTGGAAATCAGCCTGTGAAGCAATACAGTTGCTTAAGATGACGCGTCCGTTCTTTACGACGGATGCGGCTGTCTCATCACAGGAACTCTCTATTCCCAATATCAGAATGTCACTTTTTTGTTTTAGCATTTGTATTCTCGATCAGGTAGTATGAATCCAGGAAGTCCTGTATCTTCTCCATATAAAGGTTCTTATTTATCGTATATTCCTCAAGATAACCGGCACCTGAGACCATTACGCTCTTGGTAATGCTTGAGTTGAGCCTGCTTCTTTCCGTGATGATCTGGTCGATCTTATCGGCTCCGATAAAAGTGTCATGACCACCGTAGATAATAAGCACAGGAATAGGAAGTCTAGCGATCTCGGCAGCAAGGCTTAAGTTCGATCCGCCTGAAGATACTCTGATCGCATAAGGCACAGAGAACTGCGTGGCAAAGCCCAAAGGCTCGCTTCTTACTACCTGTGGCTTAATGTAATCGTCTGATTCCTTGGCGGGAGAATCGAGGATCATGCCTGCGATATAAGACTTGGAAAAGCCCAGGTTCTTTATCTTCGCATCATACCTGGAAAGGTCTTGCTCGCTCGCACCTTCAGGAGGAAGATTTGCATAAGCAAGTACTGAAGATGTACAGCCTGTACCTATACCGCATAAGATAACATCTGTAGTTACAGAGATCTGCTTTACGATGGCTATCGCACCAAGAACATCCTGCCATTCAAGATATCCGTAAGTACAGCAGTCTCCGCCTGAAGTACCGCAGTTTCTCTGGTCGAATAAGAAGACGTTGTAATGGTTTTCGAGCCAGCCTTCGATCATATCGATCATTTCAACGCCGAACGGAAGTCTGTTGGAACCGGCATCATGAACGACAATGATCGTTGAAATTGGATTCTTGGTCTTAAAGAACCACCCCTGCAAAGATGTCTGACCGTCAGCTGATTCAAAGCTCGTCGTGCTGTATGAAGGCAGGATATTCGAAGGAACGTTGGTAACGATATTACCCTTAACGTTCATGAGTCTGTTGGAAGAATAAACCGTAAGCACGATAAATGCGATGATCAATACCGCGACAAAGCTCAAGGCCAAAGCAAGCCTTGTGATAAAAGGGCTTTTTCTTCTCGATACACTGCCCGAAAAGCTTACAAAACCGCTTGAAACTCTGCTCATCAGTTAACTCCGCTTGAGCCGAATCCGCCGCCGCGGTCTTCGCCGATCGCCTTAACATTGTCTGTCTCTATAAAGCTTGCATACTCAACCTTTGCAACGACCATCTGAGCGATCCTGTCGCCCTTTCTGATCTTATATGTGCCGTGAATGCAGCCTTTGCAGTCAAGTGTCAGAGGCTCATTAATGCCTTCATCCTGGAAGAATGAATCGTTGTAAATGATCACATTTACTTCATCCCTGTATCCGCAGTCTATAGTGCCGGGAGCATTAGGGATCCTTAAAGGAGTCTTAAGGGATACGCCGCTCCTGGGTCTAATCTGTACTTCATAGCCGTAAGGGATCGCCATCTTGATTCCGACGGGAACCAGAGCAGACTTTCCGGGTTCGATTATTACGTCTTCTGCTGCATAAAGGTCCATGCCGGCATCGCCGTCATGAGCATAAGCCGGAAGCTTAGCATCTTCCCTGCACTTCTCTATATAGATCTCAGCCATTGATCTTACCTCCGGGTAATATCGTATAGTTGCAGATAACGTCAAATCCCATATTTGCAATAGCTTCAGCATAATCCTGATCTACGGGATTCTTGGCTCTGCCGTAAATGGAACATGAACAATCCAGAGGATGAGGTATAACCTTAAGTTCTGTTCCTTCCTGCTCCCTCTTCGGTCTCATATCGTAATATGCATTTCCTCTGCAGAAGCCGCACGGTCTCTGGTTCCTTCCTGCAGCGCAGAAATCAGACTGCATCCACGGAATAAATCCGTCTGAATGAACGATGAGCTTCGGGTGCTTACCGCTCATATCATAGCTCTCCGTAAGATGTCTTAAGTTCAGAATAAGATCATCTGAAGATACTTCATAAGAAGGCATGACAGCATCAGCGTAGCCAAAAGCATGTGATAACGATTTGGCGCTGTAGATATTGGTTCCGGCGGAAGCATAGAGCTTGATGCCATCCTTTAAGAACTTCCTGTCAGAGAAGATCTTTGATGTCATTACAGCCTTAAATGCATCACCCATATCGACCTTAAGTAAAGCAATAACATAATCTATTACTTTGTTGATCTTATCATGGTGAAAATCAGGCAACATTAAGACAATTTCTGCTCCCTGCTCTCTTACAAAATCGATCGCAGTGCTGTAAATCTCAGGATCAGAGAGATCGTAGATGCTGAATGCATAGATATCTGCGCCCTCTTCCAATATATCCTCGTTAAGCCTTAATACAGGATATGTGTACATGTTCTTAATAGAACCCGGCTCAAATTCCTGTTCGCCGAAATACTCTGAATCCTCAACATAATCAAGACCGTAGTTCTTCTTAAATGAATTAACGACATTAACTTCCAGTACGGTCAGAAGATCACGTCTTAAGTAGTTGATGACGCTTACGGGGCAATAGAATTTATCTATGTTCCCGAAAACAACATCCGTAACAGTAAAAGGTGTATCAAGAGTTTTGGAAAGCTGCTCTAAGACCCTTTCCTTTTCGAGGGGCTTACCTTCAAAATCATCAGGAATTACGACTTTGGATTCGGCAGAGATATCTTTTGCGATACCATCTGTTACCACAGCTTCTGCAGTGATCTCATTATCAGTGCCGGAAATGCTTATCCTGACAGGTGTTCTTCTGAAATCCTGCTTTGCGATAAAGAGCTCGTGGTTCATGAGGAACACTTCCATACCAGGCTTAAGCTTCTTTATCATGTCCGGATGAAGGCCCTTTATGTTAAGACCATTAAGACCTGTATTTGTCTTGCCTACAGGGAAAGAACAGATCTCTCTGGCATTCTCTCTGATAGATAAGAAATCGCCCTTCTGAGGCTCTAATGCACCGTTCTTGATACCGACGGTAACAAGTCCGCTTCCAGCCTCCAGACGGCTTATACGGCCTATCCTGACGCCATATTTACCGGGATATTCACCGGAAAGCAGATGATCGTCCTTGCTTCCGCTCAGATACTGAGAAGTAAACGCTCCGCCTCTGTTGAAATTGATAAGAAGGTCATATCTTATCTCTTTGATAAGGTCCTTATTGAGATTGCCTTCATAGTAAGCGTCGATCATGCGTCTGTAGCAGTAAACGGCAGATCTTACATAGTTAGCATCTCTCATACGGCCTTCAATCTTAAGGCTGCTTACGCCGCTCTTGATGAGTCTTGAAAGGTATTCAGAAACGTCTCTGTCCTTGGGCGACAAAAGATGTCCGTCCTTAAGTCTTAAACCATTATTGCTTAGCTGGTACTCTTCCCTGCACGGCTGGGCACATGATCCTCTGTTGCCGGATCTCGTGCCGCTTCTGTTCATTGCTGAGAAAAGGCAAAGGCCTGATGCGCATACACATACAGCGCCGTGAGCAAATACTTCAGTCTCAATGTTATATCCTGAAGCCGCCTTTGTCCTTGTCTCGATCTCATCACAGGATAATTCCCTAGGGAGAACAACCCTGTTGGCACCAAGTTCAGAGAGCTTTTTAAACTCATCAGCGCCATAGATATTCATCTGCGTACTGCAGTTTATTGTCACATCAGGGAAATCTGCTGCAAGCTTTGTAAGAACAGCCAGATCCTGAACGATAAGTCCGTCAACGCCGATATTTACTGCTTCTGCAACAGTCGGATAAAAGAGTTCAAACTCATTATCAGACATCAATGTATTTACAGCCAAAAATACCTTTGCTGATCTCGTGTGCGCATAATCAACGCCTTCTTCAAGCTCATCAAGGGTAAAGTTATCTGCTCCCGCTCTTGCGGAATATTCTTTAAGTCCGAGGTATACGGAATCGGCCCCACTGTCTACAGCAACTTTAAGTATCTCAAGGTTGCCCGCCGGAGCTAAAAGTTCAATCTTCTTTTTTGTTATCATCAGTCTTTTTCAAATGCTCGAATAATCCTGAATTGACCTTGTCTGCAAGCTCTTCCATTGGTGTGGGCTTAACATCTGGTCTTCTCTCTGCCGCATACTCATTTGCCTTGACTTTATAGTAAGTAAGTTCTGTCTTAAGTGTGCTGTTCTCGGCTCTTAATGCGATTATCTGGTCGCAAGCTTCGAAAAGTGACATTATTGCAGTCTTATTCGTTGCGATATAAGGGTTATTCTTCTTAGTTTCTTCATAGATCTCGTCAGCGAGCTTTCCGACCTTCATCATGTGATCGTAACCGGCATCACCGCTTCTTACGAGATACTGGATGCCGCCAATCGTGATCTGGGCACTCTCTTCCTTCGGCTTATCTTCCTGGGAAGCTTTTGCACGTGCCTTTATCTTCTCATCTAAAGTGATGTACTTCTTCTCGGTGACGGTCTTGGCCTTGATCTCACCTTTGTAAAGCTGCTTATATTCTACGATTGCGGGCTGATCCTTCTTACCCTTACGCTTGTAAGAGCCGTCCGAATACTTGCCAAGTAAGCTGGAATTAGATTTCCTCATTTAAAGACCTCCGCAATATAGAAGATATATAATTATAACACTTTGCTTTATTTATAAGTAATTTCAGCACTTTTAGCTCAAGACCTTAAACAGTCTTACGAATTCACCGGGCGCAAGTTCCTCTGCCCTGCAGTTCTCATTAAGACCCATATGTGAAAGCGCATTAGCGATCACATCAGGCGAACCGAATCCTGCTAAGTTCTTCTTGAGCATCTTTCTTCTCATCGAAAAGCATGAGTTAAGGAACTTAACAAATTCAGGAGTCAGATAATCAGCGCTCATCGATCTTGTAAAGCTTATTACCGCTGAAGTGGTTCTCGGCTGCGGTATGAATGCCGTAGCAGGCACCTTGAATTCATATCTGTATCCGCCGTAAAGGCTTGCAAGGATAGCCAAAGGTCCGTACTGCTTGGAACCCGGCTTACAGTCGATCCTGGCAATTGCTTCATCTTCGACCATAAAGACCATCTTCCTGGCATCAGAATACTCACCGAAGAGCTTCTTCATTATGTCTGTCATAATGTAATACGGGATATTACTTACGGCGACATCAATGGCAATACCTTCAGGCCGTTCAAATTTGAGGAAGTCCTGATGAAAGATAGTGGCATTTGTGATGCTGTCCTTTAAGCGTTCAGCAAGACCTTTATCTATCTCAATGCAGGCAAGATGATCAGTTTTCAGGGAAAGCGGAAAAGATAAGCTGCCAAGCCCCGGGCCAACCTCGATCACCATGTCTTCCCTTTTAAGTTCACAGAGATCGACTATGTCCTGGATAATTTTCTCATCACAGAGGAAATTCTGCCCGTATTTTGTTAAGGGCAGAATACCTTCTGTTTGTAAAATGTCTCTAATAGAATCTCTGTTCATCTTAAATTACAGGAAGTAAGCAACGCCTGATTCAAAGATCTTCTGATACTTGTTGCCGGGGATGTTCTTTGTAAGGTCGGATTCATATCTTTCTGTATGACCCATCTTACCTAAGACACGTCCGTCAGGTGATGTGATACCTTCAATAGCACAGATGGAACCGTTGGGGTTGAATTCTGTGTCTGAAGCAAAGTTGCCGTCAAGATCAACATAGCATGTAGCGATCTGGCCGTTAGCAGCTAACTTTCTTACGAGCTCTTCAGATGCAGCAAACTTACCCTCACCGTGAGAGATCGGGATCTCATAGATCTCACCCGGGTTGCAAAGAGACAGCCAGGGGCTCTTGTTAGTCATGATCTTTGTTCTTGCATACTTGTTCTGGTGTCTGCCGATGTTATTGAATGTAAGCGTAGGGCTGTCAGGCAGATACCAAGTACAAGACCGTCTCTGTTTTCGAGAAGGTCGGAAATAGAATCTGCAATGCCGCTGTTTCTAAGGGATGCAGTGATGAACTTACCGGAACCTTCAGGTTCGTCACCTGCAGAGAAGCCGCCGGGGATCATCATGATATTGGATTCACGGATCTTGGATGCGAGTTCAGCAAATGATTCATTGATGTCGTTCTGGTTTCTGTTTCTGATAACGAATACTTCAGCATCAGCTCCTGCTCTCTCGAATGCTCTTGCGGAATCGATCTCACAGTTATTGCCAGGGAATACAGGAATGATTACCTTAGGCTTAGCGCCCTTAAGTACGCCCGGAGCTGCCTTCTTAGGCTCACCTGCTGTGTATACGTCGATCGCGAAAGGCATATCAGCAGGCTTTGCTGTTGTCGGGAAGATCCTCTCGAGCTTTCCTTCATATGCTTCAACAGCATCCTTGTAGGACAGCTTAGCGCCCGCATATGTGAAGTCTCCTGTATCATTTGTGGTACCTAAGAACTTACCGCCTGCCATCTCAACTTTATCAACAGCATTGCCGTCAGCAGGAATAGCTACGATGATGGAGCCAAGTGTCTTTGAGAAGAGATCGCTCTCGTTAAGCTTATCAGAGAAATCAAATCCCAACTGGTTTCCGAAGCACATCTGTGCAACTCTTGCTGCAACACCTGCACTCTTTACAACAGCTGCATTCTTTACCTCACCTCTGTCGAGGAGTTCCTTAACAGCCTTGATAACTCTAAGAACGTGATCCTTCTTGTAAGAACCCTTTCCGTCTCTTGCGCACTTGATGAGATAGAGCTTCTGGCCCTTGCCTGTAAGTGTAGCTGTGATGATCTTATCTGTTGTGGACATACCAACAGCGAAGCTTACGAGCGTCGGAGGTACATGGATATCATTAAATGTACCGGACATTGAGTCCTTGCCGCCGATTGCTGCAGTACCGTAATCGAGCTGAGCCTTGTAAGCACCTAAGAGTGCAGCAAGAGGCTTGCCCCATGATTCATTGCTGCCCATTCTCTCGAAATATTCCTGGAATGTGAGTCTGGCCTTAAGAGGATCAACACCCATAGCGAGGAGCTTAAGGAGTGATTCAACAACTGAATGGTAAGCGCCTGCATAAGGATTCCATTCCATGTAGTAAGGATCAAAACCATATGTCATTACAGAGCAGTCATGTGTTGTTCCGTGATCTAACGGGATCTTTGCAGCCATACCTTCCTCAGGTGAATTCTGCATCTTTCCGCCGTAAGGCCATACAACAGTTGCAGCACCGATCGAAGAGTCGAATCTCTGGATAAGGCCCTTACGTGAAGCGCCTTCGAGGGAATTAAGTGTACCCTTAAGGCTCTCTGCAAAGTTACCTTCAGCATATCCGTTTGCAGGTGTATCAAGGAAATCGCCTGTTCCCTGCGGAACAACGTCAGCTTCTGCATACTGTGTGGCACCGTTTGTATCGATGAAGGATCTGGGGAGATCAACTATAGTATTGCCGTTCCATACCATCTTCATGACAGGCTCAGCTGTAACCTCAGCAACTACTGTAGCTTCGAGGTTCTCCTTAGCTGCAGCTGCCATGAACTTATCAAGGTCAGCAGGATGAACTACAACAGCCATTCTCTCCTGAGACTCTGAGATAGCGATCTCTGTACCGTCAAGACCGTCATACTTCTTCGGAACTGCATCAAGATTGATCGAAAGGCCTTCAGCAAGCTCACCGATAGCAACTGATACGCCGCCTGCACCGAAGTCATTACATCTGATGATGAGTCTTGTAACTTCAGGATCTCTGAAAAGTCTCTGAAGCTTTCTTTCAGTCGGAGGATTACCCTTCTGAACTTCTGAGCCGCATGTTACAACGGACTGTGCGCCGCCGATTCCGTCACGTCCTGTTCTGCCGCCCAGGAGGACAACGATATCACCTGCCTGAGGTCTTTCTCTTACGATATTTGATGCCGGAGCAGCACCTACAACGGCACCGATCTCCATTCTCTTTGCGATATAACCGGGATGGTAAACTTCATCAACAAGACCTGTTGCAAGACCGATCTGGTTACCATATGAAGAATAACCTGCAGCTGCTGTGCGGCAGAGCTTCTTCTGTGAGAGCTTACCCTTAAGTGTCAGTTCAACAGGTACTGTAGGATCGCCTGCACCTGTAACTCTCATTGCCTGATATACATAAGATCTTCCGGAGAGCGGGTCTCTAATAGCACCGCCGAGGCACGTTGCAGCACCACCGAAAGGTTCGATCTCTGTAGGATGGTTATGTGTCTCGTTCTTGAACATGAAGATATAATCTTCAGGCTTTCCGTCAACTTCGATCCTTACCTTGATAGAGCATGCATTGATCTCTTCAGACTCGTCGAGATCTGCAAGCTTGCCGTCCTTTTTAAGCTTCTTGCCTGCAATAGTACCGATGTCCATAAGGCAGATGGGTTTCTTAGAGATCCTCTCACCGTAAACATCTTCTCTTGTTGCAAGGTAGTCTTTATATGTCTCTTTGATCTCAGCTGTGAGCTCGTCATCACCTTCAAACTTAATGTCTGTAAGATTTGTAAGGAATGTTGTGTGACGGCAGTGGTCAGACCAGTATGTATCAAGAACACGGATCTCAGTAACTGTAGGAACTCTTCCCTGCTCCTTGAAGAAATCCTGTACAAACTTGATATCAGCGAAGCTCATTGCAAGTCCCATGGACTTTCTCAAAGCTTCAAGATCCTCATCGGACATATCGAGGAAACCGTCAACATTGGGAACCGTTGTAGGAATGTCGTACTTATCAATAAGTGTTGCAGGCTTTTCGGCAGATGCCTCACGTGCTTCAACAGGGTTAATGAGATATCCCTTGATCTTCTCTTTTTCGCTGTCGGAAACAGAGCCATAGAAAGCAACGATCTTAGCACACTTAACGATAGGTCTCTCCTTAGCGGTCATGAACTGGATACACTGAGCTGCGGAATCTGCTCTCTGATCGTACTGACCGGGCAAAGACTCAATGATGAGCACATATGCTGCATCACTAAGGTCAACAGTCTCGTCGTAGAGGATATCAACCGGCGGCTCGCTGAATACAACGGGCTTGGCA
>CADCJM010000052.1 GCA_902801755.1 Oscillospiraceae bacterium
AAAGAGACATTTTCGAATGTCTTCTTAAGCTTATTTACTTCAGCAACATACTTCACACGCTCAAGAGAAGTGTCAGCGTGGAAAGGCAGTTCAGGAAGATGTGACTTTTCGCCACCTGAATAGAAAACAGGAACTGAAACAGTCTTGTTGAGCCTGTCGGTAACGGGCTTGCCGAAGAATGTCGTATATACCGGGAAAAGCGCGCTTGCCGGCATGATGCCCGCCAAAATCTCAGGATACTCCTGATAAAGATCCCAAGTCTTGCCGCTGCCCATCGAGAAGCCTGTCGCATAGATTCGCGAAGCATCAATGGGATATCTTGTCTTAAGAACTTCGATAACGTCCTTTGCTTCCGTCGCGGTTACGAACTGATGGTTCTCGATCGCAACATAGAGGAAGTTATTCTTTCTTGCGATATCCCACCATCCTGCAACGTAAGTCAGATACATTGAGGAATCTCCGCCGCCGTGGAATCCGATGACAAGCGGGACAGGACCGTTGTCCAAAAGTCCGTTATTGTAATAAGCAAAATAACCGACCTTGTGCTTGGGTACTTTTACGGGGAGAAATTCATTGTCAGGTGACGTCTTAACGGTAACAAAGCCAACGTCTTCTGTCATGCCTAGCTCATCGAAATCCGGCTCGAATTCTATCTTGCCGCACCACATCTTAAACTTCTTAACAAAAGAATCGAAGTCATTTACATAGTCTGCTTCATCCTTTATGAGGATATATTCACAGCCGTCAAATGCGTTGTTGATCTCATCGCTGTTCCCTACGCTTAAGACCGGAATGTCACTGCGCCCAATCTCGGGAATGACACTAAGTCTTTCCATTGAACACATAGCAGGCGTGATCTCTCCGGGGCCCCAGAGATATTCGCCGTTAAGGGTCTTAAGGAGGTTTTTGGCAACATAGTCAGCAGACTTGCCAAAGCTGTAAATGTCCGTGCGGAATTTGGCACCGCGCGCAAAATAACCTTCAAAAGTCTTCGTGAAGAAATTAAAATCCTCAACGATGCCGTCCCTGTAGACGGTGATCATCTTGATCTCTTTGATCACGTCAGCATAAAGAGAACTGTCCGCGCCTTCCCAGCCGCCTTCAGCAGCCGGATAGATGAACAGAACACTCGAATCGTAGCGTGCTGCAATATCAGAAAGACCCGTCTTGTGAGCGAAATCCACCGCACTTTCCATATCCTGCTTTTCCTCTTCGAAAACAAGCAGGAGAGGCGCTCTGAATCCGTAGTTATTCGTCTGTCCGTCAAGCTCATTGTCCGGTACGAAAACCTTCATGGTAAATGACGGGAATTCATGCTCCCAGCACTTACCGCCGCTGCAGATCTTTACTTCGGGTCTTTCCATC
Organism: Oscillospiraceae bacterium; assembly: GCA_902801755.1. Classification (GTDB taxonomy): domain Bacteria; phylum Bacillota; class Clostridia; order Saccharofermentanales; family Saccharofermentanaceae; genus Saccharofermentans. The sequence goes on from CADCJM010000052.1 coordinate 1,366, forward strand.
ATAGCCATAATAATATCCTCCATTGACTCATTATACTGCTGATCTGCGCCTTAAGGCCTATGGGCCGGATCAAATAAGATCCTTTATGCTCATGATCACTTTATCGGGAGATTTTGCTTTTCCGAAACCGTAGGATGCCCAGATGAACGGTATTCCGGCATATCTTGCGGCATTCTCATCGCCTTCGGTATCACCTACATAAACAGCATTCTCAATGCCGTTGCGCTCCATAATGAGCTTTATATTTCTTCCTTTATCCATGCCCGTGCGGCCAGACATCTCAATATCCTTGAAATGATGCCCCATCTTATGCGCATGCAAGAATGCCGGAACATAGCCGTCCTGGCAGTTGCTTACGATATAAAGATCATGTTCCTTTTCGAGAGCTGAAAGCGTCTCTTCGACACCTTCATATAAGACCGCGCCATGCTCGGAAAGATACTTAACTTCTTCATCACCGAAATCATCGACAATATTCATGCGCGCTTCTTCCGTCATATCAGGAAACAGCGCAGCACCGATCTCAGGCATAGTCTTTCCCATAAGACCTGACGAGATCTCTCTTGTCATTCTGATGCTGACTTCCTCGTGCTTATCAAAAACCCTGTTCCATATATCAACGGAACACCCGGTCGCATCCCAAAGTGTTCCGTCAAGGTCAAAAATAATAGCTTTTCTCATGCTCTGACTCCTGTGCTTTTTTGCGCTGGTGAGCACAATTCTAGCATTGCCACAGGAGTTAATTCAGGGATGTTTGCTGTATTTCACGTTGAAGGCAGGGACATAATAAAAACCCGTAAACTCATCGTCTACGGGCTTCTGTCTGGCGGAGAAGGAGAGATTCGAACTCTCGAAACCCTTTTGGGGTTTACACGATTTCCAGTCGTGCGCCCTCGACCAGGCTAGGCGACTTCTCTATAAATGGCAACAGGGGTCAGGATTTATTGTCAACGCCCTGTTACTGTGTTATACTTCATAGGCTTTGACTTGCCCCCATAGCTCAGCAGGTAGAGCGCATCCATGGTAAGGATGAGGTCTCCGGTTCAAGTCCGGATAGGGGCTCCATAGTAGAAGGCGGTGTCTTTTGAAGGCACCGCTTTTTTGTTGTGTGAAAAGATTCAGTTGCGTTCAGGGCGCGGAAACAAACACTGAAGTGTAAAATTATTGACCTTAAAAATGCCCAATAATTATACAAAAACGGCTTTTTGTGTAATTATTGCCCCGTTTTTTCATCAATAATTATACAGCGGGTTTCTGGTCCTGAAGGAAGTGGAGGATTTTTCGCAGGTCAGATATACATCAGAACGACGCCGGCGATCAGTGATGCCAGGCAGGCACCAACCGCAACGACTATAAGCGATCTCTCGAAGAAGCCCAGGATCAGCGCGACTGCAAAGCCGATGGCGGCCGAGATAATAGAGCCTGTGGCGTAGAGGATCGCGGGGAATGTCATTGCCGAGAGGACTGTATACGGTATGTAGTCGAAAAATGCCTTGACCGACGGCTTTTCGAGCTTTTTGCGGAATAAGGTGAACGGGATCATGCGCACAAGGTAGGTCGTGACCGCCATTACGATAAGGAGGGGCACGAAGATCTTATTGTCGAGAGAGCCGTTTGCGCCATTAAATGCCACCTCAGAGCTCTCAGGCATGATATATGAAGGTGCGAGCACGGCTACAGTCACTATGAGCGCTGCGCCTAAGATTACCGCTGTTACGGTTCCCGCCTTGCCTTCAAGCTTCTTCCTTGCGAAAACACCTGCCAGAGCAGATACCACAGCCGCAATGATTATCGCAAAGCCCTGTGATACGTTCTTGGAGAGGACCGGCACATAGTAGAAAATGCAGGATACTATGCACGCCAGTACAGAGCTGGCGAGTATGACTTTGTCATGCTTTGCCCTGGGCATTACGATCGATACGAACATGCCGTAGATGCCGATGGCAAGGGCATTTGTCAGAAACGGCGGGAAAACCTGGCCTAATATGGCACCTATTACCGTTCCGGCCACCCAGCCTGCTACCGGCAGGAGCGTAAGTCCGAAAAAGTATCTGGCGCCGAATTCGTTTTTCTTGCTGACGGCAACACCGAAGATCTCATCCGTTATCGCAAATGCCAGTATCGCTCTAAGGAGCGGTGTCATGGACTTATCTGCTTTCTGGGACAGCGCGATGCCCATCAGCGAATAACGCAGATTGATCACTATCTGCGAGATTATCATCGCAAGGATGCCGCCTGCCGTAGTCATTATACCGAGGCCTGCCACCTGTCCTGCCGAAGTGACATTAAAAAGTGAGATGAGACCTGCCTGTATCCAGGAAAGTCCTTTGGAAACAGCCAGGATTCCGAAAGTAAAGGATACCGACAGGTAACCTAAACCAATGGGGAGACCGTCTCTGACGCCCTCCCCTAATGTGTAACCGTTATCAGTTGTCTTTAACGACGCATCACGCATAGAGTGTTCTTATATCTTCGAAAGACAGATAGATATCTATATTTGCCTGCATCTCTTCGATTGCAGAATCCGTTAGGATGGCAAGCTTTGTAACTGTCTTGTTATCTATATCGATCTTGTAGAGCGCACCGTCAACAACGTAATACTTATAAACGGGATCAAAATGTCCATCGTCATAGATAGTCGTACGTGCAACAAACATCGAATCGCCCATGTTGAAGTATTCATCAACCTGATGTCCGTTCCCTATATCCTTCTCCATCTGCAGGACTTCGTACTTCTTATCATGTGATAATGTGTATGTGCACTTAGCATCAATACCGCCTATGGTCTTACCGTTAGTAACCTTCTGGTATGCTTCAGCGGAATGCTCTCTCATGTATTCGTTAACATTGAATGCATAATCACGCATCTTTGCATCGATAGCTGCATAAGACAGCGGATCCACAGTGCTTGCACCTGTTGGGACAGTATCACTTGAAGTTATTTTCTTATCGCATGCGGTGCCGGCCAGAACAAATGCAGCAACAAGCATTACTGCAATTAAAGATTTCCTGAATCCCAAAGTTTTCATTTTCGATGGCTCCTTAAATAATGCTTTTACCTTTTTGCTTGCCGATAGATTATAGCACATGAATATAAAAAGAGACCGTCCCAGTATATTTATAAACAATATACTGTTTAACTTTTAGTCACTGATTATCCAATTCTCGCGATACAAAAAGTGAAACAAGTGCAGTTCCGGCAGCAAATAATCAGGCGGCGCCTTAAACAAGACACCGCCTTAACAGATCAGCTTGATATGAACTTATTTAACTTCTGCGTAAGCTACGACGTAAGGCTTCTTAAGGCTGTCGTCGGAAGCTACGATTACAACGTAATAACCCTTCTGGATCTTCTTGGAGTTGTCTACGTTGTAGAAGATCTTGCCGTTCTGATACTCAACAGGCTTGATGTTGTCAGAGTAAACCGGCTTGGAAAGATCATCCTTATCGAATTCCTTATCCTTACTGTAGTAGTAAGCATAGTAGATCTCTTCGTCAGCATCGTCATTGACCTGGATGGAGAAAGCCATTGTCTCAGTATCTGTGCTGTAGCTGCCGGGCTTATCCATGTAGTCTGCATAGTCCCACCATCTTGCTTCGATGATGTAATCGTTGAAGTCCTCATCGTAAATAGTAAACTTCTTGCCGGACTCAACTTCGTCCTTTCTCTCGATGCGCTCAAGGACATTTCCGCCGATACCGCCGTTGATAACGAGATAAACGCCGACACCGATAAGAGCCAGAGCTACAACGCCGACTGCAACGAAGATTGCGATAAGGCCGCCCTTACCCTTCTTCTTGGGTGCATCGGGTACAGGTGTAGGAGCAACTGTAGGAACAGGACCTGAAGGTGCCTCGAAAGTAACCGGCTCAGGTGCAGGTGCTGCAGCAGGAGCTGCCTCTGCAGGAGCAGGAGCAGGTGCGGGTGCGGGAGCTGCCTCAACGGGTGCAGGTGCTGCAGCTGCAACGGGAGCAACAGGTGCAGGCTCAGCAACGGGTTCAGCAACAGGTGCGGGAGCTGCTTCAGCTACAGGAGCTGCCTGTGCGGGTTCTGCAGCGGGAACGGGTTCTACAACAGGTTCAGCAACAGGAGCAGGTGCTTCGGGTGCTGCCTCAACAACAGGAGCTGCGGGAGCGGGTTCTGCAGGAGCAGATGCCGGTGCAGGTGTGGGTTCGAGCTTGTTTCCGCAGTTAACGCAGAAAGCTGCTGTCTCTCTTACCGGGTTTCCGCAGTTCGGACAAAACTTAGCCATACAATTATCCTCCCAATATTATTTGCTTCATAAATTAGATAATACTACATCGCAAAGATGCTTGCTACATAAAAAAGGTGCAGCTTTTGGCTGCACCTTCAACAGAAATCTTAAACTGATCTATTCTTCTCCGTTAAGAAAATCTATCGCTTCGATATAACCGTCAAAGCCTTTGCCTGTAATGGTTTTCGAGCAGTAGTATGAGACGTAGGAAACTTGTCGGAAAGCTTCGCGCTCATTTACTTTGGAGATATGGACTTCGACTGCAGGGATCTGAACGGCCTTCAAAGCATCCAGAAGTGCTACTGATGTGTGCGTGTAAGCGCCCGGATTTATTACTATTCCGTCGACTTTGTCGAAATATGCCTGCTGGATGTAATCGACAAGATCACCTTCGTGATTGCTCTGGAGGCATTTGACTTCAATGCCTTTCTTCCCGCAGTGGGAAGTGATCTTTGAGATCAGGTCATCGTAGGTCGAAGCACCGTAGATATCGGGCTCTCTGATGCCGAGCATGTTAAGGTTAGGTCCGTTAAGTACTAGTATCTTCATGTTATTTCAGCTTTCCCAAAATGTCTGCGATCGCTCTGTCGTAGAAATCGTTCTTCTCTTCAAATCTGTCGTAGGAGACCCTGAAATCGCACCATGTCTCATACTTGTCCTTGCGCTGTTCATAGAGCTTCTCTACGCCGTGAAGCTGGGAGATCGGCCTGTTCTTGTCAGTAAGAGCCGTAAGCGGGCGCTCGAGATAGAAAACATTGGAATTGCAGCGGACATAGAACTTGTTGACGTCTCTTGTTACGATACCGCCGCCGCAGGATACAACGAGTCCGCTCTTGGGCAGGAACTCTGCTGCGATCTCGCATTCCATCTCACGGAAAGCATCCTCGCCTGATTCGGAGATAACTTCTGCAGGTGTTCTTCCGAACTTCTCCGCAAATGCGATGTCAAGGTCAACCAGTGTGCGGCCCGTAACAGTTGCGATATTTCTTGCAAGAAGCGATTTACCTGAACCCGGCATGCCGATGATGGTGATGTTGCGCATGCGGTTTTCCAGGATCTTTATGACCTTCTCGATGAGCTCAGCAGCTTCAGCAGGAACATATGCTGCGCCGTTCTCACTGCCGGGATTGCCCAGAGCTTCAGCGCCTGCAATATCGCCTGCGAAGATCCTTGATGACTTATATGCCTGTGCCACGAGCATTGCAAGACCGCCGCATGTCTTAAGACCAAGGGCTTCCGCTTCCTGCAGGAATTTAGTCCTTGAAGGGTTATAGACTACGTCTGCACAGGCTTCAAGAGCAGGGAACTTCGTAAGGTCGAGGAGCGAATTATCGACCTTGGGGAACATGCCTACGGGCGTACAGTTTACAATGACCTGTGCATCACCTGCCCTGTCGTAAACATTGGAATAATTGATATCTGTCTCAAGATCGCACGCATAAGTCTCAGCTGCGCCCAGTGTCTTAAGTGCATAGAATACTGCGGATGCAGCGCCGCCCGTGCCGAGCACCAGCACCTTCTTATCCTTTACGGAAATGCCCTTTCTCGTGAGCATGTAGATGAATCCGAAGTAGTCTGTGTTCCAGCCTTTTACCTTGCCGTCTTCGAAAAGGACAGTATTGACGCTGCCTGTTGTTTTCGAAGCGTCGTCTAATTCATCACACATAGCGCATGCATTTTTCTTGTAAGGAATAGTAACGTTAAAACCCTTGAAAACGCCGCTCTTAAAGAGTGTCTCCAGCTCTTCCGGCTCACGCTCGATCACAGAATACGAATAGGACGTATCGAAAAGGCTGTGTATCTCAGGTGAATATGTATGTGCCAGTGTTCTGCCCAAAACGCCGAAGGCAGGCTTGTTCTGGTGAGTTTTCGAGATATCCATAAGAGTCTTGAAAAGATCTCTTACATAAGGCCTGCTCTCAAATCCGGCGATCTCCTCGAGCGCTCTGAACTTCTCTTCTTCCCTCGCAGGAATATATACTTCCATGCCGTTTTCTCTTTTATAGTTTCCTATCTGGCGGCATGTTGCCATTCTCTCTTCGAGAAGATCCAGGATGCTGTTGTCGATCCCGTCCAGTTTTTTCCGAAGTTCGTTTAAGTCAGGTCTCTCGCTCATGGGCTTTTTCCTCCATTACATTGATACAAGTAAAAGGTCGTAAAGTGCGATAGCTGCTGCGGCTTCAACGACCGGTACCGCGCGTGGTGCGACGCAGGGATCGTGTCGGCCTTCAATACTGATAGTAGTGTTCTTATGTGCTGCCAGATCGACTGTCTCCTGTGCTTTGGAGATAGACGGTGTGGGCTTTAATGCTACATCGAAAACGATCGGAGCAACATCGCCAAGGCTTATTCCGCCCTGGATACCGCCGCTGTGATTTGTCTTCAATACGAGTTCACCATCGTCGTCAAAAGTGAACGCATCGTTATTCTCGGAGCCCCTGAGATCAGAGCCTTCGAAGCCGTTTCCGAACTCGACGCCCTTAACTGCGGGGATCGCATAAAGGATCTGCGCAAGCTTTGCTTCGATACCGTCGAAGATAGGACCTCCGATACCTTCCGGATAACCGTAGATAACGCACTCGATGACGCCGCCTACAGAATCGCCGTCCATCCTGGCCTGCTCGATCTTCTCCTTCATGAGGTCACCCTTTGAATCGTCAACAACAGGGAAATTCTTGTTCTCAACGACCGCAAGCCTGTTCCTGAAGCCCTCGTCGTTAACACCGTGATCGAAATAGGAATCGTCTGTGACTCCTGCGACCTTCTTCAAGTGGGCGCTGATCTGAACACCTCTCTTATTAAGCTCCTGCAAAGCGATGGAGCCTGCAATGCAAAGGGGCGCGGTCATGCGTCCGGAGAAGATTCCGCCGCCGGACTTCGAAGCTTCGTCGCCGTAGATGAGCCTTGCCGCATAATCAGCGTGTGAAGGCCTAGGGCAGTTCATGATGGAAGCATAATCCTTGGGGTTTGTATTTGTGTTGATGATGTATCCGTGGAGCATCGATCCGTTGCGCTCGAAAATAACCTCATCGGCTTCTTTCCTGGGCGTTGACCATGCATTCTTTCCGGGTGCTCTTCTTGCCATGAAAGCGGCAGTCTTTGCAGTATCCGGAACAACGTCTTCAGGAAGTCCGTTAATGTAAACGCCGATCGCCTCGCTGTGAGACTCGCCGTAGATCATTATGTCGAGGGCATCACCCTGGTATGTACTGCTCGAATTCATTCTAGGATCAACTCCTTTTGCACTATCTTCCTGAACTCAGGAAAAGATTTATCAAGACAATCGATGTTATCTAATTCTATATCCCTGCCGGTGGCTGCCGCGCAAAGCACTGCCGCCATCGCCATTCTGTGATCGCCCGATGAAGTAAGACTTATATCAGAAGCGGTCTTATCTATATATTCTATCGTAATAGTGTCCTCTTCGAGCGTTACATTTCCGCCTATTGCAGATAACATTTCCGTGATTGCTTTCGCCCTGTCGGACTCTTTTATCCTCAAGCGCTTGATTCCCGTAAGCACTGTTTTTTCCGCCCTGAACGCACCTGTGACTGCCATATAAGGAACGATGTCCGGAATGTCGCTGCAGTCCATCTCGAGGATCTTTCTGACTGTATTTGTATGGCTGTCCTGAACAAAGAACGTATCGCCCTCATTAAGGAAAGTCACACCTGCAAGCTTTAAGAAATGAAGTATCTCACGGTCGCCCTGAACAGACTCTGTATTAAGTCCGGATATCTTGGCTGAGCCGCCATGGATAAGGCTTCCGAGGCAGAGGAGGAATGCTCCGTTGCTCCAGTCACCTTCGACTTCAAAGTTGCCGTCAGGCACTTCTTTTACAGTTTTTGCAGGCACCTTATATGTGTCGCCTTCTTTAACGATATTGATTCCGTACTTGGCAAGAGCGCCCACGGTAAGCTCGATATAGTGGATCGAAGCAATCCCGCCCGTAACTTCTATAACTGACTCTTCATCAAAGCATGAGAGCGCCATCAGAAGGCCGGAGATATACTGCGATGAGACGCTTCCGTCGATAACATATTTACCCGGAGCTATGTTTCCTGTAACAGTAATCTCGTTTGCTTCCGCATTCTTTGTGATAACAACACCAAATGGTGCAAGGCAGTCGGCAAGCTCTTTTATGGGCCTTTCGATAAGTCTTCCGCGCGTCTTGAAGATAAGCTTCTTAACGCCTGAAGACTTGGCTGCAAGAGCTGTGGGGATCATGAAACGGAGCGTCGATCCGCTCTCGTTGCAGTTAAGTATCAGTTCTTCTGAATCACAGTTTTCGAGAGCGCGCAGGCACGATTTTGTAGCTCTGATATCGTCGTTATCGTTTCCGGAATCATTAAGATAGTCTCCGCGTGCGCCGAGCATGAAGTTGACGATGAGCTCCCTGTGATAAACAGACTTTGACAGAGGAGCTTTGATATCAAGATTAAGATTTCTGCAGGCTATTTTCATACTGATAAAAACTTCAGGAACTCCTCTTTATTCATCTTCTTGATCTCGGCCTGACCGATCTTATTTACAAGTATAACCGATAAAGTATCGCCGCGTTTCTTTTTATCGTTCATGGCACCTTCCACGATTGCCTCAGGTGTAATGTCATCACTTGCCGGGAGCTTGTAAAGAGCCAAAAGATCCTTCATTCTCTTTGCATCTTCCGGAGTTAATGTCCCTGCTCTGACACATGCATCCATAACGATGCCCATACCCTTTGCTACACAGATTCCGTGAGGCTTGGTAAAGCCGCTGTCGCGTTCTATAACGTGGCCTACTGTGTGACCGTAATTCAGTGTCTGGCGTCTGCCGTTATCAGTCTCATCCTCGCCTACGACGCTTGCCTTGTCAGACACGTTCATGTAAACGATCTCTTCCAGAAGATCCTCGTCAGATCTTATGTCACCTGCAGCTTCCTCAAGCTTTTCGAGGAGCTTTAAGTCCATGATGAACGCATGCTTGGTAACTTCGCCCATACCTTCGGTGAATACCTCATCAGGGAGAGTCTTCAAGAATGATGTGTCTTCCAGAACGAGTGACGGCTGCCAGAAAGCGCCTACCTGGTTCTTGCCCATCGGAATGTCGATTCCGGTCTTGCCGCCGACTGATGCATCGACCATCGCAAGGAGAGATGTGGGAAGCTGGATGACCTTGATGCCGCGAAGGAACGTCGAAGCCGCAAAACCTGCCATATCGGTCGTTACGCCGCCGCCCAAGCCTACCACGAAGTCAGTTCTCGTAAATCCTGCTTCTGCCATCCTGTTCCACATTCCGGCGATCTCATTGATGTTCTTATTCTGTTCGCCGGCCTCAAAAACATAACCGGTGACCTCAAAACCTGCGCCTTCAAGCTGCTCTTTAACCGCGTCCAGATAGAGCGGTGCAACATTTGTCTCAGATACGACCAGAGCCTTTAAAGCGCCCGGGCAGAGCTTTTTTGCCTGCTCGCCAAGCACCGTTACCACATTCTTTCCGATAAGAACGTCGTAGCTTTTTGAGGCTGCATTTACGCGGACTGTTCTCATATGCCGTCGACCTCTTCTTTTATCTTTCTGCCTTCATCGAGCAAGTCGCGGAGGCCGTCAAAATCGTCGTCAACCAAAGCTTTCCTGTATTTGGCAAGTTCTTCCTGAAGATGGTCGATCTCGAAAATAAGATTGTCCTTGTTCTCCAGAAAGAGCTGTGTCCACATAGTGGGATTAAGCCATGCGACTCTCGTCATGTCCTTGTATGAACCTGCAGAGAACCCCTTGTGGTTCCTTGCCGAAGGGCTCTTGATGTATGCGTTTGATACCAGGTGTGCCATCTGCGAAGTGAAGGCGATCATCTTATCGTGCTCATCGGCATGAGATAAGTGATAGCTGCCAAAACCGCAGGGCGAAAGGAGTTTCTTTACTCTGTCGAGCAGGAACATGTCATCGAATCTCGGCGGCACAACTACCATCGGCGCGCCGAAGAACATGTCGGATCTCGCATAAGTCATGCCTGAGAATTTCGTTCCTGCCATCGGATGGCATCCGACGAAAAGAAGTCCGTTCTCTTCAGCGATCTTAAAGCACTTTTCGCAAACGAGTCTCTTTGTGCCGCATGCGTCAATTATCATGCCGTCCTTGTTAAAGTGTTCCTTATGCTCTTCCATCCAGTTGATGCTTGCTTCAGGATAGAGCGAGAGGATAACGAGATCGCACTTGCCCAGATTCTCGTCTGTCAGTTCCTCATCAATGATTCCCTGCATCTGAGCCATCTGCGTAATGCTCTTCGTACGGTTCCAACCGTAAACTACAGCTTCCTCATCACTCTTGTATGCCTTTGCGAAAGAGGCTCCGATAAGGCCTAATCCGACTACACCGACTGTCATCTTCATTTTGAATACACTTCCTTTTCGAACTTATAAAAAAGACGCTGACATGGATATCAGCGTCCTATTGATTACAGAATGCTTCTTGCTTTTGCAATTGCTTCCATTACTTCTCCGAACTGTGCAGGTGTGAGCTGCTGAGCTGCATCGGAGAGGGCCTTCTCGGGATTGCAGTGAACTTCGATCTCGAGCGCGTCCGCACCGGAAACTACCGCTGCCATGGACATAGGCTTTATGAGATTGGACTTTCCTGTTGCATGTGAAGGGTCACCTACGACAGGAAGGTGTGTGATCTGCTTTAATACTGAGATAGCACTTACGTCGAAAGTATTTCTCGTGTAAGTCTCATATGTTCTGATACCTCTCTCGCAGAGGATAACGTTAGGGTTGCCCTCGCTCATGATGTACTCGGCACTCATCAGAAGCTCCTTGATGGTAGCTGAAAGGCCACGCTTCAAAAGGACCGGCTTACCTGTCTTACCAAGCGCTTTAAGAAGGTCGAAGTTCTGCATGTTTCTTGCACCGACCTGAAGGAAATCGACATCTTCGAAAACCGGGATCTGCTCAGGACTCATGATCTCGGAGCAGATGGGAAGACCTGTCTCCTTCTTAGCTTCAAGCAGAAGTCTGATGCCTTCCTCATGAAGGCCCTGGAAATCGTAAGGTGATGTTCTGGGCTTGAAAGCGCCGCCTCTGAGGATCGTGGCGCCTGCAGCCTTAACAGCTCTTGCAGCGTTCATGATCTGCTCTTCGCTCTCTACCGAGCAGGGGCCGGCGATAACTGCAAAATTGCCTCCGCCGATCTTAACTCCGGAGACATCAACGATCGTATCCTCAGGATGGAACTTTCTGTTCGCCTTCTTGAATGTCTCAGATACTCTTGTAACCTTCTCAATGATATCCAGACCCTGGAGCATATCGATATCTACTGTTGAAGTATCGCCGATAAGGCCTAATACGGTGCAATATTCACCCTTGGACTCATTGACCTTAAGGCCCTTATCCTCAAACCATGAAATGAGGCTTGCGATCTGTTCTCTTGTTGCCGTGTTCTTCAGTACTGCAATCATTTTATTTTTCTCCTTACTATTCGGGTTCGGATCCCCTTATGTTCACTGATTTAACTTGAATAAAAAACGCTGCGGGGCTTTTAGCGTACCCTGCAGCGTTATTCAAATCAAATCATATCTTTGGTTCTCTTAGGCGCAATGCAAAAGCCGCTTTAGTTCTTCTCCCTAAAGTAGTAGTAATAGCTATACGCATAAAAGAAAACCGCAGTCTTCATAAGGAATCTCCTTAAATCAAAACTGCGGTTATTAAATCACACCT
>CADCJM010000053.1 GCA_902801755.1 Oscillospiraceae bacterium
TCCTTGCTGACATCCTTGCCTGCAGCAATGCTTAAGAGGTCCTTGACCTTAAGGCCCTTGAATCTTACGGGCTGCTGGAAAGCAAAGCTCATGCCGAGATTAGCTCTCTCGTTTACCGGAAGATCCGTAATATCTTGGCCGTCAAAGATGATGCGGCCGGATGTAGGTGTGATGATTCCCATGATGATCTTCAAAAGCGTTGATTTGCCGCTTCCGTTAGGACCCGTGATCGCAACGAACTTGTCGTCGATCTTAAGGCTTATGTCCTTGAGGATGTCTTTGTCATCCGCATGGAAACAGATATTTTGTAGTTCGAGCATATACCCTTTACCTTTCTGAAAGGAGCGCTGCTGGCACTATCAAGCACTCCCGCACATAAAAACCAATTTACTTTAAATTGTTTGGGTGCAATTATCAATAGTTATTTTCGACATATGACGAATAATATCCGATATCGTTCATTATACCTATTGCGAATGATTACCATACCCAGAGAGTTCTTAAACCGCCCTATGATACTGTGATAAAATACTTCAATTAAATTAAGGAGATATTCTTTATATGTGCGGAATAGTCGGTTACACAGGCAAGAAAAAGGCAGCTCCTATCCTTCTGGACGGTCTTGCCAAGCTCGAATACAGAGGTTATGACTCGGCAGGTCTCGCGATCAGGGACGGAGAAGCAAATCCTGTAGTCGTAAAGGCAAAGGGCAGGCTTAAGGTTCTTTCCGAGAAGACTGACGCCGGCAGTGCTCTTAAGGGCACATGCGGTATCGGCCACACAAGATGGGCCACCCATGGCGAACCCACAGAGAATAACGCCCACCCCCACATCGTAGATGACTATAACGTCGTAGGCGTACATAACGGCATCATCGAGAACTACCAGGAACTCCGTGACAAGATGATCCGCAAGGGCTATAAGTTCTATTCAGATACAGACACCGAAGTCGCCATCAAGACTATCGATTACTACTACAAAAAGTACACTCACGACCCGATCGAAGCTCTCGCCAAGACCATGGTGCGTGTAAGAGGCTCTTACGCTCTCGCGGTAATGTTCAAGGATCACCCGGGCAAGATCTTCGTAGCCCGAAAGGATTCACCCATGATCATCGGCTGCGATAAGGACGCTTCCTATCTCGCATCCGACGTTCCCGCGATCCTCAAGTACACCAGATCAGTCTATTACATCAATGATCTCGAAATGGCATGCCTTGAGCCCGGCAATGTCACCTTCTATAACCTTGACGGCGACACGGTCGAGAAGACTCCCACGGAGATCGACTGGGACGCAGCTTCTGCTGAAAAGGGCGGTTTTGAACACTTCATGATGAAGGAGATCCACGAGCAGCCCAAGGCAGTCCAGGATACTCTTAACTCAGTTATCGTTCCCGACGGTGATTCCTATAAGATCGACCTCTCAGCCACAAACCTTACAGACGAGGATCTCAAGAGCTTTGAGCAGATCTATATCGTTGCCTGCGGTTCCGCTTATCACGTTGGATGCTGCACGCAGTACATCATCGAGCAGCTTGCGGGCATCCCTGTAAGATGCGAGCTCGCTTCAGAATTCAGATACAGAACGATGCCTCTCAATAAGAACGCGCTCTGCATCATTATCAGCCAGTCCGGTGAGACCGCTGACTCCCTCGCAGCCTTAAGAGATGCCAAGAAGAACGGCATCAAGACTCTTGCTATCGTAAATGTGGTCGGATCTTCGATCGCACGTGAGGCAGACTATGTCCTCTATACACTGGCAGGTCCGGAGATCTCCGTAGCTACGACAAAGGCATATTCCGCACAGCTTGCTGTCTGCTATGTTCTTTCTATCAAGCTCGCCCTCGCGAAAGGCATGATCACAGCCGAGCAGGCAAAGGAGCTTACGGAAGAAGTAATGTCCATTCCCTGCAAGATCAACAAGGTCCTTGAGGACAAGGAGCGTCTCCAGTGGTTCGCATCAAAGCTCGCTGCCCAGAAAGACATATTCTTTATCGGCCGCGGAATCGATTATGCCATCACGATGGAAGGAAGCCTTAAGATGAAGGAGATCTCCTACATCCACAGCGAAGCTTACGCTGCAGGCGAATTAAAGCACGGTACTATAAGCCTTATAGAGGAAGGCACATTTGTAATCGGTGTTCTCACACAGAGCAGCCTTTATGAGAAGACCCTCTCAAACCTTGTCGAGACCAAGGCAAGAGGCGCTTATCTCATGGCTCTCACCTCTTTCGGCAATTATGCGATCGAGGATTCGGCAGACTTCGTAGTCTACGTTCCGAAGATCAACGAGCTTTTCGCGGCATCTTTGGCTGTCGTTCCGCTCCAGCTTCTGGGCTACTATGTATCCTGTGCAAGGGGACTCGACGTTGACAAGCCGCGTAACCTCGCAAAGAGTGTTACCGTAGAGTAATCTCCTTACTTCTGTCCCATTATCGGGCTTGTCAAGGACTTTAATACGGCGCTTCCCGCGTCTATAATATTTGTATGAGTAAACGCAGACCCTACATCTTTATGACACAGGACAAGCTGATCGATCTTTGCAGATATGACATCGGCTGGATCGAGATCGTCGGCGGCACAGACCTTGATGCTTATCCCGACGACGGTTTTGACGTCCAGTGTGAGAATGAATATCCGATGCTCTTATCGGATCTTAAGACTGCGCTCTGCCATTTTGAGGATGAGAAGCTCTCTTTTGATGACTTTGCTTTCGACTGGTGGTGCCCCATCACCACATATTTCTATGAAGACCTCTGTCTGGATGAGCTTTTAGGACCTGATCCTGATAACATCATGGATCTGCCCCTGCCGCCCCTTCCTGAGACGGATGAGGACATGCTGGTCACTGTTCTCCTGAAGATCGCCAAGATCGCCGATAATTTCGATGAGAACGGCGGTTTTCCTAAGGGTATTGCTTCTGACGTGCTTGGTCTTCCCGCGCTCATCAACATGATCGAGAACTACGAGGAGAATAAGGACCTCCCGCCCGAAGAGCGCACATATACCAAGGATCAGATGATAACTTTCCTCAATCACTGGGATAACAGCCTGCTTCTTTCAGACGCCAGAGAAGACGTTATCAATCACTTCGTTGAGTTCACGGATATCCTTTGCAAGCAGCATGTTTTCGAGGCCCTTAAGATAAAGGCCTTCGCATGCAACGGCGGCAATGCCGCTTTTCCCTGTGACTATGGCGAGGCGGTAAAGCTCCTTACGATCCTTCTTAAGGAATTCGGATTCGGCTATGCCGCAAATGCACTGGGATTCATCTACTACGACGGCAAGCTTACGGGCAAACCTGACTTCGATAAGGCCTTTGCCTACTTTGCTATAGCATCCAATTACGGCATCTCTGAGGCCAAGCTCAAGTTTGCCGACATGCTCCTTATGGGCGATGCCGGTAACCCTGATCCCATCCTCGCCTACAACACGTATCTTCAGGTGTATCACGATGCCAGGATCAGATTTGAATCCGGCGACTATAACAGCAATCTCCCGGAGAGCGCCATAAGGATAGCGAGGGCGCTTAAGCTCTTCCCTGACCAGAAGGTCAAGAGGCTTAAGCTTCTCCTTGAAGCGACATATGCGTCATTTGTAAGGTATCAGAATAATAAGGTCTATTCCGATCTGGAATTCTCCAAGAGCATCCAGACCGAGATCGATAAGACTATCAACGAATTTACAAAGGACGATCCAGTTAGGATCAATACCGGCTGGCAGCAGTTAGGTCTTGATGACGTTAACGATGTTTTCGACGACTTCTCGGGACCTCCGTTCCCCGCTTACTATACTGTCGGCGTAAAGAAGCTTAAGAGCAACAGGTATAAGCTCACATTAAAGCGCCATTCCCTGTTCCCGGATGCTTATCCGCCGCTGTCTTTGTCCGTCCAGCCCTGGCTCCTGCGTGCCGGTCTTTGCGATAATCTGGTATTCACGGTGCCGCCTGAATGCGGCAATGAGGCCATGGATTATCTTGCGAGGTCAGGCGAAGAAGGCACATTCGATAAGCTCGTCGTAAGGAGCAACGAGCAGAAGACAGCCTCGAGATTCTCATTCGTAAGGAACGGTCAGGTCGTTCTCGGTTTTGAAGCCGTGAAGATCTTCTTCAACAAGCCCTCCGGGAAGACCATCAGTTAATATAACTGGACTTAATGCCCGGAAGGGTTATAATGCTCTTGGGGAAAAATAAGGATAGGTGCGTATTTTTTATGGCTCGTAGAACAAGGAACCATCATTTCACACATGTTATCGCTTTGATGATCGTATCAAGCGTACTTTTCTGTGCTTGTCAGTCGATGGGCACGGATTCATCCGGCAAGACGGAGAGCTCAGAGACTGAGATCACGCTGTTTCCCGATTCTTCTGACTGGAGTTTTGAAGTTGAAGGTTCGGAAACAACTGCAGCTTCCTCAGTCCAGTCTTCAGAAGAGCCGTCGGATACTGAGGAGGATGAGCCGGAAGAATCCGAGACTTCATCAGATCCCAATGCTACGACGGAGACCACGGCTGAGCCTACTTTTGTCTCAGATTCCAGGGAGGTCGGCAACGGCCCTTATGCATTCATGAGGCGCAACATCAAGTTCCGTTCGCAGACGGATGTCTCAATGATGATAAAGCCTGAGGACGGCTCTGTTTATGATTTTGGCGCCAGGGACTGCCAGTGCAGCTGGATCGATACTTTCTATCTGAAAGACACTTACAAGATGAAGGCTTATGATGCCACTTTCCGCTGGCTCGGCTATTACAACACGGATTTCTCCGTAAGTTTCAAGGAATATAAGGAGCTCGGCAGCTGGAAGTCTCCCAAGGGAAATAACTACACGCTCTACCTGGTCGAGATCCTGATCATCTCCCACAATATGGAGATAAGGATCCTTCCCAAGGAGACGAACTCCCCTGAAGTCTATAACGTATCCATTAACGGAAGAGGTTATTACGCATCCGCAGAACAGCTCCAGATGATGGATTATGTGCTGAGCGCATTAATGCAGAAGCCATATGCAGATCCCCTTGAGGGCATCTACACAGGCACTGACCACAAATATTATTTCTGATTATTTAATGTAATCCATGAAGTTTTCTTTGTTCTCTAATGCCGTTGTTGTCGGTCTTCCGAGATCGTCTCTGGCACCGATGGAACACTTAACTTCAATAAGGCTCAGTTCATTTCTTGATTTAGCAGCTTCGAGCTCTCTGTCTAAGTCCTCGAAATTATCTACGCATACTGCATTGGGATAACCGCAGGCTTTTGCGATCGCTACAAGATCAATGGATCCTGCTACAGTCGGCATTCCGCCTACTGTCTCGTGAGCGCTGTTATTGATTACAACATGAATGAGATTCTTAGGCTTATTTGCGCCAAGCACAGCCATTGAGCCCATGTGCATGAGGACTGCACCGTCACCGTCAACGCACCAGATGCGCATATCAGGCTTGTTGATAGCAACTCCCAGAGCGATGGATGAGGAATGTCCCATTGATCCTACCGTGAGGAAATCGTACTTGTGGGACTGTCCGTTTGCCACACGTGTCTCGAAAAGCTCTCTTGAAGCTTTGCCTGTAGTGGAAACGATCGGATCTTCGCCTGAAGCCTTGACTATGTGCTGGATGATCTCTTCACGGACCATCTTGTTGTCATTCTTATATTCGACCTTGCCGTCAAATGAGAGCGCGCCCTTTCTGATTACGAATGCGACGTCCTTGCCCTTTGCGAGGATCTCTCTGAACTCTGCCATCTTGGCTTCGACTTCCCCGTCTGTGGTCTCCTTGCCAATGATGAAGGAAGCAATGTCCATATCGTCTAAGAGCTTAACTGTGACTTCACCCTGGTAGATGTGCTGGGGCTCGTCGTGAATGCCGGGCTCGCCTCTCCAGCCTACGATGAATACCATAGGGATAGCATAGACCTTGTCGTTCAGAAGTGATGCGACAGGATTGATGATGTTGCCTTCGCCGGAGTTCTGCATATAAACTACCGGAACCTTGCCCGTAGCGAGATGATAGCCTGCAGCAAGAGCCGTGCAGTTACCTTCGTTTGCTGCGATCACATGATGCTTCGGATCTATTCCGTATGTGGCCATCAGGTAATTGCAAAGAGCCTTGAGCTGACTGTCCGGAACACCGGAATAAAAATCAGAACCTATTATCTCAACGAGTTTTTCAACTTTCATAATCCCTCCGACAAGACGTTTTGTCATTTTTAGTTATGCTTTAGTAACACATTATAGCACTATTATCATCAGGGGATTATAAGACAGGCATCAATGCTTGTCCAAAGTGATTATCCTGCTGCAGTTGTCGGCTACTTCCTTATCGTGGGTGACAATGATCATTGTAGTATTGGTCTCTTTATTAAGCTTCTTGATAAGAGCCACGATCTCGGCTTCTGTCTCGGCATCAAGAGCTCCAGTCGGCTCATCGGCCAGGAGCAGGGCCGGCCTGCAGACCAAAGCCCTTCCTATTGCGACCCTCTGCTTCTCGCCGCCTGAGAGCTTGTTGGGATATTTATCTCTGAGATCTGCTATGCCAAGCGATTCGAGCATTTCATGCGTACGGTGACGGATCTCCTTTTCGCCAAGTCCTGATTCCCAAAGCCCCAGTTCAACATTCTCATAGACGTTGTAATCATTGATCAGCGCGAAATGCTGGAGGATTATGCCTATCTTATTGCGTCTGAACTTGACGCCGTCTGATGCCGTCCTTATCTTTACCGGAACGCCGTCGAAAATATATTCACCGCTGTCTATAGGTTCGATTCCTGCAATCATGTTGAGGATCGTGGTCTTTCCGCATCCGCTCTTTCCCATTATCGCAACGAGCTCACCTTTTTCGACCGCAAGATCGTAATTATCACAGATAACCGTTTCCTTGCCGCCGGTCTTAAAACTCTTGCAAATCTTCTTAAATTCAACTAATGGCATTTTTCTTATCTCCTTATCAGACGATCTTATCGCGGATCAGCATATCCAGATTGTTTTCCCTGTTGATCTTAAATACCGGTATCAGCGATACCAGAACGATGATTCCCGAGAACGTCAGTATCTGCCATGCAGGCACCAGCAGCTTCTCGTATTCCATTATCGACAAAGCATATGTCGGGAAGAATGAGACACCAAGGAATATGAGCATCTCGATGATCAAAGACAGATTTATCTTCCAGAGCGGGATTCCGCAGCACATGTAAATACAGAACACAGACCTGTCCTGAACAGTGCGGTTATACAGGACCGAACTTAATGAACAAGTGCATATGATGCATGCGATCAAGGCCAGAACTCCTATGAGCGCAACGTTTTTGGAGGACACGTCTTTGGTCTCGCTTATTTCGATGCCGTCAATAGGATTAGTCTCATACGTGTAATAGCCATGTGCTGCTGTGATCCTGTTGATCTCTTTCTGAACATCCATCGTAGGATCATCACAATAGACCTGATTCAAGTCTTCATAAAGGATGTAATAATCTTCCATGCTCATACTGAAATCTCTGGGTACTATCGGATGCACAGTAAGTATCCTGTCATCCAGATACATTACGTATCCCCAGAGGCTCATGTACATATTATCTTCCAGAATACCTACTACTACCCCTTTATCACCCTTCAGATCAATTGTATCGCCAAGCTTAAATGTAGCAGCAAAATCGTTTCCTAAAATTACCGGGAAAGGAACATCAGGATCAAACGCCTTTTTATCATCTTCATTAAAGAAACGCCCTTCCTTCAGAGTCAGATTAAATACCTTTTCAGCATTTACAGGCACATTCATGAAATATATGTATGTGTAATCATCCTCACTAAAACGTTCTCCAGACCTTAAAAGCCCTTCCTTCATACCATCATCTATTTGTTTATAGTCTTCCAGTTTTGTTCTGTCTTCAACAAGCCACATCGGGACCGCTGTTTCGCCAGCCTGATAGAGCGTTAAATGAGGATTGCTGTTTATCTCCTTGTTTACCTCTTGCCCGACATAATACATGGGTGATTTATTCAGCTTATCAGACGCTTTGGCCCTGAATTCATCATTGCTCATTTCAAGCGAAAAATGTCTGGCTATTTCATAACCATAATGCTTGTCAAAATGATTCCTCAGAAAATAGTAATTCTGTAGCAGAACAAAGACGGTCATTGAACATAAGATCATGTTAAGAAGGATCACGAGATTCGCCTTCGGATGATTCTTTACCGATCTGAAGATATTGTTGATTATTACTCTCATACCTTTTGTATTACCTCTTTGGGATCAAGCTTCCATTCAACAATGAAAACCACAAATATCCATACAAACATCATTAAGAATCCTGCGCCCAGCATAGACGCGCAATATCTGATCAGCCAACTAACAGGAAGAGAGAAGACTCCGAAAACCGTCAGTCCGATGTTTACTAACAGACCCGCAGAAATTCCTGCAAGGAATGCAATAACAAATGCCTTTGTTGTCCTGACTATTACTTTCCTGAGTCTGATGCCCTGGACCTTCATTACTGCGATCTCTACCATTTTCTTTCTGATCGACTGTATGAGAACATTTATAAATGCGATCACTCCGAGCATAACCATTAATATCTTCAGATAGTTTTTCAAATACATACCGTCTGCAACGATATCGATAAAAGCTCTGGGCGTTGAATGGATCTTTAGTCCGCACCCGAAAAGCCCCTGTGATTTAAGGCACATTTCATCATAAACAGCCCCGTTATTACTGCTGCAATCGATATAATACATGCCTTTCAACTGTTCTTCAGGTGTAAGACTTCCGAGATTAACAAAGATCACTTCATCGATTGGCGAATCTCCACTTAATCCGGCAATGCCAATTACCTCATATTCCCTGTTCATGTATTCAAAGTATTGCTTACCATTTCTGGAGAATAATGAATCCCTGTGCTTTCTTCCGATGACTGCAAAAGGATAGTCAGACAGACATTCCTCTTCCGTGAAAAAACGCCCTGAAACAAGCGGAGGAGGCATGATCTTACCCTTGTAAGTTATCCCTCTCAACAAACCATTGTGCAGTGAAGCCAGATAGTTCCCGCTGCCTGACATCAATAATGTTTCCACAGCTGTACGGCCGTCATTGAGAGTTTTGTTTTTCAATACGAATGATTCATCTATTGGATCTAGCCGGACCGGATAGTTATCTTCATCATCTGTAAAAGAAACAGATGCCGTCCGGTAAGACAAGTCGTCCAAGTCAAAGAAGACCGCATCTTTGGTTATAAAACCTCTGGCTATCTGCTGGTTATAGTTATATTCAGCGTCGGTGCATGCGAAAACAAAACCGACGACGAGAACGGCGAAATAAATAAAAACTATAAGAAATATATCTATTCCAACTCTGTTTTTAAACATATACTTTCCCAATATGAACTCAAGATGCACTATAAGGGGATGACCGCATAATACTGCCATCCCCCGGACAATCTGGGTTTCAATATAAATGTGGTCGTTGTACGCATTCCGCGTTTTTGGGAGTCTTTCCCGCCTAACCACGTCTTCATGGTTACTGTTTCAGGATTGTTTCCTGGATCAGATCTTTTAGGTGATCTGGTAAAATCCGCATATCCTTTATCCACCATGGAACTGCCATTGTAATAAGTATCCATCCAAGAGTATGTAAGTTTATAAGAAGCAGCTACCACTGGCAAAGTCATGCACGCAATAACGGTTACAATTGAAAGCAACAATACAATAGTTTTTTCATATTATTCTCCTTTACTGCCAGATCATTTTTGTGACGTGCTCTATGCAACATCGTCTTGGTCATTCGGTTGTCTTTTTTCCTGTCCCATGGGTCTGTACCTCCTGTTATCCTTATCGTGGAGAGTACAAAGCTTTCGAAAATAAATCAATAGATTTTGCGAAACTGAGGGATAAAGTAAAAAATCCGGGGATAAAGTAAAATTTTTGGCCCAAACCGGGCTGTTTTTGACCTTTACAATTCCTACCACGTGAGTATAATTTGAAGCGTCCAAGGCGGAGTGTGATTCTCCGACCGGCGGTGAACGTCAGACAACGTAAGCCCGCAAGCCTCATAAATTTTTACGGTGAGGTTGACCCGGTGTGATTCCAGGGGCCGACGGTAAAGTCCGGAAGAAAGGAAGTGTATTTTCTATGTCTGAAACTCATTTAACCGTTAAGACGGATTCTAATGCTGCACGCAAGATCATGATCCGTCGAATTGCCGCTACAGCGATCCTTACCGCTATGGCTGTTCTCCTTATGTATCTGGAGATACCGCTCCCGTTCATGCCGGTATTCTTAAAGTTCGACTTTGCCGAACTTCCTGCACTTATCGGAGCATTCGCATTAGGACCTGCCTGGGCTGTCGTCATTGAGCTTCTGAAGAACCTTATACACCTTCCTGTTACACAGACAATGGGCATCGGCGAACTGTCAAACTTTGTAACAGGTGTGATATACGTGGTTACTGCAGGACTCATTTACAAGAAGATCAGGACCAGAAAGGGCGCTGCCATCTCAATGGCTGCATCAACTGTTGCTCTCGCAGTAATAGCAGTTCCGGTCAACGCATTCATCACATTGCCTCTTTATGGTTCTGCAATGGGATTCCCTCTTGAGGCCATCATCGGAATGAGTGCACAGGCTAACCCCCTGGTAAAAGACAGGCTCTCACTTCTCCTCGCAGTTTTCGTACCTTTCAACCTGTTCAAGGGAATCGTCGTAGGTCTCATCACATTCTTTGTTTATAAGCCTATCTCAAAACTCATAAACAAGACGTACGATAAGACGCATCAGAAAACAGATGCTTAAGCTGTTACAAAAGAATAACTGAGAAAGCGGCATCATTGGATGCCGCTTTTTTTGACGTTGACTTTTTTTGTTGACTGAAAACCCGTTTTCGGTCAAGCAAACAGGTGCTTTTCCTCAACTGTTTCAGGTACCGGTTTAGTCAACAAAGCACACCTGCCTTCCGGCGAAACGGTCATTTCCCATCACTGCACTCTTTTATCTTCTCCCCACCGCGTTCTCGGCCAAAAGTTCGATTGCCTTTACAGACTGCGGCCACTCGGGATGTGCTATCGGGTAAACGTGATGGCACTTTAATTCGCCGTCGTTTTTGCCTTCATAGTAAACGGCATTCTCAACCAGATCTTTGAATTCACGGTTCTGCGCAAGCAGGAAATCGTCCTCGCCTGCAATAACGCACACTCTTAATCCGGGATCTCTTTCGGCTAACAACCGGAGATCGTAAGCGTAATCGGGAAGGCGCTTTTGCTCTGTCTTGCTGTCGATCTTTTTCTCGAAATAAATGCCCGGGAATTCCTTGGGATTATTAACGATTCCGGGACAGATAAGTCCGGCTGATTCAGCGATCGCACGTGGCTTTTCGAAAACCCAGAGACCGTGACGGATATGTCTGTTCCTGGTGGCTATGGCAACAAGGAATGCGAGGTAGCCGCCTGCCGAATCACCGACGGTGTGGATCTTCTTAAATCCATATCTTCCGCACACAAAATTGATCGCCGTGAATATCTCGTTGACTATCTGCGACAGATCAGATTCGGGCATAAGAGTATAGTCGACATTAACGACAGGAATGTTAGCTTTTATAGCCAGATGCATGCCGAAGTTCTGGTCGAGCTTTTTGAAGCCGTAGACAAAAGCTCCGCCGTGGATCAGGATAAAGCACTCTTTCGCGCCGTAGCACGAGAAAGGCGTGTATATATCGAGCTTTAAAGGATGCTGGCCGTGCTTATATTCAATGTCCATCTCCGCCTTGCATTCAGCAGGAAAGACCTCTTTCTCGAGTCTGGGAGTGTCAAAGACCTCACAGTTCCTGATGAATGTTAACCGGTTCTTTTCTGCTTTGTGACGGACGAAAGAATTAAACATAGAAAGCCCCTTTTTTGTTATGTCACCTCTTCTTGAAAGAGATCGGCTTTTCCCTCGGTGTGCAAAGACCCAGGACGATCCAGAAATAAGGAGCAACGTTCATAACGCTGCTGTTAAGCGCTGCCTGGCAGACATATGCTGCAAATACAGTAAAGAAGATCCAGAGGAGGCATCTCTTAACATCGTCTGTCTCTTTGATGATCCTCTTGACTGCAGTAACTGCAGTATAGACAAGCAGTGCAAGGTAGTTAACGATAGCAAAGATACCCTGTGTTGCAAGGATGTGGATATACTCGTTATGTCCCTTGTCCTGGACATAGTCGCCGGGCTTCCAGCCGGGCATTTCCCTGAAGCACTGAGCAAGGTTATCAAGACCGATGCCGTTGACCCAGTGTCTCGGAACGCTGTGAAGTGCAGCTCTCCAGATCTTGCCTCTGCCGTGGCCGAAACCGTCCTGTCCGACTCTCTGCAAAGTATCCTCAGCTGTTACCTTAATTCTTCCGATAATGTAGTTTGTACAGAAGAATGCGATAAGTAAAACTATTAAGAAGCCTGCTCCCATGATCAGGAAGTCGGTAGTGATCTTCTTAAGCTTGTCCTTATCCATATTGCTCTTACGCATGACGATAAGGGAAATGATGTAAGTAAACGTTGCGCCTGCAAATCCGAGCCATGCAAGACGTGAGTTGCTCGCAAGCATTGTGTAGAAGACTAAAAGTGCTACGTCAAAGAAGATCCACTTTAATGCTTTTTTCTTTAAGAGTACGGAACTGAAAACAAACAGACCCGCTACAGAGATTACGAGAATGAGGGAGAGCGCGCCGTAAAAGTTTGTATTCTGGAGAAGTCCGTATGCAGATACACGTGATGCTCTGTAGTTATAGAACAGGCAGTAAGAGATCTCGATACGGAATGTCTGCAGGAATGCGACGATGCCCTGAATAACTGCAACTACAAAATATGTGTAGAGAAGATTCTTGCGGAGCTTGGAATCAGCGATCATGGAACCGCAGTAGAAAAGTCCGTAATAGCAAAGGAAGTGGAAAGGATGCTCACTGTAGTAGAAGTTGCCGCCTGCGAAAACTCCGAAGTTAACGGAGAAGATCATGGACAGGAGCATGAAGATCATGAGCGTGAAGTAGAAAACATCAGCTACATAGAACTTGAAGTTCTTCTTAACGATCCTTACTACGAACGACACGATAACAAGTGCAGTTAAAAGGATACCGAAAGCTGCAACGATATAAGGCTGGAAATAAGAAGGATAAAGATATACTTTTCCAAATTTGACCTTGTTCTTTACCAGTATCTCGTTGATTATCTCCCCTACAGGAAGTGCAATGAACAGCGCCATTGCCACATAACAGAAGATCTTGTCCATCAAGGACTTTTTAAGCCCTGTAGTGTTCATGCCGGTTTCTTCCACCATATTTTTCTCCTTGTTTTACACAAAAACATTTAATTATTTGGCTTATTATAAAGAACTTATCTGTTTATTTAAAGTCCAAGACCACTTATTAGGGTTCATTGTTATATAATTGACACATCATTGTTTTTTGGAGGTTTTGTATGTCATCTGACTTACCTCGCGAGAAGTTATCTTCGCTTGTCGCATCCTTTATGAGCTATTCGGCAGGTCATCTTCCCGATGATGTTAAGCTCCGTCTTACGGAGATGAGCAAGATCGAGAACGAGGGCTTTGCACCTGAGATCTATAACGTTATGAAGAAGAATATGGAGCTTGCGGACTCTCTTAAGAGACCTTCATGCCAGGATACGGGCATTCCGCAGTTCTTTGCGCGTGTCGGCTCCAAATGGCCTTATATGGACATCGTTGAGGATGCCCTTATCGATGCGGTAAAGGAAGCTACCGCGAAGGCTCCGTTAAGACCTAACGCAGTCGAGGTTTTCGACGAGAAGAACACGGGAAACAATATAGGAACCCACAGCCCCTGGATCGACTGGGAGATCGTAAAGGATTCCGACCAGCTTGAGCTCTATTTCTATATGGCAGGCGGCGGATGCTCCCTCCCCGGTTTTTCGAAGGTCCTCATGCCTCTTGAAGGATATGACGGCATCGCAAAGGCGGTTTTCGAGCAGATGACGACATACGGCGTAAATGCCTGCCCTCCGTGCCTTGTAGGTATCGGCATCGCAGGATCTTCCGAAGTAGCTGCCAAGCTCTCGAAAAAAGCCCTTTTAAGACAGGTCGGTTCACACAACCCCAACCCCAAGGCGGCAGAGATGGAAAAGCTCTTAGAGGACGGCCTTAATTCGATTGGCTTAGGCCCCGGCGGATTCGGCGGCAAGCTCTCGGTCATGGGCGTTAACATCGAGCAGGCTTCCAGACACCCCGCAACTCTTGCAATGGGTATGTCCACAGCATGCTGGGCACACAGAAGAGCGGGAATCAGGATCAATCCTGACTTCACTTACGATTTCTTCACACACAAGGGGGTAGTCTTATGAGCACTTTTGAATTCAGAACACCCGTTTCTGACGAGGATATCAGGAAAGTCCACATCGGCGATGTCATCTACCTTACAGGCGACATCGTAACCGGCAGAGATGACGTTCACCACAGGGTGGTAATCGGCGGCAAGGAGCCTCCGGTAGACCTTAAGGGCAAGGCAGTATTTCACGCAGGCCCTATCATGAAGAAGATCTCTGCTGACGGCGAGCCTGATAAGTATAAGGTCATAAGCGTAGGCCCCACCACTTCCATGCGTATGGAAAAAGCTCAGGCCGAATTCCTTGAGAAGACCGGCGTTAAGATCATCATCGGCAAAGGCGGCATGGGTCCCAAGACGACTCAGGGCTGCATCGATAATGTAGCTATCCACACTATCTTCCCCGGTGGATGCGCTGTTGTCGCAGCGGAGGAAGTCATCGACTGCGAAGGCGTCGAGTGGCTTGATCTGGGCATGCCTGAAGCTATGTGGAAGCTTAAGTGCGAGAGATTCGGACCCCTGATCGTATCCATCGATTCCTACGGCAATAATCTCATCGAGAACAACAAAGTGGATTTCAATGCCAAGAGAGAAAAGGCCCTAGAAGACCTTAAAGGCAAGCTCTCTTACATGGAGTAATGATGCAGGATAAACCCTTTCAGAATTATCCTGACCTTAAAACGCTCTCAAAAGAGGGCGTTAAACTTTTGATCTTCGATCTCGACGGCACTCTTTTGGATTCCATGAGCGTCTGGCACGATGTCGACGTCGAATTTCTGGGCAGATACGGATATGAGGTAACGCCGGAATACACCGACATCGTTAAACGCGCATCCATTGAAGATGCCGCCAGATACACGCAGACCAAATACCGCATTCCTCTCACATGGGAGGAGATAGTTGATGCCTGGGAATCAATGGTCTACGAGTTCTACAGATCTGAAGTAAAGCTCAAAGAAGGTGCGCGTGAATATGTGGAGAAAGCTAAAAAGCTTGGCTTCAAGTTAAGTGTCACCACTGCCCTGTCGAAGAAAAATGCCATTGCCGCGCTCGAAGCCACCGGAATTAAGGATCTTTTCGACTGCGTGATCACGCTGGAAGACTTAGGTGGCAACATTGATAAAGGTTCTCCCGACATCTTCCTGCGCGCGACAGATTATTTATCTGCCGGAGGCAATGTGACCGCTCCTTCGCAGGCGCTGGTTTTTGACGATGTCCTTCAGGCAGTTGAAGGCGCCAAAGCAGGCGGATTTCTTACCTGTGCCGTATATGACGACATAGGCTGCGGAGGTCCCGCTAAATGGGAGAGCTTCGCAGCCTTGTGTGACTTTTCCGTATTCAGTTTCTGATACGGGATCTATATGTAAAACTTATTCCTGATCTTTCTTAGACTCTTCCTTCTTCTCCTTAAGAGCTTCTCTTTTTGCTGCCTCGGCCTTAGCTTCTTCAAGAGCCTTTGCTTCTCTCTTCATTCTCTTCTTACGGACTGAGAAGACGATGATGATAATTACTGCTGCAACGATTCCCATGAAGACTAAGAACGGGATTGCCGCGATGAGGCCAAGCAGGAAATCCTGGAAGAATTCAACTGTGCCTTCCCACATGTCATTGAACTGGTCCATGACTCTCTCGCCGTATGTAACGATGTGGGGTTCTTCGATAACTGTATCTTCAAGTACTTCCGTGATGGAGAGATTGAGCGTGCCGTATTCGACCTGATTTTCGAGCACTCTGATCCTGGATTCTGCGCTCTCGATCTGATATCTGACGTCTGTAAGTCTGCTCTGAAGGATGATGATGTTGTCGAGATCTGTTGCCTGTTCGAGGAGCTTTAAGAGCTGTTCGTATTCGACTCTTAAAGATTCCATTCTGGACTTTGTATCAACATATTCGAGTGTTACATCTGATGTATTCTCGCTGGAGGAAAGGATCGTGCAGCTGTTGCCGACCTTTGTAATGAGCTCATCGAGCTTGTCAGCGGGAACGCGGATCGTGTAATACATAATGCGGAGATCCCTGTTCTTGCCTGTTCCGGACATAGAGGAATTCTCGATATATCCGCCTGCGGTCCTGACCTGTGCTTCGATATCATTCTTAACGCTCATGATATCCTTTGTCTCAGCTGACATGGATACAGTTCTGATGAGGAGCCTTCCCTTCTCAGGATCGACATTTACGGTGTTTGAAGTCGAAGGTGCTCCACTTACTCCGCTGCCGGCAGCTTCGGGCGCACTTTCATTTTTAACCTCGTCATATCCGTATTCGTAATCTGCCGTGGCACCGGATCTGAATGACTGGCTCTGCGCAGCACCGTTTACGCCAAGTACAGCATCAACTTCGCCGCTAACCGAATCAATCTTCAGAGCGTGCTCCTTTACTTCTGTGGCAGCTGCTTTGCTTTGGCTTAAATATCTGCCAAAAAGCCCGAAAACCGCGACGTTTAATACTATAGCGCCTGCTACTATTCCGATTATTACCTTCTTTTTCATTTTTTTATCCTCCATCAGGACCGCTTTGATGTCCTTCGTTGTTACCTTAAATACAGACGGTCTTGCCAAAATGTTGCACTGTGCTCGAAAAAAATATTTCTTCGCTTTATACTTATCCCTATGAATATCAGTGGAACAAAACAGGACCTGTGGGAATATCTTGCCTGTGAACGCCGTCCAATTGCCCTCTACGGCACGGGAGACGGTGCGGACAAGATAATCTCCGTACTCGAAAAAGAAGGGCTGAAAGACCTCATTGCCGCCGTTTTCGCGAGCGACGGCTTTGTCAGAGACAGAATGTTCCACGGGTATAAAGTCATTTCCTATTCCGAATGCTGCGAAAAGTTCGGTGATAAGGACTTCATCGTCCTCGTCTGCTTCGGTTCATCAAGGCCGGAGGTACTCTCACAGGTAGATAAGATAAGATCTGAAAGAGAGCTTTATGTGCCTGACGTTCCCGTATACGGGACAAACCTTTTTACCCGCGGATATTACGAATCTAACAGATCAGACATTGAAGAAGTCTATTCCCGCCTGGAAGATGAAAAATCGCGTATCTGCTTCAGTAATTACATAAGCTACAAGCTCACTGGCGACATCAAATATCTTGAGAACGCCGAATCAGATCCGGACGGGGAGTTTGAATTGCTTCAGGCTGTTTCTGAAGGCTGCTTTATCGATCTCGGCGCGTACTACGGCGATACCCTGACCAGATATCTTAATAAGTTCCCGTGCCTTGATAAGGCAGTTGCAGTAGAGCCTGAACGCCATTCATTTAAGAAGCTTACCGCGTGTGCGGAGGAGCTTAATGCTGACATCACATGCATCAATGCTCTTGTCGGAAGCAGGACAGGAACTGAAGAAGTATCTGATTCAAGAGGACGCGGCACAAGAGCACTGTCTGCAAGCAATGTTGAGATAAAAAACACCCGCACGATCGATGTCGTTACAGTCGATTCGTTATCCGTTGATAAAGCAGGTTTCATTAAGTTTGACGTCGAGGGTTCTGAATCTGAAGCTTTGGAAGGCGCAAAAGAGACCATCAGGAAAGACCGCCCGGTAATGAAGATCGCATGTTATCACAGAAGCGAGGATGTTTTCGCGATCGTCAAAAAGGTGCTTGAGATAAGAAGTGATTATAAAATCTATATGCGCCATACAAGATGCATCCCAGGCTGGGATACAGATTTCTATTTTGTCTGATAAGGAAAGCAAATGAGAATACTGATCGTAAGTGACTCACACGGAATAAACGGACCCTTAAGAGCTGCAATCTTAAAGGAAAAGCCTGACATGTTGATCCACCTTGGCGACTCTGAATATAACCAGGCTGAGATCGCAAGATGGGCAGGATCTCCTAAGACTCCCTGCATCTTTGTAAGGGGCAACTGCGACACCACTTCATATGTTCCTGAACTTGTGAGAGACGATGCCGTATTTGCTCTCAAAGGTCATAAGATATTCTGCACCCACGGCCACCGCCACAAGGTCAATTACGGCCTCCTGACTCTGTCACTGACTGCACAGGAGGAAGGCTGCGATATCGTCATGTTCGGCCACACCCATGTCCCCTACGACAGCTTCGGTGATTCCATCTCGGAATTTAACAGATTCTATGAATCGGCATTTGGAGACAGCCCGTCAGGACCGAGGATCCTTAATCCCGGCTCACTGTCACTTCCCCGCGGCGGTTCCTCGCGCGGTTACATGATCCTTGAGATGGAAGATGACGGCAGATATGACGTCAGATACTGCTACTGCGGTTAAGCCTTTGCAGCACCCTGATTCCTGAATCTCTTAACATATTCCTGATACTTCTTCTCATCCTGCTGCTTGCGCTGCTTGAAGTCGTGCATGTAAGTATCCGGCTGCTTCTTGGAAGATTCCTTATATCTGTATGCGATAGCTGCGATATTGAGGCTGTGCTCGGCGATCCTTACGCAGGAGTAGAGGATATCGTTAAATACAAATCCCTGCTCTGTCGTGCAGTTGCCGTTAGCAAGTCTTTCGACGTGATTAGCCTTGAACTCATCGCACATCTCACTGATAACGATCCTCAAAGGTCCGACATTGTCGGCGTCCTTTGCATTATTTGAAAGATAGCAGTCCAAAGCCATGGTATAGATCTCGCGGACAGCCGGAATGACCATTGCAAGCTCAGCTTTTGCGGCATCGGAGAATTCCAGATGCTTATTGGAGATCTCTTCTGAAGAATCGGACAGGTAGTTTGCGTGGTCAGCGATCCTCTCGACTTCACCGATTGCCTGAAGGATACGTGAAGACCTGTTCTTATCATCGACGCTTAAGTGCTGTGTCGTCGTGAGCTTCATGAGGTAAGAGCCTAAGATATCCTCGTATCCGTCAACCTTCTCCTCATTCTTCTTTATGTAATCAAAATCATTGGTGTTGTAGCCGTTAAGGAGCATATCCATTGACTTATCAAGGCCGTCCTTAGCCTTGTTTACCATCTTGACCATCATGTTGCGGCACTCACCTACAGCGATCGAAGGTGTAAGCATAAGACGCTCGTCGAGCTTGAACTCCTGCTCTTCTGCAGTCTCCTTGACGATAAGATGGGCTATCTTTACGAGGAGCTTTGAGAACGGGAAAAGGAGAATTGTATTTGCAATATTAAATACAGAGTGGATCGCAGCGACGCCTACGATATTTACGGGGCTGTTTAAGAAATCGAAATCAACAAATGCGTTGACTGAATAGAATACGATGAGCCATACGACAGTACCAATGAGCTTGATCGCAACGTGAATTACTGTAACTCTCTTAGCATCTCTGTTAACGCCGATAGATGAGAGGATCGCGGTCATACATGTACCGATATTGGCACCCATTACGAGCGGGATAGCCATGCCGTATGTGAGCTTTCCTGTCATGGAGATCGACTGCAGGATACCGATAGCGGCTGCCGAGCTCTGGATAACACCCGTAACGATCATACCGGCAAGTACACCGAGCAGAGGATTATTGAATGCCGTAAGGATCTTGGTGAAGCTCTCCATCTCACGAAGAGGAGCCATGGAGCCTGACATCATGGTCATTCCCTGCATAAGGATCGCAAAGCCGACGAGCATCGTACCGATCTCTTTCTTCTTCTGCTTCTTGG
>CADCJM010000054.1 GCA_902801755.1 Oscillospiraceae bacterium
CCGCACAAATAAGAAGGCAACCTATGAAGCGCGAAGAGTTTATAAAGACAGTAAGCAGCAAGTTAAAGCTCATCAGGACTGAGTACGGGATTACCCAGGAAGCGATGAGCGAGATGCTGGGGATCTCAAAGAAGACGCTCGTTGAGACTGAGAAGGGCAGGCGCGATCTTTCATGGACGGAAGTAATCGCCGTGGCATCGGTTTTCGAGCAGAGCGAAGTGCTTCAGGGGATCATGGGAGGCGATGCGGGTGATGTTATCCATGCGCTCGCATTTGAGGACTGGCACATAAAATATCCGCCGACGATGGGCGGTAAAGTGTGGTGGCGGGTGATAGATGAGAAGGACGGGATAAGACTTCAGCAGAATTATGTCACCGGCCATTACAGGCTCCTGGATAAGGATGACTGCAGGCTGATCTCATCGTTCAGCAGGGAAGAAGTGGAAGAATACAGGGATTCCCTGGGGAGGCAGTGAGCATGGAATATCTCATCCTGATGGCTATGTTCCTTGCGCCGCCTGTGGCATTTATTTTCTGTCTGATCAACGCAATAAGGCACATTATAAAACACAAAAAGGGTGAGGAAGGCAAGACCAAAGCTGTAGTATACAGCATCGTTACCGGCGCAGCTTTCACTTATCTGATAGCAGAGGCATTACTTGTGATATGGTTAGCCGAAGGCATTGCACATATGTAAGCCCCAAGGCGTAAAAACATAAATATGGGAGGAATAAAAATGGAAATCTTATCAACAATTATCAGAGCATCATACGAAATGGATCACTTCTGGTATGAGTTTCAGACAGCAGCAATGTTCGGATTTTTTCCGCTGCTCTTCATAATCTTTCTGGTGCTCATGATCGTTCAGATCAGGAAGGTCAGGAAGACGGGAGCCAGGAAGGTTAAGGCAATCGTTTTCGGAGTTCTTGCAGGAGTAAGTGCAGTTATCTCCTTAGGAGAACTGTTCCTGGTCATTCTGCTTTCTATAGCAGTCGCCCACATGTGAGGTGAGGGTTATGAAAGACAGGACATTTATCACGATTCTGGCTGTCGTCATGGTCATCGGCATCGGTGTCACCGCCGGCCTTATGATCCACGGCTACAATCTTTGGAAAGAAATATCGATCGTTGAGATGATCGCAAATTGGGGATGATATAAATGGACAAGAAGAAATTAGCAAAACAACTTAGCGTGATCGTACTGGTCATCGCGCTTTTCGCCGGCCTGGATACAGGAATATACCAGTTGTTCATAAAAAGAGTCATAAGCCATCACTCGCCCGGCATGCAGAAGATGAGCGTTGAGGTCGGGAATTATGTGCCTTTCACAGGGAGCGAAAATGTGTGCTCCGCAGAAGGCGCTGCCAAACTTGAAGGTGATATTCCGGTAATCGACGGCGCGGCAGCTTTGCTCCCGATCTATGCAGGATTTGTACAGAGCATCTATCCTGAGAGTTCTGTTATCTATAACGGCCAGGATTACGATGAGAAGAGCGCGATGCACTACACGAACACCAGGGGCGCATACAAGGACATCGTTGACGGCAAAGCGGACATAATCATATGCGCCCAGCCTTCGGATGAGCAGCTTCAGTATGCCAGGGACAACGGCGTGGAATTAGAGCTTGTTCCGATCGGCTCTGACGCGTTCGTATTCATCGTAAATGAAAGCAATCCTGTAAATGACATCACAATAGAGCAGATCAAGGGAATCTATTCCGGCAGGATCAGGAACTGGAAAGAATTAGGCGGGAAGAATATTCCGATTGCCGCGATGAGAAGAAACAAGAACAGCGGCTCGCAGACATCGCTCGAGAAGATCATGGGCGACACACCAATAAAGCCTGATTACACGGCACTGTTCGGAAGCCCTATAGGATTCTCATTCAGATATTACGTTACAGGCATGTTAGGTGAGGGCGGAGTTAAGATCCTTACGATCAACGGTATCGCTCCGACGGCTGAGACGATCGCTGACGGCACATATCCTGTTGCGGGAAACATCTATGCGATTTACAGAAAAGGCGAGACGAATGAGAACGTGCAGAAGGCGATCGATTTCATGCTCTCACCTGAAGGGCAGGAGATCGTAAAAAGAAGCGGATACATTCCTCTCAGCTGATAATCTGAAAAAAACAGGCAATAAAATAAGGCCACCCGGTGCATTTCCGGATGGCCTTTAAGTTTTTTAATCAGTATAGATTAAAGACCGTACTTAGCTGCTGCTGCGCCGTAAGCGATAGCTACTGCGATAGAAGCGATTGTACCGATGATTGAGAGGATAAGACCGATGATAGCTGTGATCTTACCAACCTTTGTGAACTGGTTCTGAACGCCGTCCTTCTTGCACTGTGCGCCGAGAATAAGGCTTACGATAGCGCAGATAAGACCTACACCGTAACCATAAGAAGCAACGATTGAAGCGATACCGGTTACCATGCAAGCGATTGACTTGCCCTTAGACTGACCCTGTACAGGTGTGTTTTCTGCCATGTTAATGACCCTCCTTGATTTTTAGGGATAAAAGTGAAGTGCAATCCCCATATGCTTGCGATTTTATCAAATCTTTCTGCGATTGTTAATAGAGTTTCAGACAAAATGTTTGAGCATCAAACAATCAATTTGGTAATAATTAACAATGGAAATCTGACACAGAACGTCTACAAGCTCACAATAATTCCGTTACCAGGGCTCCTGGCGGTCCGACATCCTGTGCAGAACCTGTTTTTTGGAAAAAACATTAAAATCGGATACCGTTTTCGAGCCTGTGTAAAAAAGCAATAGCAGTAAATAAGGGTTCGTGATATGCTTAAACTGCATAAGGAATCAGCAGCAATCCTGTTCCCGGTGCTCTATAAATTGAATACATCAACGACTCTGACGGTAAGGAATCTTCCGAGCGGGAATAGTCTTTCAGATACAGCACCAAAAGTGCCGGTATATATGACTTCTTTATCTGTCTGAGTGATGATAAAGGAGTTTTTTTATGCTTAAGATCGCAATCTACGGCAAAGGCGGTATAGGCAAGTCAACGGTTACATCAAATCTGTCGGCCGCTTTTGCAAGCATGGGCAAGCGCGTTATTCAGATCGGATGTGATCCTAAAGCTGATTCAACTATAAATCTTTTAGGCGGCAAACCGCTTAAGCCTGTTATAGAGATCCTCAAAGACGGCATCGATCCCACATCTGCTAAGGAGATCTCGCAGGAGGGCTTCGGCGGAGTGCTCTGTATTGAGACGGGCGGCCCTACTCCCGGTCTTGGCTGTGCAGGCAGAGGCATTATTGCAACCTTTAATCTTTTAGATGAACTTGGATTATTTGAAGAATATAAGCCCGATGTCGTTCTTTATGACGTCCTGGGCGATGTCGTCTGCGGCGGTTTTGCTGCGCCCATCAGGGAAGGGTATGCCGAACAGGTACTGATCGTCACATCCGGAGAGAAGATGGCTCTTTATGCTGCGAACAACATATGCCAGGCGGTCAGGAACTTTGAGGACAGGGGATATGCCAGTGTCAGAGGTCTGATCCTTAATAAGCGCAATGTCCCGGGCGAAGATGAAAAGGTCGGGGAGTTTGCAAAAGAACATAACGTGGATATCGTTGCGGTAATTCCGAGAAGCGATGACATCACGCTTTGTGAGGACAAGGGAATGACAGTAGTTGAAGGCGCTCCTGATTCAGAGGCTGCCGGAAGATTTATTGATCTGGCAAAAGTGCTTTTGGAAGGATGACCCCATGGAGCATAAAGCGGTATATTATACAGCTGAAGAGATCTTAAAGCGCGGGAAGAATGATATTCCGTCTGAACTGCAGTCGGGAATGAGCCTTGTTTACAGTTCACCTGCAACGCTTGCTTATAACTCTCCCGGCGCCGAGGGGTTCGGCGTAAAGAGAGCAGGCTTAAGTGTTCCTGAATCGGTAATGCTTATCGTGGCTCCGGGCTGCTGTGGAAGAAATACATCGCTTATATCTTCGATGCCGGAAGAGATGAGTGAACCTGATCTAGTAACAGGCAGGCATTTAAATAAGATACCGGACGCGGTCAGGGAAGTATTGGAATTCTTAAGAGATAACAGAAGGAAGATCCCGAAGGCCGTAATGATCTGCATCACATGCGTTGATGCGCTTTTAGGCACAGACATGGACAGAGTATGCCGCAAGGCTGAGGATGCTTTGGCAGAAGGTGAGTTCAAGGGCGTCAAGGTAAGGCCGTGCTATATGTACGCGCTTACCAGAGAAGGCCGCCGTCCGCCGATGGTCCATGTAAGACAGACCATCTATTCGCTTCTTGAACCTATGCAGAAAGATGCGCATTCCGTGAATATCATCGGAGGTTTTGCGCCTCTCGAAAACACCGAGCTCATAGAATACCTGAAGCTGGCAGGGATCCGTAACATCAGACAGATATCGACCTGCAGGACTTATGAGGAATTCCTTCAGATGGCATCTGCAAACTTCAACATTGTTATCGATCCGGAAGTCCGTGCGGCCGCTGAGGACATGAATAAGAATCTTAACATCCCGTATATCGAACTTACGAGAGTCTATTCAACTGACAAGATATCGTCCCAGTATAAAGCGTTTGCAAGCGTTACAGGCATCGACATTGTTGACAGCGAAGAAAAAGCC
This sequence comes from Oscillospiraceae bacterium, assembly GCA_902801755.1. Classification (GTDB taxonomy): domain Bacteria; phylum Bacillota; class Clostridia; order Saccharofermentanales; family Saccharofermentanaceae; genus Saccharofermentans. The sequence continues at coordinate 4,632 of CADCJM010000054.1, forward strand.
GAAGCTGATGAAGCTATCGCAAGACTTAAGAAGGCTTATCCGGATCTTGTTTTCAATATCGGCGAATGCACAAATGCCAATGCGTTCGAACTTGCGTTAAGTCTTACGAGAATGGGATTTAAGGTAGACGAGATCTACGCGGCGCTGGCACCGGAGAACTTCGTGTATGTAAAGAACCTGGCACTGCTCTCGCCGGATACAAAGATCTACTGCAACATGGAGCCCACGATGCTCTACTACAGGATCTCGCAGTCGAAGGCTCATGTAACGGTTGGCAAGGATGCGAAGTTCTACTGCCCGGATATTCCGAATGTCGCCTGGAACCAGGATACGAGACCCTTTGGATATCAGGGGGTAAGGGATCTGATGAACAAGGTTTTCGAAGCGCTCAAGGAGGCAAAAGCATGAAGGGATTAAGAAAAGCTCTGACACCTTTTGCACCTGACCAGTCCGGTGCATCCGGCGTGCTCTATTCAATGGGCGCGCTCACGGTGATCATTGATGCAGGCGGATGCACGGGCAACGTCTGCGGATTCGACGAACCCAGATGGCACGATACCAGGAGCGCAGTCTTCTCTGCGGGCCTCCGTGACATGGACGCGATCCTTGGACGTGACGAGCTTCTCGCATCGAAGATCAAGTTGGCAGCGGAGAGAATCGACACATCGTTTGTTGCGGTCGTCGGAACACCGGTTCCCGCTACGATCGGAACAGATTACAAAGCTCTTAAGAAGCTTATCGGGAGCAGGATCAATATTCCTGTTATTGCTGTGCCGACTAATGGAATGAAGCTTTATAACGAAGGCGAGAAGGAAGCTTACAAAGCGCTCATCGATGAGTTCGCCGCAGAGGATCCTTCTGATTCCAAAGAACAGATCGTGCTGGGCATGACACCTCTTACTTACGGAAAAGATCATATCGATATATCGCTTGATGATATCAGGAATATCCGCGGCGCGGGAAAACTTATCGCTGCATCTTCCTCCGGAATCGATGCATGCATGTACTTGGGAAGAGAATTTGAGATCGTAAGTCCTGTCTACAGGAACAGCATTCCTGAGGGCATTAAGGGAAGGACTCTGGTATGTCACGACGAGGTGGTCGGAAAGACATTAAGAGATGCCGGTGTTGATTGTGATATTGCGACTTTCTTTAAGCTCCACGACATGGTTAAGCAGGATGGCGATAAGAAGATAACCGAGGAAGATGAATTCATCGAAATGGTAAGGAAAGGCGGCTACGATACTGTCGCAGCTGATATATGCCTTAAGGAACTTGTGCCTGATTACGACGGCAGCTGGGTCGATCTGAAGTGTTTTGCAATAAGCGGGAGAACCTGATTTGATTACAAAGCGGATTAAAGTTTACGGCATAGTACAGGGTGTCGGCTTCAGGCCGACAGTCGCAAGACATGCTGCTTCTCTTGGAATAAAGGGAAGTGTATCCAACCTTGGTCCGTATGTTGAGATCTATGCGCAGGGTGAAGAACAGCAGGTGGATAGGTTCATAGATCTTTTAAGGACTCAGCCGCCGAAGCGCGCTGCTGTGTTAAAGATGGACATTAAGACAAAAGATGCTCCTGCATATGATGATTTCAATATCATCGAGAGCGCGAAAACATCCGGCGAGATCTTTGTATCTCCTGATATCGCAATATGTGATGAGTGCCTTAATGAGCTCTTTGACAGGAACAACAGAAGATATCTGCATCCTTTTATCAACTGCACATGCTGCGGTCCCCGTCTTACTATCCTTGAAGCACTTCCTTATGACCGTGAGAGAACATCGATGAAGAGATTCCCGATGTGCCCTGACTGTGAGAAGGAATACTATGATCCTGCCACGAGAAGATATGATGCCCAGCCTGTCTGCTGCAATAAGTGCGGACCTGAAGTGTTCATTCTTGATGATGAAAAGAACCGGAAAGGACGCGAGGCTATTACTTATGTCCGTTCTGTCATTGCAGGCGGAGGTATTGCTGCAATAAAAGGCATAGGCGGATTCCATCTGGCATGCAATGCATATGACAACGATGCGGTAAAAAGACTCCGCGAACTGAAGCACCGCCCGGCAAAACCTTTTGCCGTAATGATGAGAGACGAAAACGAAGTCTTGAAAAACTGCCGTATTGAAGATTATCAGCGCGGTATTCTGAAAGGCCATCAGAAGCCGATAATCCTGCTGGCAAAAAAAGAAGATTCCGCGATAGCAGAACAGGTGGCACCCGGTAATCCGATGCTCGGCGTAATGCTTCCTTATGCACCTGTCCAGAGCCTTATTTTCGATTACGATGACGGCATAGATATGCCTGCCTGCCTTGTCATGACAAGCGGCAATCTGTCCGGTCTTCCTATATGCAGGAATGACGATGACGTAAGAGCTGAGATCAGATCTTACTGTGATGTGGTCCTTACTCATAACAGAAGGATAATAATCAGGGCTGACGATTCGGTCATGGATTTCTATGACGGCAGGCCCTACATGATAAGGCGTTCCAGAGGTTATGCCCCACTCCCGTACATGATGACAAAGCAGTTCAAGGGTTCTGTCATTGCATACGGCGGTGAGCTCAAGAACACATTCTGTGTGGCTGTAAACAGCCTGATGTATCCGTCTTCCTACATCGGAGACCTGACTGATCTTAAGGGCAAGAATGCGCTCAAGGAATCGGCAGGAAGGATGTTGAAGCTCCTGGAAGCAAAGCCTTCTCACGCTGTGTGCGATCTCCACCCTTTATATAATTCATCCGCTGCGGCGGAAGAATCAGGCCTGCCTCTTATCAGAGTCCAGCATCATTATGCGCACATCCTCTCATGCATGGCAGAGAACGACTATACGGATGACGTTATTGGAATCTCCCTGGATGGAACAGGATACGGTACCGACGGAACGATCTGGGGCGGTGAGATATTGAAGTGCAGCCTTGACGGTTTTGAACGCGCAGGCCATATCAGGCCGTTCCTGCACACAGGCGGTGATATTGCCTCAAGAGAAGGCTTCAGGATCGCCATATCGATGCTCATCGATATATTCGGTGATGAGGCGGAAGCAAAGTGCAGTGTACTGGGGCTGATCAGGCAGGGTTCATTCAAAACATATAAAGCGATGCACGATAACAGGATCAATACCGCTGTATCCACAAGCTGCGGAAGGCTTTTCGATGCGGCGTCGGCAATACTCGGGATCAGATATGAACAGAGCTTTGAAGGCGAGGCTGCAACTGCTCTCGAATTCAAGGCTATGGAGTATGAGGGAGATAAGGTTTTCGACTGCGGAGAACTGACCGATGGAAATGTTATCGCAACTGACAGGATCATCAGATATCTTGCAGAAGAAAAGCTTAAGGGAAGTGACACAGGCAAACTTGCATATGCCTTCCACTATCTGCTTGCAAAAGGTGTTGCAAAGATGGCTGTGGCAAGATCTGATGGTATAAAGACCGTTGCCCTGAGCGGAGGGTGTTACCAGAATAAGCTCCTGACCGGACTTACGGAAAAGGAGTTAAGAGAAAACGGCTTTAACGTACTGCTCCACTCAATGGTTCCGCCAAATGACGGCGGAATAGCATTGGGCCAGGCGCTCTACGGGATGCATAAAATAAATAATCAGGAGGATATATAAATGTGTGTAGGTTTAGCTGCAAAGATCATCAGTGTTAAGGACGGTGTCGCAATGGTCGACTGCACGGGCGCGAAAAGAGAGATCTCCGCTGAGCTTCTGGATGACCTGGAACCCGGAGATTATGTCATGGTTCACGCAGGCTGTGCGATCGCCAAGATCACTGACGACGACAAATCAGAGACTGAAAAAGTATTAAAGGAGAATCTGGCATGACAGGCATCAACAGTACTGCTGATATGCGCAGATACCTTGAGACTTACGACGGACCTCCCGTAAGGATCATGGAAGTCTGCGGTACGCATACTCATGAGATCTTCAGGCAGGGAATAAGAAAGTTCCTGTCTCCCAAGATCAATCTTATCTCAGGCCCCGGGTGCCCCGTGTGCGTAACTCCTGCGGCATATATCGATGAGGCTGTTTATCTGGCGCTCGAGAAAGGCTGCACAGTAACGACTTTCGGAGATCTTGTAAGAGTTCCGGGAAATGTTAAGAGCCTTCAGAAGGCAAGAGCCGAAGGCGGAAAAGTAAAGATCGTCTATTCTCCGATCGATGCAGAGAAATATGCCAAGGACCACCCTGAAGAGCAGGTCGTTTTCCTTTCTGTGGGATTTGAGACAACGACACCCTCTGATGTTATTGCCGTAAAGAATGCGGTAAGGGACGGGCTTGATAACTTCTCGCTCCTTACTGCAAACAAGACAATGCCCGGTGCTTATGAAGCTATGGCATCTTCGACGGATGCATATCTTTATCCCGGCCATGTTCATGCGATCATTGGAACGAAGCTCTGCAAAGATCTTGCTGAGCGCGGCATAAGCGGAACTATAGCAGGCTTTACGGGTGATGAGCTTCTGGCATCCCTTGCGGTAACCGTTAAGAACCTCTCTGAAGGCAAACCGTTCTTTGTTAATGCATATCCGAGAGTTGTAACCGATGAGGGAAGTCCTGCTGCTGTTGCGCTTGTGGATAAGTTCATGAAGTCCTGCGATGCCGAATGGCGTGGTATCGGCGTAATCCCGGATTCAGGTGTTGAACTCAGGGATGAATATGCAGATTACGATGCCAGAAAGAAGTATTCGATACCGAAGATGGAGTTTGAACGCAAGACGGGATGCAAATGCGGAATCGTTCTGCAGGGAAAGATCCTTCCGTCCGAGTGCCCTCTTTTCGGCAAGGTGTGCAACCCTGACAATCCTGTCGGCGCATGCATGGTATCTGATGAAGGTGCATGCTCGGCATTCTATATGTATGGAGGCGAAATATGAATGAAGTAATTACGCTTGCTCACGGAAGCGGCGGAAGAAAAACATCCGATCTCATTTCTGAGATCTTTAAGACAAATCTGGGCAATTCCTTTTTTACCGCAGATGATGCTGCGGTGCTCCCGAGACCTGAAGGCCGCATAGCCATGTCGACAGACGGATTTATCGTATCTCCCTGGAAGTATCCGGGCGGAAATATCGGAAGGCTCTCTGTATGCGGAACGGTCAACGACCTTGCGTGCATGGGTGCAAAGCCCCTGTATCTGACATGCTCTTACATCATCGAGGAGGGTTTCCCTATAGAAGATCTGGAACTGATCGCAAAGACGATGGGTGAGACAGCCAGGGAGGCTGGAGTTTACATCGTTGCAGGCGATACAAAAGTCGCAGGAAAAGGACAGGTCGATAAGATCTTCATAACGACTGCAGGCGTAGGCGTTATTGGCGACGGGATCAACACATCAGGCAAGTTTGCAAAACCGGGCGATAAGATAATCGTAACAGGCGATATCGGAAGACACGGCACAGCCATTCTTCTTGCCAGAGATGAATACGGCATTGAAGCCGAGGTTGATTCTGACTGCGCACCGCTCTGGGAACCTGTCAGAAAGGCACTTGAGGTATGCCCTGAAATGCATGTCATAAGAGATGCCACAAGAGGCGGAGTTGGAACGGTCCTTTATGAGATCGCAGACGAATCAGGTGTCGGCATAAGGGTGGACCGAAGCAGCGTTCCTGTTGCTCCTGAAGTTAACGGCGTAACAGGTCTTCTGGGACTTGAACCCCTGTATCTTGCCTGTGAAGGAAGAATGGTAATGATATGCCCTGCAGATAAGGCACAGCAGGTCGTAGATGTTTTGAAGGAAACCAAATATACTGAAGGTGCAGCCATAATCGGCGAAGTAACCGGAGAGGAAGCCGGAAGAGTAGTGATGACAACGGAAGTTGGCGGACAGACATATCTTCCCAAACCCGGCAATGAATTCCTGCCGAGAATATGTTGAGGAGACTTATATGGAAACCAGAGTAGCAGCTGTATCGATAATCGTTGAGAATCCCGATTCTGTTGAGAAGCTTAATGCATTTTTGCATGAAGCCGGACAGTATATCATCGGAAGAATGGGTGTTCCTTACCGCGAGAAAAATATCAGCATCATCATGATCGCTATCAATGCACCGCAGGATTACATCAGTGAGATAACGGGAAAGATAGGACGTCTTGACGGAGTAAACGTAAAAACATCATATGCCAACGTCAAGTGATGAAAGTGTGAGGATCGGTGACGCCGTATTCCCCAAACCGTTTGCAAACGGGCTTGAGTTCAACGCGCCCGCTCACGGCACCTGGAATATCGTGCATATCGGGTTCAGGATACCGGAGGCTCATCAGATCTACATCTGTGCAGACAACTGTCTGCGCGGAGTTGTCATGACTGCAGCCGAGATGGGTGAACTCGGACGGTTCTCTTCCGTAGTCCTTGAAGAGGATGACATGACGCATTCGGGAAGGATAGAGGAAACGACCATAGAAGGTGTTACCGACTGCCTCAGAAAGCTCCCGAAGGTTCCTCCCGTGGTAATCGTTTTCCCTGTCTGTGTGCACAGGTTTATGGGATGTGATATCGGCTATATCTACAGGGTCCTTGAAGAACGTTTCCCTGATGTTATTTTCGTAAGGGGCTTCATGGATCCCGTAATGCAGAAACGCGGTACTACTCCTGATCAGAGACTCCGCAAGGCAATGTCGGATATTATTCCCTCACTTCCCGTAAAAGCGGATACTGTGGTGTTTGCAGGAAGTGATATGCCGGCATCTGAAAACGACTTCAAAAAGATATTGGAGCTTAACGGTCTGACCATAAAAGATACAGCGGACTGCAAAACTCTTGAAGAGTATCTCTCTGCCGGGGAAGCCTCATTATTCATCTGCCAGTATCCGGCAGGCCTCATGGCCGTAAAAGCCATTACACAGAGGCTGGACCGCAGATATATCTACTGCCCCTTAAGTTTTGATTATGGCACCGTTGAAGAAGAGCTGCGGGAGTCAGGATTATCTGTTCCTGACAGATTTTTCGAAGACGGGAAAGATGCCTGTATGGCGGAATTGAAAAAGCTTAAAGATCTTATCGGAGATACACCTGTCGCGATCGATTACACCGCTGTACCGAAGCCTTTGTCACTTGCAAGGTTTTTAGCGGATAACGGAATAAATGTTAAGACGGTATATCTTGATTCTGTTGATGTAAGCGAAAAGGCGGATTTTGAATATCTGCAGAATAACTTTCCCGATCTTATCCTTCACTCGACTATGCATGTAAGCGACAGAAGGCCTGTGAGAAGCAAAGAGAAAGTTCTGGCAATAGGCCAGAAGGCTGCCTGGTTTGAAGGCACAGAGAATTTTGTAAACATTATCGAAGGCGGCAGTATGTACGGCTTTAACGGAATATGCGGATTTATGAGACTTATGGAAGATGCGTTTAATAACAGCAAGGATATGCGTGATATCGTACCGCGCAAAGGCCTTGGCTGCAGGAGCTGCATATGAGGAAGACTTACAGGATCTTACCGGTCTATACGGGTGATGTGTCGGGAGCTGCAAGCGCCCTTTACGAGTTCGGCGGCATGACCGTTATCCATGATCCTTCAGGCTGCAATTCCACATACAATACACACGATGAGACCAGATGGTTTGATAAAGAGAGCCTGATATACATTTCAGGGCTTAATGATATCGATGCCATCACGGGTAATGATGACAAGTTCATAAGCGATATATGTGCGGCAGCGGAGAGGATGAAGCCACTCTTTATCGCTCTTGCAAATTCGCCGCTTCCTTATCTTAACGGCACTGACTTCAAGGGCATTTGCAGGATATTGGAAGAGAAAACGGGTCTGCCATGTTTTTACGTCAATACCAATGCGATGCATGACTATTCAAAAGGTCAGTCTGAAGCGTTCCTTGGTTTTGCAAAAAAGATGCTGCGCGCTCCGGAAAAGAAGATCCCTAACGGTGTAAATATCATTGGCATGACGCCTCTTGATCTCACCTCGACAAAGATAAGGCTGTCAGATTCATATGAGACAGTCTCTAACTGGGGTCTTAACACCTCATATGACGAGGTTATAAGAGCCACAGAGGCAGGATTAAATATCGCAGTATCATCTTCCGGCATTGCAGCATGCAGGTATATGGAAGAAGAATACGGCATACCGTATATCAAAGGGCTTCCGTGGGAAGGACGTCCTTTGGACTACATGGATGTGGAAAGAAGACACTCAAAAAACTATATTGTCGGAGAACCTGTTATCTCAGGATCCATAGCAGCTTATCTTAAGATAAAAACAGGCATTGATTACAATGTAATCGCTGCTACGGAAATAACAGACGGACTCCTTCTTGACTGTGACAGGAAGTGCCACGGTGAAGAGGAGCTCGAAGAAGCGCTTAAGGATGCGGACAATATCATTGCCGATCCGATGATAAGGCTTATATCGCATTCAAAAGCAAACTTCATCGAGCTCCCCCATTTTGCGTTGTCAGGCAGGCTCTATCTTAAGAAGATTCCGGATCTCCTTGATCCAGGCCTGTACTATCACGGAATCTGATCAGAGAATATCTATATATTCACCCTCAAGCGCTTTGTTCATGCTCCTTACGGCACAGAATTTGCCGCACATTGAGCATGTGTCATCGTGTTCCGGAGCTCTTGAATCGCGGATAGCTTTTGCTGTCTCAGGGTCTATCGATACTGCCCACTGGTCGTCCCACCTAAATGTTCTTCGGGCATCACCCATGGCATTGTCCCTGTCCATAGCGTGAGGGATCTTTTTCGCGATATCGGCAGCATGAGCTGCGATCTTCGAAGCGATTATGCCCTGCTTAACGTCATCGACATTGGGGAGTGCCAGGTGCTCTGCGGGAGTTACATAGCAGAGGAAAGCCGCACCTGAAGCAGCAGCGATCGCGCCGCCTATTGCTGAAGTGATGTGGTCGTATCCCGGAGCGATATCTGTAACGAGGGGTCCTAAAACGTAGAAAGGAGCGCCCATGCAGATACTCTGCTGGATCTTCATGTTGGCTTCGATCTGATCCATCGGCATGTGCCCGGGGCCTTCAACCATTACCTGGACATCCTTTTCCCATGCGCGCTTTGTAAGCTCGCCGAGTTTTACAAGTTCTTCGATCTGGCAGACGTCGCCCGCATCGGCAAGACAGCCGGGACGGCATGCGTCGCCAAGTGAGATCGTGACGTCGTATTCGCGGCAGATATCAAGGATCTCATCGTAGTATTCGTAGAAAGGGTTTTCATTTCCTGTCATGCACATCCATGCAAAGATCAGTGATCCGCCCCTTGAGACGATATTCATTTTTCTCTTGTGCTTCTTGATCTGGTCGATCGTATGTCTTGTGATGCCGCAGTGAAGGGTTACGAAGTCGACGCCGTCTTCAGCATGAAGCCTTACCACATCGATAAGATCTCTTGCAGATAAAGTGGCAAGGTCTCTCTGATAGTGGATGACCGCATCGTATACCGGTACGGTGCCGATCATGGCAGGGCATTCAGATGTGAGCTTGCGGCGGAAGGGCATAGTGTCGCCGTGTGATGAGAGGTCCATGATGGCTTCCGCGCCCATATCTACCGCAGCCTGAACCTTCTTCATCTCGACGTTATAGTCCTTGCAGTCACGTGACACGCCGAGGTTAACGTTGATCTTCGTTCTGAGCATTGAGCCTACGCCCTCAGGATTCAGGCACTTGTGGTTTTTGTTGGCACATATTGCAACCTGGCCTTTTGCCACCCATTCACGGATCTCTTCCTCAGTCCTGTATTCCTTCTGAGCGACGATCTTCATCTCAGGTGTCACGATCCCCATCTTTGCGATCTCCTTCAAGTGTTTTTGAATTCTGTAGCGATGTCGTATCCGTGATCTAAAGGACCTCTTCCGTGTCCCAGATCAAGGCCTGCTTTAATAGCGCCCGTGATGTATTCCTTGGCACGCTTAACTGCTTCAGGAACAGTCATTCCTTTCGCGAGGTTGCAGGCGATGGCACTGGATAATGTGCATCCTGTTCCGTGTGTATTCGGGTTATCTATCTTCTTCATCTCGAAAATATAGACCTTACCGTCATGAAGCAGCACGTCATCGCAGTCTGAGCCGTTGTGGCCGCCCTTTATCAGAACGGAGCAGCCGCACTCTGAATTAATCTTCTTTGCGGCTTCGATCATGCCGTCCCTGGTGCTGATCTTCATGCCTGAGAGGACTTCTGCTTCAGGGATATTCGGTGTTACGACGGATGCCAGCGGAATGAGCGATTCCCTAAGCGCCTTCACGCTTTCGGAGTTGGAGAGGTCCGCGCCGCTCGTTGCGACCATTACGGGGTCTGCGACGATGTTCTTGACGCCGTAAAACTTAAGGCGCTCAGCGGTCACTTCCACGAGTTCTTTTGAGGCGATCATGCCGGTCTTAACTGCATCAGGCACGATGTCTTCGAAAACAGCGTCTATCTGTTCTGAAAGGAACTCAGGATCACTGTTAAGCACCGATCTTACGCCTGTCGTGTTCTGTGCTGTAAGGGAAGTGATTACAGACATTCCGTAGCAGCCGTTTGCGATCATCGTCTTGAGGTCTGCCTGGATGCCTGCGCCGCCGGAACAGTCGCTTCCTGCAATTGTAAGTACAGTCTTCATGCGTTCCTCCTTATGTCATCGAATGCCTGTTTAAGCTCTTCTGCTGCCTTCTTCGGTGATTCAGCCTTCATGATCGCAGACACTGCGCAGACGCCTGCGATGTTGATCCCTTTAAGCACGCCAAGATTTGAGGCGTTAAGGCCCCCTATTGCATTAACCGGAATCGGAACTGCTTTTGTTATCGCATCCAAGGTCTCAGTAGAAGTGAGCACTGTTTTTACCTTGGTCGTTGTGGGGTAGATCGCGCCGACGCCTAAGTAATCAGCGCCGTCGTTATATGCTCTGACTGCAGCTTCGACGGTCTTGGCGGTAGCGCCTAAGATCTTATCTTTGCCGATGAGCTTTCTTGCAACAGCGACTGGCATGTCTTCCGCGCCCACATGAACGCCTTCACAGTCAGAAGCGAGCATTACGTCGATCCTGTCGTCGATTATGAGAGGGACATTAAATTCTTTTGTTATCCCGTGGACTGCTTCTGCGAGCTCAATGTATTCACGGGTGGTCCTGTTCTTTTCGCGCAGCTGGATGATGGTAACGCCGCCTTCCAAAGCTGACCTTACTCTGCGCAGGAACTCTTCAGTCTCAAATCCCGTGCTGTCGGTGATGAAATATAAAGCCGTATCAATATTCATGTAAGCCTCCTATTGCATCCAGAAGGTTTACCATGAAGGTTCCGGTGCCTTTATCTGTCGCGGCTTTTTCACCGCATGACTTGAAAAACTTGCAGGCATTAACAACGCTCTGAAATGAGTTTTCTTCTGCGAGATATGTTGCGATTATCGCGCCAAGCATGCAGCCTGTGCCTGTCACCTGTGAGAGCTGCGCGCTGCCGCCTGTGACTTCCTTTATCTCACCGTCTGAAGCGATAAGGTCCACTTTGCCGGTTGCAACGACAATGCAGTTGTTTGTTTTCGAGAGCTCAATGACTGCGCGTCTTATGAGCTCATCTTCAATGTCTTCTCCGGCGTCCACGCCAGCTGCCTTGTAGGTGTCATCGTAGAGCGCCAAGATCTCCGAATAGTTGCCTTTGAGGCAGGCGAACCTGCCTGATGTGAGGAAGAGCCTTACGAGAGTCTTGCGAAGTGATGAGCAGGCAGCACCTACCGCATCAAGAGTTACGGGAATCCCTGTGGCAGACGCTTCCTTGAGCGCGAGGCGCATGGATGAGATGCGCGAATCGGTGATATTTCCCAGATTAAGAAGCAGGGAGGAAGCGGTCCTTGTTATTTCCATTACCTCGTCGGGGTGCTCGGCCATTATGGGCCTGGCTCCGAGAGCCAGTATGGCATTTGCGCACTGGTTCATTGAGATAGGGTTCGTAATGCAGTGGATCAGGCAGTTGTTTTTGCGTGCTTCTTTTTCCAAAGGGCGCCTCCTTCAGCTATTCTTGTCTGCATCTTCTTCAAAGCGCCCATATGCTGGAGCCTGTAGAGGACGATCGCTGCGACTGTGCCGCCGATCAATGTTCCGCAGATGAATGAGGGAACGTAGAAGAACCATCCGAGGCCTTCTCTGCCCATGATGAAAGCCATGACAGGGTAGGAAACGATAGCGCCGATGATGCCGGTGCCGACGATCTCACCTAATACTGCTGCCCAGATCTTGCCCTTGGATACTTTGTAAAGGATGCCTGAGAGCAAAGCTCCGAAAACCGCACCCGTGAGTGCGAGCGGCGGGATGCCCATGGCGCACATGCGGATGATGCCGATAAAAAGTGCGACCAGAAATGCGTCCAGGGGGCCTAAGAGCACTGCTGCTGTAATGTTGATGAGGTGAGCCATAGGGCACATGCCCTCGATCCTTAAGATAGGTGAGATAACGACACCTACCGCGATCAGCATCGCCATAACGGCGAGTCTTAAAATGTTGTATCTTTTCATGTGATCTCCTTCCGGAAAGCAATAAAAAAGAAGCTGCCTGATAAAGGCAACTTCCTCAAAACGCATATATGACCTAAGAGTCCCTACGTTGGCATTACCCAAATCAGGTATTCGGTCGAAGGGCACACCTTCCTCTCAGCCTGTAATGCAAGCTCCCGTCCTTATATTCTGTTTTCCAAGAGAAGAATTTACACTAAAGTTCCTGCTTCCGCAATAGGGTATTTTGGACACAAAAGACCGAAAACAATCATTTACTTTTGCCGTCTGATTAATTATTATTCTTGTGTATTTTATTCTAAAGGAGTAAAGCTATGGATATTTCACCACTTCAGAAGGCAAGATATGAGTATCAGCCCAAGCTTCCGGGCATGCTTAGAAACGGTATTCCCCAACACATATGGTAAGCCCGAGATCACATTCGTTAAGGGCGCAAATACATCCGCTGCTAAGAAGCAGGTAGTAGGCGTAATCCTCTCCGGCGGTCAGGCACCTGGCGGACACAACGTTATTTCAGGTCTTTATGACGCTTTGAAGGCAACAAACCCTGAGAACAAGCTTCTTGGTTTCAAGAAGGGACCTGACGGACTTCTCAAGAACGACTATGTTGAGTTCGACGACAAGTTCATCGATGCTTACAGAAATACAGGCGGTTTCGACATCATCGGTTCCGGCAGAACAAAGCTCGAGACAGTTGAGCAGTTCCAGACAGTTGCAAATTATGCAAAAGAGAACGGTCTTACAGCTATCGTAATCATCGGTGGTGATGACTCCAACACAAACGCAGCTACTCTCGCTGAGTACATGGCTGCAAACAACACAGGCATTCAGGTTATCGGCTGCCCTAAGACGATCGACGGCGACTTGAAGAACGAAGATATCGAAGCTTCTTTCGGTTTCGATACAGCTACAAAGACATATTCCGAGCTCATCGGCAACATTGAGAGAGATGCTAACTCCGCAAAGAAGTATTGGCACTTCATCAAGGTTATGGGACGTTCTGCTTCCCACGTTGCTCTTGAGTGCGCACTTGAGACACAGCCTAACATCTGCCTCATCGGTGAGGAAGTTGCAGCTAAGAAGATGTCTCTTGCAGATATC
>CADCJM010000055.1:0-10446 GCA_902801755.1 Oscillospiraceae bacterium
GTGACCGGACTTGAACCGGTACGGATTTTACTCCGACGGATTTTAAGTCCGTTGCGTCTGCCAATTCCGCCACACGAGCCTATCCGTAAGTGCTGAATGATAATATCATCATGAAACTTCAAAGTCAAGGCAAAAAATGGTTATTAAACCCATTGAAATGATACGATTCCGTAACATAAGTGTATTGATTGAAAATTCATATTCGTTAAAATTAAGATAATTAATTAAAAAGGAGATTAGACAAATGCCTAACGATCCTGAGGATTTTAACTTATTCAACAGTGCGAACACTCCTGATGGCAAGGACGATTTTGTCGATTCTTCTTTCGCAGTGCAGTTCAAGCCCGGTGACAAAACCGAGTCTATTGCTGACAAGCTTAAGGAGACAAAAGAGAATATTGAGAAGCAGTCAAGCATCAACCAAGCTGCCGGCTCTTCAAGATTCGATTTCAATGCAGAGAACAATTTCAAGGATAAACTGTCTGATGAATTCGACAACTTTGAATTTGATTCCTCCATTTCAGCTTTTAAGCCTTTTAAGACACCGGAGCAGACATCTTCATCCACAGAAGCTACTATTCCGGCCATTAAGCCTTCGCCCTCTTCTAACGATCCCGTATTCCCTAAGGACGGCGGTACTTTTGACAAGCCGGCTTTCACACCTAAAACACCCGAGCCTTCTAAGGAATCGTTGCCTAAGTTTACTGACGCTGAAAAGGCACAGGCTAAACCTTCTGACGATAAGCTCTTCAAGTCCGGAAGCGGTCTTGATTTTGCCACATCAGAACACGACAAGAAGACAAGTCCTTTCATGAACACAACCGAGAAGCCTGATCTTCCCAAGCCCGCAAATATCGATATCCCGACTACGGAAAAGATCGCTTCCCCCGTTAAGCCTGAACCCGCAAAGCCCACATCACCTTTTGCTTCATCTGCATCTGCTCTTTTCGCATCAGAGCCCGATAAGCAGAAGCCGATCAAGGCAGACGATCCTAAAACACAGTCTTCAGGCGGTTACAGACCTTATCCTTCTGCAGCAAAGACAAATCTATTCACATCACCTGCACAGGCAACCAAGGAAGCAGAAAAGGCATTCGCAGAATTCCTGGATGACGACTTTAAGCCTTCCAGCAATGTTCCGATCAGTCCTTTTAAGTCAGTTAACGCAACAAGACAGACTCAAGCTTCCACACCTGCTGCTCCGGCTAAGCCCGCGGCACCTGTTGCTCCAGCTGCTCCTGCTGCATCTGCTGCATCTGCTGCTCCTGCTGCATCTGCTGCTCCCGCAGCACCTGCAAAACCTGCAGAGCCTGTTAAGTCGATTATTCCCGATATGCCTGTTAAACCTGTTGAGCCGGCAAAACCTGCTGAACATGTTAATCCCGCATCAAATGTAATTCCGGCAAAGCGTCCGGAAGCTGTTAAGCCTTCCGAACCCGTTAAGCCTGTAGTTCCTTCTGCTCCTGCAGCTTCCGCTAAGCCCGCTGAGCCTGCTAAAACAGCATCTGCTGCTACAGCAACCGTTGCCGCTACCGGCGCCGCTGTCGCTGCTACAGCCGCTGCAGCAACCAAGCCTGCTACAGAAACTGTTAAGGCACCTGCTGAGACAGAAAGACCTCAGAGGCCTGCTGCTTCAGCTACACCTGCAAAGCCTGCTGCTCCCACAGCTCCTTCTGCATCAAAACCTGCAGCACCTGTTGCGCCTTCAGCTCCTGCAGCCGTAAAACCTTCAGCACCTGCTGCGCCTTCAACTCCGGCAGCCGTAAAACCTGCAGCACCTGTTGCACCTGCAGTTCCTGCAGCCACAAAACCTGCAGCACCCGTTAAGCCTGCAGCACCGGTATCTGAAGCTGCTCAAAGACCCGGCACTTCTTCAAGCAAGCCTGCACAGGCACCTCAGAATGTTTCTGATTCACCTTTCGAAGCAAAGGGAAAGCAGCCTGTCGCTGCAACAAGAGGTGTAGCTGCCAACCAGGGACACGACAACAAAGCCATCTCCCCTGTTACTACAGTTAAGAAGTCCAAGAAGTCCAAGGAGCCCAAATCCAAGAAGGATCCGGGTCTTGCTGGTCTTATCACTTTCCTCGTTATCATCTTCCTTGCTATCGGCATCCTCTGGGCACTGGACAACACTTCAGGCATCAGAAGCCTGTTTGGCAAGAAGAACGTAGAGACTATTGCAACAAAGACCTCTGCTACTTCCATCGAATCTTCCAAGGAAGAAACAGAGACAACAGTTACTGAGGCTACTACCACAACAACAGAGGCTACAACGACAACTACGGAAGAGCCTACAACAACTACAACCGAAGAGCCCACTACTACAACAACTACAGAAGCCACAACAACGACTACTGAGGCTACAACTACAACCACAGAAGCTACAACAGCGGCTACTGAAGAGACCAAGAAGTCTGCCGGCGGCGAGAAGGTAACCGATATCGGTACAAAGATCACCAACTTCAAGCAGACAAAGAAGGGCTTCAAGTTCACTATCGAGCTCAAGAACAAGAGCAATAAGACATGTAATCTTCCTAAGTCCCTCAATTATCTTGATATCAAGCTTTTCGCAGGCTCAAGCATCAAGAGCGTTACATCCGACGCCATGGAATTCAAGCTTAAGAAGGACGGAAAGACTTACAGAGGAACACCTAACGAGATCGCCATCAAGGCAGGCGATACATATTCCTTCACAGTTAATGTAACTACAAAGGAAAGCGTCGTTAAGTACGGTTACAACACAGCTTACTTCGACTGGAAGAAGTAATTCGCAAAACACAATTACGCTAAAAAAGCTGCCTCAAACGGGGCAGCTTTTTTATATACAGTCCCAAATGACTGTAATACACGGCACTGAAACAGGGCCGCCTCATACGAGACAGCCCTTATAAACTTTAACTGCTTCAAGCCATTTATTCTTCAGGCTTCTTGACCGTATCGAAAACGAACTTACCTCTTCTGAAATCAATCTTGAGCGTAGCAACATCTTTCAGCGCGCCGGTAAGGAACATATCAGAGAGCGGATCTTCGATATTAGTTCTTATAGCCTTACGCAGAGGTCTTGCACCATACTTCTCGTCATAGCCGATCTCTGCAAGTCTGTCGCCTGCCGCCTTTGTCATAGAGCCCTTGATGTGCTTATCTTCGAGTGAAGCGAAAACATCCTTGATCATGATGTTAACGATCTGACGGATCTCCTCAGGCTTCAGTGGCTTGAAGATGATGGTCTCGTCGACACGGTTTAAGAACTCCGGACGGAATATCTCCTTCAAAGCGCTCTGGACATGCTGTTCAAGAGCTTCGTGCGTATCATTGAAGAATCCGATCGTATTAGCCTTTGCAGAGCTTCCTGCATTGGATGTCATGATGATGATGCAGTTCTCAAAGTTAACATGCAGACCATGGCTGTCAGTAAGAACACCATCGTCTAACATCTGCAGGAGAAGATTAAATACATCAGGGTGAGCCTTCTCGATCTCATCGAAAAGAATAACTGAATAAGGCTTTCTTCTGACCTGCTCTGTAAGCTGTCCGGCATCATCGAATCCTACATATCCCGGAGGAGAGCCGATGAGCTTGGAAACTGAATGAGGTTCCATATATTCGGACATATCGATCCTGATAAGAGCTTCTTCTGTATCAAACATTACTTCAGCCAAAGCCTTAACGAGCTCTGTCTTACCTACACCTGTAGGACCGACAAAGATGAACGATGTAGGCTTATGCTTCTTGGTAAAGCCGGCTCTTGTACGTCTTACAGCGGAAGCTACCGCATGAACGGCATCCTCCTGACCGATTACGCGCTTGTGAAGTCTCTCTTCAAGGTTCTTGAGCTTCTCTGTCTCAGTCTCAGAAATGGACTTCAACGGAATTCCTGTCCACATCTCGACTACTCTTGCGATGTCTTCGACCTGAATAGGATCAGGAGAGATATCACTCTCTAAAGCATCAAGCTCGTTCTGGAGCTTATCGGCATTTGCCTTAAGCTCTGCTACCTTCTCATAATCAGCCTCACGCTCTTCAGGAGAAGAATTCTCCATAGCGTCTACCTGCTGCTGGTGCTCACGCTTAGCCTTCTCAAGAGCTTTTCTCGTATTGGCAAGCTTGACGAGCTTAACATTCTTAAGGTTTGCAGCAGAACCGGCCTCATCGATAAGGTCGATAGCCTTATCAGGAAGGTATCTGTCAGTGATATATCTCTTGGATGCCTTAACGGCAAACTCGATTACCTCGTCAGAATATGTGACGTTGTGATGCTTCTCATAGTAATCCTTGATGCCCTTTAAGATCTCAATGGACATCTCAACAGAAGGCTCGTCGAGCATTACCTTCTGGAAACGCCTCTCAAGAGCGGAGTCCTTCTCGATCCTCTTATATTCCGCTGTTGTTGTGGAACCGAGGATGCGCAGTTCGCCTCTGGCAAGTGCGGGCTTTAAGATATTAGCTGCATTGGTGGAACCTTCTGCATCGCCTGCACCCACGATCGTATGGAGCTCATCGATTACGAGAATGATGTTCTCAGCCTTGATCGCTTCATTGATAACGCCCTTGATACGGCTCTCAAACTGTCCTCTGAACTGGGTGCCTGCGACCATAGCAGGAAGGTCAAGCTGCCATACCTGCATGTTAAGGAGCTTCTCAGGAACAGATCCTTCAACGATCTTAACAGCCAGGCCCTGCGCGATAGCTGTCTTACCTACACCGGGCGCACCGATCAGTACAGGGTTATTCTTGGAACGTCTGTTAAGGATCTGAATGCAGCGCTCGATCTCCTTGTCACGGCCGATAATGCGGTCGATCTTGCCCTCTGCGGCACGCTCAGTCAAGTTCGTACCAAATTCATTAAGGTACTTAAGACGGGGCTTGCCCCTTCCCTTCTGGGAGTCCTTGCTGTTCTTGTCGCTGCCTTCTCCTGCCTGGCTTCCGGGTCTTCTGCCGAAGAGGGAATCGAAAAGCGAAGGCTTCTTCTCTTCCTCATCGCCAGGTGCTTTATCGCCGGACTTCTCTTCAGGATCAGTAATGCCTACCGGTGTGGAATCCTCATCGAATTCATAACCGTCTTCATCGTCTTCAAATGAATCGCCGAAACCGTCGCCTGATGCTAAAGACTTCAAAAACTCTGTCGGGTCAGCCGAAAAGCCGTTTGAGCTTGCGAGTTCTTCTAATCTGTCGCTCATCTCATCGATGTTGTCAGCGTTGATGCCTGTCGCCTTGAACATATCGGTAACACCGGATATGCCTGACTCATAGGCGCATTTCAAACAAAAGCCTTCGTCGATCCTCGCGCCGTTCTCATAGCGGCTGGTAAAGACGATAGCATGTCTCTTTTTACAAATACTACAAAGTGCCATTACGTTTCTCCGTTATCCTCTTCCCTTATCCTGCGTCTTACCTTTGGACCGGTAAGAATGTCGTATTGTTCTTCTTCGAGCCTTGCAGTATCAATAAAGGCGGATATATCTCTGTATTGACCGTTCTTCTTGGCTCTTTCCAGAAGAGGCTTTAAGAACTGTCCCGTATAAGACTTCTTGCATTTTGCAATCTCTTCGGGCGTGCCCGTGACGACTACCTCGCCGCCTCCGTCACCGCTCTCGGGACCTAAGTCAATTATGTGATCTGCCGTCTTTATGACATCCAGATTGTGCTCGATTACGACCACAGTGTTCTTATTTTCGGTTAGGCGTTCTAAAATGTCAACCAATTTATGAACGTCCGCAACATGTAAACCCGTCGTGGGTTCATCTAATACATATATCGTTTTTCCTGTCGATCTTCTCGACAATTCCGAGGCAAGTTTGATTCTTTGTGCCTCACCGCCCGACAGAGTCGTCGACGGCTGGCCGAGCTTGATATAGCCGAGGCCTACATCCTGCAGAGTCCTTACCTTCTTGTAGATCGCAGGGTGGTTCTTGAAGAACTCACATGCATCGTCAACACTCATATCAAGAACGTCAGAGATGTTCTTTCCGTTATATCTGACTTCCAGAGTCTCCCTGTTATATCTCTTACCCTTACATACATCGCATGTAACGTAGATATCGGGAAGAAAGTGCATCTCGATCTTATTAACGCCGTCTCCTGCGCACGCCTCACAGCGTCCGCCCTTGGTGTTAAATGAGAACCTTCCGGCCTGGTAGCCTCTCTGCTTTGCATCAGGTGTCTCTGCGTAGAGTTTGCGGATGAGGTCGAAAAGTCCGATATATGTAGCCGGATTACTTCTCGGAGTCCTTCCGATAGGACTCTGGTCGATGCAGATGATCTTATCAAGGTTCGAATAACCGGTGATCCTCTCGCACTTGATCCTTCTCTTCCTTGAGCCGTTAAGCTCGTGCTCAAGATAAGGAACAAGCGTCGAATTGATAAGGGATGACTTGCCTGAGCCTGATACGCCGGTTACGACCGTGAAAAGACCGATCGGAATATCGACATCGATATTCTTAAGGTTATTGATGCATGCGCCCTTGATCTTCAGCATCTTCTTCTCATCAAGTTTTCTTCTGTTCATAGGAACAGGAATGAACTTCTTGCCTGAAAGATACTGGCCTGTGACTGACTCTTCGACATTAATGATGTCATCTACCGAGCCCTGCGCTACGATCCTGCCTCCGAACGAGCCTGCCCCGGGACCGATATCAACAATATGGTCAGCCGCTCTCATCGTATCCTCATCGTGCTCAACAACAATGATCGAATTGCCTAAGTCTCTGAGCTTAAACAGCGTCTTTATGAGCTTGTCGTTGTCTCTCTGGTGAAGTCCTATAGACGGCTCGTCGAGAACGTATAAGACGCCCTGCAGGCCCGCACCGATCTGTGTGGCAAGCCTGATCCTCTGCGCCTCACCTCCTGAGAGCGTAGCTGAGGATCTGGACAGCGTCATGTAGTCCAGACCGACATCGTATAAGAACTCAAGTCTTGCCTTGACTTCTCTTAAGATAGGAGCAGCGATCTCGGCATTCTTGCCCTTTAGAGTAAGGTCCGCAAAAAACTGGCGCATGTTCTTTACAGACATATCTGTAAGCTCTGAGATATTAAGACCGCCGAGCTTTACGGACAGACTGTTCTTATTAAGTCTCGCGCCATTGCATACAGGACATACGTCGATACTCATGTAACGCTCATAGGAAGCCTTCATCTCTTCACTGCCGGACTCCCTCCAGCGTCTCATAACACTCGGAACAACGCCTTCCCAGTCAGAAAAGTAATCACCGCTCCTGGGATAAATAGAATTCCTGGTATCGACCTTGAGCATCTCGCCGCCGTTGCCGTAAAGGATTATGTTCTTCACATTCTCAGGAAGCTTATAGTAAGGCATGTCCAAAGAGAACTTGTACTTCTTTGCGAGAGCTTCGATAAAGCATCTGCCCCAGCTCTTGGGATCGTCAAAATTCCATCCTGCAGTCCTTACAGCGCCCTCATTGATAGAAAGCTTGGGATTGGTAATGCAGAGTTCAGGATCGACTGCTGTGAGCGTTCCGATACCCGAGCAGTTGGGACATGCACCCTCAGGGCTGTTAAACGAGAAGCTTCTCGTATTGATCTCACCGAAAGATATTCCGCAGTCAGGGCAAGCCAGATGCTGCGAGAAGAATTCCTCGCTGGATTCATAAGTCTTCTCACCATTCTTATCTACGGTTGCCGTCTGGAGCTCCACCTGCAGGAGACCGTCAGCGAGCTTTAAGGCTGTCTCGCATGAATCGTAAAGTCTGGTTGTATTCGCTTCCTTTATGACAAGTCTATCGACAATGACTTCGATCGTGTGCTTGTTGTTCTTGTTAAGCTCGATATCCTCATCCAGTTCATATGTAATGTTATCGACCCTTACACGCGCGTAGCCGGACTTCCTGAAGCCGTCGAAAAGCTTGCTGAACTCACCCTTCTTATTCCTTACAACGGGAGCATATACGATAGCTCTGGTGCCTTCAGGATATACCTTGAGCTTATCGATTATCTGGTCAATGCCCATGGACTTGATCTTCTTGCCGCAGTTCGGGCAGAAAGGCTGTCCTACTCTGGCATAAAGAAGTCTGAAATAATCGTATATCTCTGTGACGGTGCCTACAGTGGATCTGGGGTTGCTGACAGTGGACTTCTGGTCAATGGAGATCGCAGGAGACAATCCCTCAATGCTGTCCAGATCAGGCTTATCGAGCTGGCCTAAGAACATCCTCGCATAAGAAGACAAAGACTCAACATATCTTCTCTGGCCTTCGGCATAGATCGTATCGAATGCGAGCGAAGACTTGCCCGAGCCGGAAAGACCAGTCAGAACGACCATCTTCCTGCGCGGGATATCGACGTCGATATTCTTGAGGTTATGCTCTCTGGCGCCTCTTATCTTTATAAATCTGTTCTCATCCATATCAAAATTCCCTATGTTAACAAAAAGACGGACATCAGATAAGATGTTCGTCCTTGATTTGCTATGTGGTGACCCCAAGCGGATTCGAACCGCTGATTGCGCCGTGAGAGGGCGCCGTCTTAACCACTTGACCATGGGGCCTTGTTTGTTTGCCCGAGTATATTATCACAGGTTGTTGACCTGTGCAAGTGCAACAAACAGGAAATTACCTTCTAATATGCGGCCAATATTCAAATATCAGATAATATCTGTCCTCTTATCTGAAGGAATATAAGGTCTGCGCTTGTTAACGCACTTAAATGCAGGCCTCATGATACGGCCGCCGGAAACGAGCTCCTCGATCCTGTGAGCGCTCCATCCTGCGATCCTTCCGCAAGCGAACAAAGGCGTATAAAGCTCAGTAGGAATACCGAGCATTGAATATACAAGGCCAGCGAAAAAGTCGACGTTGGCGCAAACGAGCTTATCAGACTTCTTTACCTCATGGAAAACCTCAGGAGCAAGCTTTTCGACAAGGATATAGAGATTATAAAGATCCATGTTACCCTTCTCTTTTGCGAGGACTTCAGCATACTTCCTGATAACGACAGTTCTGGGATCTGACAATGTATAAACAGCGTGGCCGATACCATAGATAAGACCTGAATGATCGAAAGCCTTCTTGTTGATGATATCTGCAAGATACTGCTTGATAGCCTTCTCGTCTGTCCAGTCGGATACGTGCTCTCTTAAGTCCTTCATCATGGCATAAGCCTTGTTGGAAGCACCGCCGTGCTGAGGTCCCTTAAGTGAACCTACTGCAGAAGCCATTACCGCGTATGTATCAGAACCTGTTGAAGTTACGGCATGAGTTACGAATGTGGAGTTGTTTCCGCCGCCATGCTCTGCGTGAAGGACAAGCATTACATCTAAGATCCTTGCTTCAAGCTCAGTGAACTTGCCGTCGGGTCTGATCATGTGAAGAATGTTCTGGGCTGTATTATATTCCGGAACAGGAGCATGGATATAAAGATCTCTGTGCTCGATGTAATGTCTTCTTGCCATATAGCCGTAGGAAATGAGCACAGGGAATCTTGCGATAAGCTCTGTGCACTGTCTTACGACGTTAGCGATATCTGTGGAATCCGGATTATCGTCATATGAGTAGAGCGCAAGGATAGATCTTGCAAGCTTGTTCATGACATCCGGAGAAGGCGCCTTCATGATCATGTCTTCAGTAAAGCCCTCCGGAAGAGGTCTTACACTCTGAAGCAGCGCATTGAATTCCTGAAGTTCAGAAGCAGTCGGAAGCTCACCTGTAAGAAGCAGGAAAGCTGTTTCCTCATATCCGTATCTTCCTTCTGAGAAGAAGCCGTTTACGATATCTTTTACTTCATAGCCCTGGTAGAAAAGCTTACCCTCGACGGGAATCCTGTCGGCATCATCAACGATATAACTCATTACCTCACCTACTTCGGTAAGGCCTACAAGAACTCCCGTACCGTCATTGTTACGGAGTCCTCTCTTAACGTTGTACTTTGTGTACAGGTCCTTGTTGATATACGACTTAACTTTTGCTACATCAGCAAGCTTGTTGATGAGCTCTTCTTTTTGTTCAAATGCCATGTTCCGTCTGTCTTTCTGCTATCTTCACTTAGACTAGCGCCTATAATACCAGATATTATAAAACTTTTCTTTTATTAGGGTTTGCTCGCTGTTAGACGAATAATTATACAAACTAAGTATGTTTAGTTGTTTAGTCTATTCAAAAAAAGCACTTACAAAAGCTTTGAAAGCTCGTATCCGATTACAGATGCGGCTACAGCAGCATTAAGCGATTCGGCTTTTCCCTTCATCGGGATCTTAACAAGCTTTGTGCATCTTCCTGCTGTCTCATCAGTCAGGCCGTCACCTTCATTGCCGATAAAATATGCACATGGGAGCTTAAGATCGCCGGAGCCCAGTTCATTGCCCCTAAGATGTGTCGCGACAGTCTCAATTTTATTGCTCTCGAAAAACGTAAAGCACTCGTCCATGGTCTTTCTTACAACAGGTATATGCCATACGGAACCCATGGTAGCTCTGATGACTTTATCGTTATAAGGATC
>CADCJM010000055.1:10465-13863 GCA_902801755.1 Oscillospiraceae bacterium
CTGATTATCGTTCCCAGGTTGCCCGGATCCTGTGTGTTTTCGAGCACGACATAGATATCTTTGTTATCACCTTTTACAGGGAAATCGCTCTTAATCTGAGGCTCACTGATAATGACAGCAACGCCCTGAGGATTTACAGTCTGGGATATTTTTGTAAACACATCACGGCTTAATACGAGGGGCTCTAATTCAGGTGTGAATTCCTTTGCCCAGGAGATCTTATCTTCGGTGACGATCACTTCTCTGGCAGTCTGTCCGCTCGATAAAGCCTCCTCGCAAAGACGGGTTCCCTCAAGATAGATAACGCCTTCCTTTCTGGCCTCTGATCTTTTGGTAAGCTTTGCGATACGCTTTACGTTCGGATTGTCACGGCTGGTGATGACCAAAACTTTTATCTCCTTTGTTTTCGCTTAGAACATTATATAACACAATAAAAAAGTTGCGCGAGAACAGATCTCACGCAACTTGACAATTCAAATTTAGCGGCAATATCAGAGAGCTGCCTTAGCCTTCTCAACGAGAGAAGTAAAACCTGCTGCATCTGTAACTGCGATATCGGAAAGAACCTTACGGTCGAGCTCGATACCAGCCTTCTTGAGGCCGTTCATGAATCTGGAGTAGCTCATGTCGTTAAGACGGCATGCTGCGTTGATACGAACGATCCAGAGTCTTCTGAACTCTCTCTTCTTATTTCTTCTGTCTCTGTAAGCATAGTTACCGGACTTAAGAACCTGCTGGTTAGCAACCTTGAAAAGCTTGCTCTTATGACCCCAGTAGCCCTTTGCTGCCTTTAAAATCTTATGATGACGCGCTCTTGTGCGGATTCCTCTTTTAACTCTTGACATTTCTTTGTCCTCCTAAATCTAAGCAATTAAGCGTAAGGGATCATCTTCTTGATGATTCTTGCATTCTGATCTGAGCATACCTGGTTGTGTCTCAAGTGTCTCATTCTCTTAGTAGGTCTCTTGCTCAAAATGTGGCTTCTGAATGCCTGCTTATGGAGAACCTTACCGGTACCTGTAACCTTGAATCTCTTCTTTGAAGAAGTGTGTGTCTTCTGCTTGGGCATATTTCTATCCTCCTAAATTATTTTTTCTTTGCCGGTGACAGGTACATTACCATGTTCCTGCCTTCTAACTTCGGCGGCCTGTCAACCTCTCTTTTACCCTTCTCGAAAAGGAACTTGTTGTAATCCATTACACGGCAAACCGGGTTATCAGGATTGGGTGAGATGCAGACGAGATCAAGATCAGCTTCTTCAGCACTCTTGAGAGCTTCCTCGATCGGAACTACACCGATCATCTGTCCTTCTGCGTCAATGAGACGTACCTGAGGGAACTTGATAGCTCCGTTAATCATCTGATTATCATTGGTCTTAGCGATGGTGGCCACCTCCTTGTTTAAGTATTACTGTAACTGCATAAAAAAAGAACGGATAAAATCCGTTCTCTCATAACTACCCTGCCTTAATGGCAACCCCTCTAAAAATAGGTTAATTATCTAGTTATTGACCTCTTTACTAGCATATCGCCGCTTGAGGTGAGAATCGGATGTTCTTCTTTCACGAGCGATATAATACTTAAACTTTGCCACAAAGTCAAGACTTTTCAAAAAATGTCACAGCACCTTGATTAATGTATGACCTTAAGAAATGACCTCCTGTGTATAGGAGACATGCCTTTTTCGCGTATTGCGGCATAATGGTCTTTGGTGCCGTAACCCTTGTGTTTTGCAAATCCGTAGCCCGGATACTGCTCATCGTATTCGGCCATCATGTGATCCCTCGTAACCTTGGCAAGGATCGATGCCGCGGCAATGGAATCTGATTTTGCATCGCCCTTAATGATCGGTATCACATCTAATCCTGTACCCGAGAGATTTACTGCGTCAATAAGAAGGATATCCGGCGACTGCCCCTTGGAAGCGAGCTCTTTAACGCAATTTCTCATCGCTTTTTTCGTAGCTTCCAGAATATTGATCTCATCTATCTCTTCAGGACCTACAGCGCAGATCGCATAAGCCTTCGCCTTTTCTTTAACTTCAACGAAAAGTTCTTCCCTCTTCTTCTCGGAAAGCTTTTTGGAATCGTCCAGACCCAATATCTTTACATCAGGATCAAGTATGCAGCATGCAGCAACTACGGGACCTGCAAGAGGACCTCTGCCTGCCTCGTCTATGCCGCCGATCATCCTAAAGCCTTTGGCAAGACAATCATTCTCGTACTCATACATCGCATCATATTTTGCGGTAAGCTGTTCCTTAGTAAGCTTGGGCATATTTAAATCCTCTGTTACTTAAAATCTTCAGGCATCTCGAGAGTGATCCTTCCCGTCCTGCCTTCCCTTAAGTCGTTCAAAAAGAGCCTTGCAAAGCGCTCCTCATCAATTCTTCCGCCGCTCATGATGCAGCCCCTCTTCTTTGCCATCGCAAGGAAAAGATCATAATAAGGATCCTGGAAATATCCAGCATCCTCTGATTCATTGATCTCTATATCAACACCATATCTTTCCTTCAAAAGATCAGGATAGATACCGATCATGATCTTCATTGTCTCGTATGCGACTTTTACCACATCGGTGATCTCTTCCTTAACAGAACCTAATGCTGTAAGGCATATTCCACTCTTTGCATTTGCGATCCTGGGCCACAGCACGCCTGCCATATCCATGAGCTCCAGTCTTCCGCCGGTCATGATCCACTTGAAGTCTTTTGTAACGCCTGGCTTATCACCTGTCACAGCAGCTTTCCTGCCTGCCAGCGCATTTATTATCGTAGACTTTCCGGTATTCGGCGCGCCTACCACCATAACTCTTACAGGACGGCCGATTCTGCCCTTCTCAGCAGCCTTCTCAAGCTTATCCTTCATCATCTCCATCGTGATGGCATTAAGCTTGTCAAAACCCTTCTTATGCGTGCTCTCGAGCGCGCAGGCACGGGTATTTTCTGATTCAAAGCTCTCGATCCAGCGGGATGTTTTCGAAGGGTCGGCAAGGTCAGCCTTGTTAAGGATAACGATCCTGGGCTTGGCACCTATTATCTTATCGAGTTCCGGATTCCTGCTCGAAAAAGGAATTCTCGCATCGCACGTCTCATAAACAAGATCGACGAGTTTCAACCTCTCGCCTGTCTCGTTCAAGGCCTTTCTCATGTGCCCCGGAAACCAGTTAATGTCGTTCTTTCTCTCTGCCATATGGACTCCTCTTTATTACTCACAGATTGTAACACATTTGAATAAAGTACTTCTCTGAAATTAGAGATGATACTTTTTGAACGGCAGAATGAACGGCGCCGCCGCATGTTTTGCCGCATATTTGGGCTAAAATGACCGTTTTGAACGGCAGAATGAACGGCGCCGCCGCATGTTTTGCCGTTCATTTGGGCTAAAATGGCCGTTTTGA
>CADCJM010000056.1 GCA_902801755.1 Oscillospiraceae bacterium
CGCCGGCGAATACACGGGCGGCGAGGTGCCTCTCGGAATGGAGCTCTATGAGTTCCCCGTAGGCGACTGGGCGGTCTTCGATATCACAGGTCCATGCCCCGGCGCTCTGCAGTCGACCAACACAAAGATCTTCACAGAGTGGCTTCCCGGCAATCCCGAGTATGAGATCTCAGGCAATGCGACCGTAGAATGGTACGACTGCAAAGCAATGCCGACCGACAAGGATTATCACAGCGCAATCTGGATCCCTGTCAAGAAGAAATAAACAACAAGCTTTCAACAGCGAGGCTGCCTGATGGCGGCCTCTTTTCATGTCTGTCTGATATTAAGAACACTGATCCCGGCAGTTGACAACCTAACACTTGTTAGATAAAATCTCTCTAACAATCGTTAGAGAGGTGATGGCATGAACACCAAGGATAAGATAATGGACGTTGCGCTTCACATGTTCTCGGAAAGAGGCTATGAGGCTGTCTCGATAAGAGATATCTGCGGCAGCGTAGGCATCAAGGAGAGCACTCTCTACTACCATTTCAAGAACAAAAAAGACATTCTTGATTCACTGGTATATAAATTTAAAGATCATATAGACGGTCTTCTGAGCCATATCAGCGAGATACCGGAAAAACCTTCAAAGAAACTCAAAAAGAGTGATGTCACGGCTTCAAAATTAATCGACACTTACATGATGGACAGTTATCTTTTCGATCCGTTCTGCAACCTTATGATCAGGCTGATGATGATCGAGCAGTTTCACAACGATGAGATCCGTGTTCTATATGAGAAGACACTGTTCACAGATCCGTACAACATCTACATGAATGTATTCAGACGGCTTTCCTCGCAGGGAGTATTTCCTGAAGAACAGGTCGAAAGCATCGTGCGCAGGTATCATGCATACATGACCATGCTCACCTTCAAGTATCTGCTGAACGGTGACCTCACGGATAAACGTAAGAAAGCTTATGCAAAAGAAGTCCATGAGCTGATGTGCGGGACCTTAATATGAAAAAGATCGCAATGTTCACTATGGGCACCAGAGGCGATGTCCAGCCGTATATTTATCTTTGCAAAGGTCTTATGAGAGCCGGATTTGATGTTATACTCGGTTCCCACCCCTGCTGGAGATCCCTTATAGAATCATACGGCATCCATTTCGAACCCGTCGGGCCTGACATCGATATCGAGAAAGAAGCTGCAAGGATCCGCGGGAAGTCTGCTAATGCAGTACTCAGCATGATCCGCTGCATGAATTTCATCATGAAGATAATACAGAGTTCTTCCAAAGAAGTATACGAACTGTGCAAAGGCAGGGACCTGATCGTTGTAACACACAGTAAGATGGGTGCAGTAGAAGCCGGTGTGCTTGGTATCCCGTTTGTCGATGTATCGCTCCAGACAGAGATGATTCCCGAAAAGGGCAAGCCACTTAAGTTTTCAGACAGACTCATCGGGAATCTTATCGGAAAACAGATAGACAAACCATATAACAAGATCCGTAAGCAATATGGCCTCAAGCCCATGAGATCAGCTGATGAGATAAGATCGGACAAGCTTAATCTCATCCCCATAAGCAAATATGTTATTGAGCGCAGCCCTTACTGGGAGGCAAAGAACATTATTACGGGTTACTGGTACGATGAGGAAACAGATTATGTTCCGGATGAGAAACTGAAATCCTTCATCGAATCCGGCGAAAAACCTGTGATACTGGCTCTCGGAGCCATGTCTTTTGAAGACAGGGCTGATAAGGCAAAGCTCCATATGTACGTCAGAGCATTTGAGAAGACAGGCATGAGAGCAGTTATTCAGGGTTTCCAGAAATCCCTTTCCGATTACGCACTTCCCGATTCGATGATGGCCTGCGGAAGTGTTCCGCACAGCTGGCTGTTCCGCCAAGGCAGATTCGTCATACATCACTGCGGATTCGGAACAACTGCATCTTCCATGATATACGGCATCCCGTCTATCCCCGTTCCGCACGTTCTTGACCAGCTGGGATTTGCAATGCAGCTCGAAAAGATCGACGTCGCAACAAAGCACATTGATGCAAAGAACCTTTCAGAGGAAGCGATCGTTGCCGCGATCAACGAGATGAACAGCACTTACGCAGTAAAGAAGCGCAATGCCGAATCGATATCAGAGAAGATAAAGACTGAGAACGGCGTTGCTGAGGCTGTCAGACTTATAAGCGAAGTCATAAAGAACTGACTTGTTGCTCTTCCCTTCCAAATGTGAAACAATAACATGCGAAAAAAGTAAGGCGGTAATCACGTGTCCAGAGTAATAGTCGGAATGTCAGGAGGAGTCGACAGCGCTGTTGCAGCATATCTGCTAAAGCAACAGGGCTATGAAGTCCTTGGCGTTACTCTGCGCGTCTGGGGTTCTGACGAGGAAGGCGACAGCAGGTGCTGCGAGATCGATGAGGCGAGACGCATCTGCAATCTTCTCGATATAAAGTACCACCCTCACAACTGCACCACCCTTTTCAAAGAGAATGTCGTAGATCCCTTTGTTGACGCTTATCTAGAGGGCCTTACTCCCAATCCCTGCATTGAGTGCAACCGCTTCGTAAAGTGGGCCAAGATGATAGAACTCGCCGACATCTTCCAGGCAGATTTCGTCGCGACCGGCCACTACGCTTACATCGACAAACTCGAAAACGGCAGATTTGCCGTCCGCAAGGCTTCACAGATCAGCAAAGACCAGACATACATGCTCTATAAGCTCACACAGGAGCAGCTTGCCAGAACGCTTATGCCTCTAGGGCAGTACACCAAGGCCGAGGTTCGCAAGATCGCTGAAGATGCAGGTCTTCCCTGCGCACACAAAGAGGAATCACAGGAGATCTGCTTCGTAACCGAAGGCAGATATACGGACTTCATAAGCGAACACACGGATAAAGCACTTCCCAAAGAAGGAAATTTCGTCGATGAGGAAGGCAATGTTCTCGGAAAGCACAAGGGAATCCACCAGTATACCGTCGGCCAGAGAAAAGGCCTCGGTATAGCTCTGGGCTACCCTGCCTTTGTCACAAAGATCTGTCCTGAGAACAACACCGTCGTGCTCGGCACCGAAGATGACCTTCTGGTCGATACATTCTGCTGCAGAAATGTTAATTTCCAAAGCATTCCTGAGCCTTCTGAAGGCGATAAGATCCGCTGTCTTGCAAAGGCCAGGTACCATCAGACCGAGCGCCCTGCTACCGTTGAATACTTGGGCAGCGGCAAGGTTAAGATCGTCCTTGATGAGCCTGTAAAAGGCGTGTCACCGGGACAGTCTTCCGTATTCTATGATGAGAACGGCTGTGTAGTAGGCGGCGGAATAATCTGCTGATATTTGCTTTTCGAACACGCGAAAATATTCCGGAGAAAAGTCCGACTATATCGGACAAAAATCTGGTATTTTAGTCATTGTGCGATGTTTTTCCGGAAAAAAGTCCGACAGTGTCGGAACTATTTCTGGAATTTCAACGCTGCAGCCATGCGGGCAGCACTTAAGAACCCTCAAACCCCAACTTGCCACATCTTTGCCGAAAATTAGTTTGACTGTCAAAGCAATTTCGTCGTATTATGCGGCTAAGTAGACAGGAACCTTTCAATTTGATACCGCCATTTAAGGAGGTACTGAATATGGATAATCAGACTACCAACAACACGATGCAGACGGGAACAGAAACACCTGTTACAGCGGCAATGCCGCAGGTGGATTATGCTGCAAGAAAAAAGAAAGCAGATATGCTTTGCTATATCTCGCTTGGCTTGTATGCGGCATCCATTGTTTCAGCAATAGCCACATATGTTTATTCTGCTTTTGTCAATTATGAAACTCAGAATATTATCTTCAAAATTCTGTCAGCATTCAGCTCTGTGGCTTTTGAAGCGGCTTGGGTTCTCGTGATCGTTGCCAGAGCAAAGTTCAGAGAGAACAGGTTCGCGAAAATCTTATTGTGGGTATACATCGCGATGGCAATAACAGTTGCAGTAATACTCATAGCGATCATTGCATATTGCGTCTATACCTGCTCCACATGCTATATGCCGGGGTAATTCCTATGAAGATCTATATACCTGAACTGGCCTGGTCTCCTTATGGATTGCTGGTATTAACATCAGTCGCTATAGGATTCGCAGTTGCAATTTATCTCATGCGCAAAGCCGGAGTCACTAAGCACACGATCTTATACACTTGCATTCTGACCTCTGTTTTCACAGTGACTAATTCGGTAATGGGGAATATGTTGATATCTAACGATCCCAGAGCGCTTGGTTTCTCAGGTCTTGGCGCTGTGGTCGGCATGATCCTTGGAGTGCTTGTTTCAGGCCTTATCATAAAGGACAAGCCTGAAAGTGTAATGGCTTCGTTCATCGCAACGGCACCTTTGATGTATGGCCTCGCGAAAACAGGATGCCTTTTCGGAGGATGCTGCCACGGAAAAGATTATGAAGGCCCCTTCGCAATAGTCTATTCAGGCGCAAACGGCGGTTCTTATTTTCCGGCGCAGATAATCGACATGACCGTATTTATCGCAATGTTTGCGGTTAATCTGATACTCATCAGGAAAATGAAGAACAAGATCGCCGCAATATATGTGATCCTTGCGCTGTTAACTGTCGTAAGGTTCCTTCTGGAATATTTAAAGTACTATCACGACGGTTCATTGATAGCTTCAGGCCAGGTCAGTGTTCTAGTAGCAGGCGCAGCTTCGATAGTGCTTGTTACGGTATGGAAGTTCCTGTTAAAAGTCGGGAAAGCACCGGCCGCTGCAGGCGCGCAGAACTGATTTACCAATTTCCATAATATGTTAATTATAATTTGGTGCTTCATGGGCGTTGTGGTAGGATAGTCGTGGAGGAAGTTATGTTGAGAGTTATTGGGATGATGTACGTTACCCTCGTGCCGACAATACTGGCAGGGGTGATGGTAATGTTATGGTGTAAGCTGCCTATCTTAAAGGCAATAGCTAAACCTATAGATTTCGGTAAGAATTTCGTTGACGGCAAAAGGCTCTTCGGTGACAACAAGACATGGAAGGGCATGCTGGGATATATACTTTTCAATACGTTTTTTTCGGTTCTGTGGGGATTTGCGTGCCAGACTGGTGCTCTGCACGATCTGAATTTCTTTTATCAGAACCACGAAAATACTATCCCTTTTAATCTCCTCATAGGTGTGCTGTTAGGACTCGGGTATTCGCTTTTCGAGCTGCCGAACAGCTTTCTTAAGAGAAGACTTGATATCACTCCCGGAAAGACCGTGAAGGGCTTCTGGAAAGTGTTCTTCGTATTCCTGGATCAGGCTGATTCAGTATTCGGAGTTGCTCTTGTCGTGTGGATGTTCTACCCGCTCGGCATCGGACTTTATCTGTTGTATGTACTCGTCGGAGCTGCAACGCATCTGTTCATGAACATGATGCTCTACTTCATGCATCTCCGCAAAAATATGTTTTAAGGAAAATCAAGATCTATGTTAATAAGATTAAGTGACTCAGGGAAAGAGAACGGCAATCTCGGCAATAAGGGTAAATTCCTTTTGCTCATGAAGCAGGAAGGGTTCAATGTTCCGGATGGTTTTGTCCTGGACAGCGATACTTACGATGAGACTGTTAAGGGCGAGCCGGAAAAGATTATAAAAGAGGCAGTCTCAAAGCTTAACAAGGATAATGTCAGGCAGACTTCAGAAGGCTTAAATGAGCTCTTCGGCAAGATAAAGCTCCCCGGAGAAGTTAGTTCGGAGATCAAGGCCTTACTTAAGGCAGATAAGCTCTATGCGGTACGAAGCAGCGGAACGAAGGAAGACTTAGATGAGTTCTCTTTTGCCGGACAGTATCAGACATTCCTTAATACAAAGCCTGAAGACGTTGAGGAAAGAGTCATCGACTGCTACAAGTCGATGTTCAGTGAGATCATATTGAGCTATCTCGTCAACCGCAAGATCGATACGAACGACCTCAAGATGTCTGTCGTAGTGCAGGAGATGGTGCAGTCTGATAAGAGCGGTATCTGCTTTACGATCGACCCTGTTACGGGCAACGACAAGACGATGCTTATCGAAGTGTCGGAGGGCCTTGGCGAAGATATCGTAAGCGGCAAGACAGTCCCTGAGCAGTACCACTACAACTGGTACGACAATAAGGAGACTGACAGGGCAGAAGGCAGCAAGCTTATCTCAGCTGAAAATGTCGAAAAGTATGCAAAGGTTTTTGCAGGCATCCAGCAGAAGTTCGGGTACCCTTGTGATATCGAATTTGCGATAAAAGATGACGAGCTTTTTATCCTCCAGTCCAGAAGGATCACCAAGCTCAATTATTCAGGCATCAACGATATCTGGTCCACGGCAGACTTTAAGGACGGCGGTGTATCTGCCACTGTCTGCACACCTTACATGTGGAGCCTTTACGAATATATCTGGGAATACTCTCTTAGAAGATTCATCGTGGATTCGAAGATCTTAAAAGATGAACAGCTCCCCAAGAAGTTGGGCGAGATGTATTACGGCAGATGCTACTGGAATCTTACCGCTGTGAAGAAAGCGATGGAGCAGATCGTCGGCTATAAGGAAAGGGAATTCGATAACGAATACGGTATCGTTGGTGACTACGAAGGCGACGGCAAGGTGACGGGTGCAACGCCCAAGGTCCTTTGCCACCTGATCCCTATAGTCATTGAGCAGAATAAGCTCCTTAAAGACAGAAGGGAGAATTCCGAGCGCTATAAGCAGGAACTCTTAGACCTTTACTACGGTTACAAGAAGCACCTTGATGAAGGTACGATCGATGACATCACGAAGGAATTCTATAAGATAACTCATGAGACTTACTTAAGATCCGAGACAACATATTTCCATCAGATCTTTATCAACACGATCCATCAGTCACTCTATAAGGACAGCCTTCTGAAGTATGTCTCGGAGAGCGAATATCTCTCGCTCCTTGCGAGCATCGATAACATCTCGCATCTGCTTCCTTTCTACGATATGTGGGATATCACAAGAAAGATAAGGAGCAATGAAGAGACCGCTAAGTATTGGAAAGATAATTCTGCGGAGGATATCGCGAAAGATCTTGACAGCGGCAAGTTCGAGCTCCCGCTTGTAAGAAAGCTGATTGACGATTACGGTTATCACTCCGATAAGGAGCTTGATATCACATATCCCTGCTACTACGAAGAGCCTCAGGTCATGATCTCAATGGTCAAGGATATGGCACTCCTGGACGACTCTTATTCCCCTGAGAGCGACAAGGAGAGAGGCGTCGCAGTATATACGGAGATCTTAAATAACCTGAAGAAAAATGTCTCTGCCGGAAAGTATAAGAAGATCGCATCCAAGGTCACCAACATGCGCAAGATGCTCTGGTGGCGCGAAGAGTTCCGCGACGTTTCCACAAGGTTCTACTACATGCTCCGTATGTATACGATCGAGTATGCGAAGAAGTTAGTTTCTGACGGCGTGCTCGAAAAGCTTGAAGACGTTTGGTTCTTAAAGGTCGGAAATCTCTGGGATTACATCGCCGGTAATAAGACAAAAGAAGACCTTAATGACATTATCACGAGAAACAAGTTCTATTACAATGCTTACAGGAACTACATAAGCGACAACGAGATCGGACATAATTTCCGTGTGATCTCCGAGAGCGCTAATGCAAGCTCCATAAGAGGTCTTGGCGCAAACAACGGCAAGATCACAGGCACTGCAAGAGTCATTGAGGATTTCACGCAGATCGACAGACTTCAGGAAGGCGATATCCTGGTAACAAGATTTACGGATACCGGCTGGACACCTAAGTTTGCGATCCTGTCAGGCATCGTTACTGAGTATGGCGGAATCCTTTGCCACGCTGCGATCGTATCAAGAGAATACGGAATCCCCGCGATCGTCTGCTGCAAGGATGCTATGAGCAAGATCTCTGACGGACAGACCATTACGATCGACGGAAGCACGGGCGTAGTTACATTAAAGGATGGTGAATAACATGATCGTCGGCAAATGGAATAAGTCGGTAATCCTGACATACGCAGGACTCATCCTCGCAGTGCTCGGCATGTTCCTTGCGTTTACTACGGATAATATAAATTTATCGATCTGCTGCCTTATGGTTGCCGGTATCTGCGATCTTTTCGACGGCATGGTAGCGAGAAGATGCAAGAGAACTGAAGAAGAGAAGAAGTTCGGTATAGAGCTTGATTCCATTGTCGACACGATGAGCTTCATCGCTCTCCCTGTATGCATCTTTATGCAGTTGGGATTAACCAGAATAAGGGATGTTGTCATATTCATGATCTTCGCGCTTGCGGGTGTTGCAAGGCTCGCATTTTTTAATATCGATACTGCAGACAGCGGGAAGGCCATAAAGTATTACACAGGTTTGCCGGTCACATATACCGCGCTGATTTTCCCTTTGCTGTTTTTATTAAAGCTTCCTTTGGAAGAGAATATCTTCCTCTGGATAGTAAGAGGCGCGATCTTACTCGTATCTGTCCTTCAGGTATTAAAGATCAAGGTCATAAAGCCTAAGGGGATCTGGTACGGAATATTCGGGATCCTCGCGATCACAATGCTCGTCATTTATCTTGTTGTTATCTGAAGCTTATGAAAATTTACGACCGCAAGACAAAGACTTATGAAGACATAGTCCAGTACGGGGCAGGAAAGCTCGATTTCCTGTACAACAACCCTGTGGGCAGGATCTTCTTAGGGATTGCCGTATCGCCTTTTGTGTCCAATATCTATGCGTCTAAAAATGCGAAAAAGAGCTCTGCAAAAAAGATCCCCGCATTCATCAAAGAACACAACATCGACATGAGCGACTTTGAGGACAGGGAATACAAGTCTTTTACGGATTTCTTCACGCGGAAGATACGCTACGGTAAACGTCCTGTCGACATGACACCCGGTGCTCTTATATCACCTGCAGATTCCAAGCTCCTTGTATATGAGATCGAGAAAGATACGGTCATGAGGATCAAGGGCAGAACATATACGGCAGATGAGATCCTGGGAGATAGCGAAAATGCAAAAGAATTTGCCGGCGGCTATGCTCTTGTCTTCAGACTGACAGTCGATGACTATCACAGATTCTGTTACCCGGACAAGGGCTGCCTTATAAGCAAACGCTTTATAAAAGGCAAGCTTCATACGGTAAGCCCCGTCTCCAAAAACCACAAGATATATATGGAAAATACAAGGCTCGTAAACCTTCTTAAGACTGAGAAGTTCGGCACGATCGCATATATCGAAGTAGGTGCGATGCTGATCGGAAGGATCGTTGATAACGGGACCGATGTTTTCGAGAAGGGGCAGGAAAAAGGATATTTTGAACCCGGCGGTTCGACGGTGATCATTATGGTCAGGAACGTTGAGATAGATAAAGACATAATGGCGCAGAGCGCTTCAGGGATAGAGACAAAAGTAAGATACGGAGAAAGGATCGGCAGAGCTTTATGATCAAGAGACTTTACGTATATTTTAAAGAGCGTTATCCGATAATACCGAGGCTCATTCTGGGTATTATCCTTTTCCTTGAGATCCATTTCATAATACTCCTCAACATGGGTGTCACATGGGATCAGGTGCGCCTGGGACCTGCTGAAGCCACGGGTGCATTTACATGCTTCGCATTCCTTTTGTGGCTCAGGATCGCTGATGACCTGAAGGACTTTGAGACGGACAAAAAACTGTTCCCGGACAGGCCCCTGCCTAGCGGAAGAGTATTAAAAAAAGACGTCATGGTAGCATGCGTTATCGTGCAGGCGATCGCTGTTGCACTGAACATTATCTTCATGCGCGAGAACCTGATCTTCTTCGTCATCCTTTATATCTACGGATACCTGATGAGCAAGTGGTTCTTCAAGAAAAAGAAGATCCAGCCGAGTCTTCCATTAGCACTTGTAACGCATAATCCGGTACAGGCTTTTATCAACCTCTACATCATCGCATTTACGATCCAGAAGTATAATCTTCCGGCGTTCTCATTAACGAACTTTATGGCGCTCTGGACGCTTTATTTCCCGGCTCTTATCTGGGAGGTATCACGTAAGATCAGAGCCCCAAAGGACGAGACGGAATACACCACATATTCGAAGCTCTTCGGCTACAAGGATTCCACAAAGTTTGTCCTGATCTTAACGATCCTGGACATCATCACAAACTTCATCCTCGTATGGAACCTCAACAAGATCTCTGTTGCAGTATTAGCACTCCTTGTATCCTGGATGACATGGAAGTTTGTCCAGTTCATGAAGAACCCGGAAAAGTTCGTGCTCGTAAACAAAGTCGAGCTCTACACATACCTGCAGGAATCGACGATGCTCCTTATCGGTCTGCCTTCAGAAGGAAAGCTCTTTTCAGTCAGGAGTTCTGCAAATGTCGAAGACGGCGAATTTCAGAGCTTTGCAGGGCAGTTTGATACTTTCCTTGATGTCGCGCGCGAAAATGTCCCGGCCAAGATAAAAGATATCGTGAGTTCTCTTAACAGCGACAGCGTAAAGGCTTATGCCGCGTCAAAGAATATAGACATCAAGGACATAAGGATGAACATTATCGTGCAGGACATGATCGCTTCCGAAGTGTCCGGTGTCCTTTTTACCGCGAACCCCCAGGGCATCTTAAATGAGAGCGTTATAACCGTCGGAAGAGGTCTTGGAGAAGGCATCGTATCTTCCAAAGTCGATACGACTTCCTACTACTATAATCTCACTGATAAGATCTGTTATTTCGAAGGCAGGGAAGATCTTTTGTCACAGGATAAGATCGAAGAGCTGATCGGCATTTCAGATAAGATGAAGCCTCTCTTCGGCGAATATCTTGATATCGAATTTGCGATAAAAGACGGTGAAGTCTATATCCTTCAGGTGCGCCCGATAACAACGCTTAAGACGGACGATCCGCTCATCATGGATAACAGCAATATCGTGGAAAGTTACCCCGGTATCTCATCGCCCCTTACGACTTCATTTGTCGATCTCGTTTACAGCGGCGTATTCAAAGGCGTCTGCAGAAGAGTCCTTAAGAACGACAAGGAACTGAATAAACACGAAGATGTTTTCCTCAACATGACAGGCCACGTAAACGGCCGTGTCTACTATAAGATCAGCAACTGGTATACGGTTATTAAATTCCTGCCGATGAGCAAAAAGATAATCCCCGTCTGGCAGGAGATGATGGGCGTCAGAAATAAAACTTATAACGAGGACGATGTTAAGATCGGTTTTTTCACGCGCATCGCAACATATTTCAATTCCGTTTATGAGCTTTTATCAGTCCCCAAAAACATGAAAAAGCTCAATGAGAAATTCATCGTTATCAATGATGATTTCTACAGTAAGTTCGATCCATCATTGTCCCCTGAAGAACTCGTCATGCTCTTTAATGATGTGAAGGTCAAGCTTTTCGACTGCTGGGACGTAACGCTCCTTAACGACATGTATTCATTCATCTTCACGGGCCTTCTTAAGTCCAGGATGAAGAAGAAATACGGTAAGGACGACAAGGAGATCAATGAATACATCAGCGGCATCTCCGACATTGAGAGCATGAAGCCTGTCATCGAGATCACGAGGCTCGCGCTCGAAAAAGATAATATGACCGAAGAAGAGTTTGCAGCCGCAAAGAGAGAATACATAAGGCTTTACGGCGACCGCAATCTCGAGGAATTAAAGCTTGAATCGAGGACGTTCAGGAGCAATCCCGAACTTCTGGACTGGCGCATTAACCAGTACAGAAAAGACATGGAACGCCTCAAGGCAACATGGGACAGCTTCACGAGGAAAAAGGATACTGAGGACAAGTACGACGCGCTGACAAGATTCTATGTTAAGAAGAGCTCTCTGGGCATCTATAACCGCGAGATCTCAAGGCTTAACAGGAGCCGCATTTACGGCATCGTAAGGCTCATCGTAGACAGCCTTGGCGCGAAATATAAAGAGCAGGGCCTCATCGAGAAAGCCCACGATATCTACTACATGAAAGTGGATGAGGCACTGGACCTTGCAATCAATCCGTGTGATATGAGGAAGATCGTTTCTGACCGCAAGGACCAGTACAAGCTCTACAGGGAGCTTCCGCCTTATTCAAGGCTGATCTTCTCTGAAGGGCCGTTCAACAAGCGCCACGCAAACGTCAATTCATACCACAAGAAGCTTAAAGATAACGAGCTCTTCGGAGTGCCCTGTTCAGGCGGTATCTGTGAAGGCGAAGCGCTTGTGATCACTGACGTTAACGACACCGGTGATGTAAAGGATAAGATCCTCATTACGAAGATGACAGATCCCGGCTGGGTATTCCTGTTAACGCAGGCAAAGGGCGTTATCTCGGAGAAGGGTTCGCTCTTATCTCACACGGCGATCATATCAAGAGAGATAGGAATACCTTCAATCGTAGGCGTCAAGGACCTTATGCTTACGGTTCAAACAGGAGACCTGATAAGAATGAACGGCGATAAGGGAAAGATAGAGATCTTAAAAAGGAGCGTTGATACATGAAGTTAGTTAAGTTCGACAGGGAAGAGAAGTATATCAAGGATTTTGTTAAGCTCGCGGAAAGACTCTACGATTCTTCTGACAACATGGAAGATCCTGATTCGATAAAGAAGATCCTTAAAGGTGAGCACCCTTTGAGTAAGTATTTCAGTCTTGCAAAATTCCTTGTATACGATGACGAGGGCAATGTTAAAGGGCGTTTCTGCATCACGTCTTATGAGGGAGATAAGACAGCATATCTCGGCTTTTTCGAATGCGTAAACGATGCGGATGCTGCGAAGTTCCTGTTCGACAGTGCATATGAATATTGCAGCGAAAATAGCTTCGAGAAGATCCAGGGTCCTGTCGATGCTTCGTTCTGGATCAAGTACAGACTTAAGATCAACAGATTTGAGACTCCTTACACGGGCGAGCCCTACAACAAGGATTACTACTTAAAGCTCTTTGAAGATAACGGTTTTGAAGTCTGCGAGCACTACACTTCGCATTCTTTCAGAAGCGTCGGTGAGGAATATAAGAATCCCAAATTCGAAGAGCATTACCAGGA
>CADCJM010000057.1 GCA_902801755.1 Oscillospiraceae bacterium
CCGTCCTCCGTATAAATATTCAGGTTAATTATAACACAACGATTATTTTCTCAATCATTTTATATAAAAATTAATTAAATGGTAATCTTCCCGCAAACGTAACAAAATAAAGCCCCGCGGGGCTTTGATCCGCGGGGCGCGTTTGGTGCAATTTTGAGGCAGGGCTCAACCGAGCTTCTTTTCCATGCTTTTCCTTATCTGATCGAAGGTTCCTGTAAGCGAATCAAGATAGGCTGTATGGATATCTTTGTCCGTCTTATTCGGGAACTTTGCACGCATATCATCCATTGTCTGCTGGGTCCAGACATAGCCCATTCCGTACTTTGTCCAGTATCCGGGATCTGTGACGCTAAGCGTGTAGTAACTCTGGTAGTCATCCTCGGTAAAAGGGAATCCGTATTTGTTGAAATAATTAACGCACTGCTTCAGAGACCAGTTCTCAACATGAATACCATACTCAACTCTGGAGTTAATCAGAGACCACAGTTCTTTCTCATATCTTACAAGCTTCAAGGCATCTGTAACTCCATTGCCGGAGAAATATCTCATCGAATAGTACTCGACATAAACCGCCCAGCCTTCGTTATAGCCTACGGATGTCGACAGGTACATATAAGGGTGGTTAGTGTGAGCTCTCGTATAAAGCGACTGGAACATGTGTCCCGGGTAACCCTCATGGGCAGCTGTAATACCAAAATCCTTGTCAGAATCAGCATTACGATGGTTGATGATGATCATATTTGCATTGGAATTATCAAGATGATATCCGAGATAAGCCGCAGGCGAGAAATTCTCCTCAAATACCTTCGGAACATCCATCAGATAGTATTCATGTGCCGGGATATCAGGGAAATCGCTCTTAACGGCACCTAAAAGGTAATCCAGGTTCTTCTGGATGCTTCCTTTCGAATATGCATGATTCATGTACTCTTTGTACCAGCCGAGTCCTGATGAAGCGATCTTGGTGTAATCGTCGTAGACGTACTTTATTCTCTTATCCAGCGCATCGATGCTCTCCTGAACGGTTGCACCGCTGTTTGTCTGCAATCTTGTGAGATAAGCGTAGTAAGCATCTCCGCCCTTGTACTGGCAGAGGCCTGCATCGCTTCCGCCGGAACCTTTAAGCTTTCTCATGCGGTCAGCGCACTCCTGAAACTCAGGGAAAGCAACTTCCTTCATTGCCTTCTCGTGCTCTGAGATCAGCCTGCTCTTATCACTTGCGGACAATCCCTTGATATTGTCGAGTCTTTCCTCGAAAGAATCGTAAAGGAAGCAGTCATCCTTCTGCTTGACGAGATTGTCGAATGACTTGGCAGCTTCCTCATAGCTGTTGTCGGAAGAAGCAAAGCCTAAAGAAGCCCTCTTCTCCTCGTATTCGCACATCAGGTCATAATATCTGTCGAGGTCCTTTACAAGCTCAATGTATTTCTCTGCATCTTCAACAGTATCGAAAGAATAGACATCAAGGATAAACAGTATCTCTGACTGCGGACCGACAAGGTAATTGAAGATCATCGTGTAGTAATTGAATGCGGTGTAAGAGTAGCCGTAAATGCTCTCTTCGCAGTCATACACGAGCTTGTCATAGCAGAGCCTGTCATCGCCCTGAAGTGAATTGTAGTTGATCGCCAGAAGCTTATCGAGCTGCGTCTGGTAGAACTGCTTTTCTGCAGGATACTGCTCGATCGTGGTGAAATCTCCCCATGTTGCATCCTTGATATCAAAGCCGAATTTTGCAGGATTCTCAAAAAGGATCTCCACATCCGCATAGCAGTCGATCTCATGGTGAAGAATATCCATCTCAACTTCCGAGAGCTGCTTTACCGCAGCGTTGCCGCTGATATTGCCGGGCTGGTGGCTTGGATGGACCTCGGCATATGTCGCAACATGATCAGGATATGTAAGTTCATCTGCCGTAGAGACATTGCCTGTGGGATTTGTCGGCTGCACATCCGTCGGATCAACAGATGGATCCGCAGACGGATCTGTCATGACCGTGGGATCTGTCTGCTCTCCGTCGATTTTTACACCGTCTGTCTGCTCAGTCCCAACATGGCGCGGGGCACCTCCAAGGCAGCCTGCAAGGGACATTACGATAGCCACGCAGCAAACGAGCGCAGTCATTCTTACTGAATTCTTTTTCATTTGATCATCTCCTCTATCCTTAAATCCATAACTCAGCGTCAATCCCCCCTGACGCTGTTAAGGATTATATCACGAATTATTTAGGAATTCTTATTCGGACAGAGAGTCAGATGAGGCAATCTCAGGCATGTCCTCGTTCTGGATCATCTCGATCTTGTTCTTAACGGCATCGTAATCGATGGAACCTTTGGAATCTCTGGGAAGTGATACAAGAAAAGTCACCTCCGAAGGCCTCATGGCCTCGTGAAGCGTCAGTTCGCACTCTGAACTTATCCTGTCCCTCAAGTCCTCCATCATCGAGTTGTCGTAGAAATACTCTTCTTCAGGGACGACAGCAGTAATAAGCACAGGGCCTTCCGGCTTTTCGATAATAACGGTGCATGATTCGACTACACCTTCAGTCATCTGGATGGCCTCATCGACCTTATCGGGATATACGGGATAGCTGTTGATCCTCGCCTCGCGGCTTTTGCTGCCGGAAAGATAAAACATCCTGTTTCCGTCCTGTTTGCCCAGAAGGCCTGTGAAAAACCAGACTCTTCCGTCAGGAAGCTTTTTGAAATTCGGCAGATATTTACCGTTCTCGCCCGGGACGATACCTGTCGAGACAGGTGAACACACAGCGATCTCGCCTTCGCCTCCTTCAGGCACATCAAGACCGGTGCTGCTGTCCGCTATACGCATCAGGACACCCGGAAGCGGGAAACCTAACAGTCTGTCACTTTGGAGGTCTGAAGGTCCGTATGCATAAGCCAGTATCTCATCACTGCCGGTGACCGAACACAGTGAGAGCTTCTTGCCCGCTGTCTTTGCGATCTCAAAGAGCGTGGCCTTCTGGCTGCTCGTAAGAAGTCCTCCTCCGACAATGATCCTTTCGACGCTCTTCATGACATCAGACGGACCGCCCAGTTTATTGAGGTATGCGACCGTACTGTTATATCCGATAAGGACGTCCGGCTTGGAACGCCTTATGGCAAAGAATATCTTGTCAGGGTCATACCAGGTAAACATCACAACTGTCTGACCGCAGGAAAGCACACTGTGGATCCCGAACGAAAATCCGAAAGAAAAACAAGTCTCGTTAAGGCAGAGCATTCTGGAAGGTTTTCCCGTCAGATCCTCATTCGCCTTGAGCACCATCTCACAAATATT
Source organism: Oscillospiraceae bacterium (assembly GCA_902801755.1). GTDB lineage: Bacteria > Bacillota > Clostridia > Saccharofermentanales > Saccharofermentanaceae > Saccharofermentans. The sequence continues at coordinate 3,298 of CADCJM010000057.1, forward strand.
AGCCGAAATGTTTAAGCTCCTGGCATTGAGCTCAGCCGCCTTGCAATCGGCGGGCTTGCTCGGGAACAGATATAAAGAATTCCTTAAGAAGTCCCTGTCATGGATCTGGTTATCCTGGACAGAAGGATTATCAGGGAGTGAGAAAAGTTCTTTCCAGTAAAGAAGCTTTATTCCGTCAGGAATGTTTCTGGGCTTTGGACCGTCATAACTCGTGAGAGAATAAAACCTGATCGCAATCCTGGTAAAACCGGAAGCCAGCTCACTGTATTTGCCGATAATGACAGTCTTTATCTCTGTCTCCTTCAATACGGAGGAATAATTCAGAAACTGGTTGCAGCTCATCAGGCAGTATTTTGCATGGGTGCAGTTCGCAAACCCCGCGAAATATTCGGTAGCCAGATTCGGGACCGCAAGCGCTGCCGAAGCACCTATCTTATCAAGTGCATAAACACTTATAACATTTAACGGATTATTGCCCATCGCGATCATTACGACGTCGCCCTTTGCAACGCCCAGCCTCAGGAAGGCTGATGCGGCTTCATCTATCTTATCGAGAAGCATGGCATAGGACAGTTTGGTAGCACCGTATTCAAGTGCGGTCCTCTCGGGAAATCTCGTACATGACCTTTTTATGCGCATGTAAAGCGTCTCATCCGTATCCGTTGCCGGATTCGAATAATTCCCGGGATAAAAGACACTCCACTGGCTTTCCAAAACAGTTCTCCGTCAGATATTAAAGCAAAGAGCAGATCAATAAACCTAAACGCGTTTATTATACACTGTAACGCGCTTCATTTACTTTTTACATGCTAGCCCTGTTTTCAGTCAATCATTTGTGCAGATGTACGATAACTTTTCCGCTTTTACTCCAGTCTGCCGGTGTTAAAATGTTCAAAGAATTTAAGAATCAGAGGTATAGCCCATGGATATCAAGCTCAACACTCATTTCCTCGACGTTAAAGAAACCTACCTTTTCTCTGACATCGCCAAGCGCGTAAAGAAATTCCAGGCAGAAAACCCCGGCCGCGAGATAATCAGAATGGGAATAGGAGACGTTACTCTTCCCCTTCCCCAGTCTGTCACATCCGCAATGGAAGAAGCCGTAAAGGAAATGTCAGCAAAGGATACGTTCCACGGTTATCCGCCGGAATACGGATACGATTTCTTAAGAAATGCCATCTCTGATCACTATAAAGATCTCGGAGTCACAGTCTCTCCCGAGACAGTCTATGTTTCCGACGGCGCGAAAAGTGACCTCGGCAACCTTCCCGACGTTTTGGGCGACAACCCCGTCATAATTCCCGATCCCGTCTATCCCGTTTATGTCGATTCAAATCTCATGAACGGCAGAAAGGTATCTTTCGTTGCAGGCAATAAGGAGAATGACTTCCTTCCCCTCCCTCCTGCTGACACAAATATCGGACCTTCTGTAATCTACATCTGCTCACCCAATAATCCGACAGGCGCAGTTTACAGCTATGAAGGCCTTACCGCATGGGTAAACTTCGCACTGAAGACAGGATCCCTCATCATTTTCGATGCAGCTTACGAAGCATTTATCACAGAAGACAAACCTCATACGATCTACGAGATCCCCGGCGCAGACACATGCGCTGTCGAGGTATCTTCCTTCTCCAAATTTGCAGGATTTACCGGTGTAAGATGCGGCTGGACGATCGTTCCGGACAGCCTCGAATCTGACGGCATCAAGCTCTCCAAATTCTGGGCTAGACGTCAGGCCACAAAGTTCAACGGCGTATCCTATGTCACTCAGAGGGGCGCTGCAGCTTCACTCTCCGGCCAGGGTCTTGCTGACTGCAAAGCAAATATCGCTTACTACAAGCGCAACGCCGCTGCTCTCGCAGAAGTATTCACGGAAAAAGGCATCTACTTTACAGGCGGCATAAACTCACCTTACATCTGGCTCGAGTGCCCCAACAACATGGGCAGCTGGGAATTCTTCGATTCACTCCTTAACAGATTCGGAATCGTCGGAACACCCGGAGAGGGCTTTGGAAGTAACGGTGCAGGCTTCTTCCGTCTTACAGCTTTCGGTTCTTATGAGAACACTTTGAAAGCATGTGAATTCTTTAAAACACTGTAAGACAAGCTGACATTGAATTGTCAACATAAGCAACTTAAGGGGTTCACTTCAGTTTTGAAACAGAGCCTTTTTCATTGATTTTTACTGCCGGGCCGTTTAATCAAGCAATCCTTGAAGTTCTTCTGCAGACATGCCCTTAAGCACAACGTGAGACGCATCGAATTCCGGACAGTTGCTTATATCAGCTTTTCTTATAAAATCATCAAAATCCAGCGTACCGATCATCTGCTTCTTATCGTAGTCAAATAAAGATACACGGAAATCAGTGCATTCCAAAGCCTTCCCAGTATTGGGATTAGTAAACATTAACGGAACGGAAGCCTTCACAGGGAAAATAGTTCCGGTATTTGTAGTTATCACGTAGTTGCCGAAAAACTCTTTCTTGCGCTCCTTGTGCTCAAAGATGCTCGGAACGGCATAATATAGATCGGGGCTCTGGAGCTTATGCAGGAGATCCGCGTAACTTTTTTCATCTTTAGATGTTCCACATGCTTTCAGCATCCCGATATCAAGATCAAGGTTAATAAGGGCACAAGGAATGGTGATATAGTCATTCCTGCCTTTGCCGACGTTATCGATATCTGCCAGAAGATCAAGCGTAAAATTCTTCTGTTCGGCAATGAGGTTACCCAGGTCCGCTTCAGTGTATTCAACACCGTCCCATTCGAATTTCTTAGCCTTCCAGACACAAAGGATGTTCTTAACGATCTCACAAAACATGTCAATGTCAGTATAGGTAGAGAGCGAGTTCAGGCGCAGATCGATCTGATTCCTGACAGAACCGCTCCACGAGAATGCCACAACGCCTCTGCCGATCCTGTTTTCATCATAGATGACGAGATCCCCGGCACCGGGTTTTCTGGAACTCCTTCCGTACTGATCTGGCACACCGCACTGATATTTGCCCAAAGTCAGATCACTGACTGTAAGCGGCTTTTTGAACAGCTGTTTATTCTTAATCGTTACGTCTACTCCCATATAAATCCCCTCCCCGAAAGACTGCTTCCCGCAGCTTTCCGACTATAATAAGGCTATTATAACATGCTTGTGCCGTACCCATAGATTTTGTCCCATTAATAGAAGCGTACCTTTGTTATAATGCAATTAATAAAGATATGGGCGGATAAGCATATGGCTAAGAAGACTACATTTTTCTGTAAGGAATGCGGATATGAGACGTCCGGCTGGATGGGCAAATGCCCTGCATGCGGCATGTTCAATACCTTCGTCGAAGCGCCTTCCGAGAAGGCTCCTGCCAAGGCGAAGACCGATTCACCCGCATTTACTGCCAATCAGTATTCCTGGACTGATTCTGCCGTTACGGTAAGACTCAGCGAAGCCGGTAAAGAGAATTACAAGAGGCATTCCACAGGCATCCCGAGCCTTGATGTCCTTTTCGGAGGCGGCATCACGGAAGGCTCCGTTACTCTGGTTGCAGGCGAGCCCGGCATCGGTAAGTCCACCATTCTCATGCAGCTTGCAGATTCCTATAAGGCCGAAGGCGAGATACTCTATATCTCCGGCGAGGAATCCCCTGCCCAGATCGGAATGCGTGCATCAAGGCTTAAGATCAAGCGTGATATCCTCGTGTGCGGCGAGACCAGATTTGAAGCCATCGCAGAGCAGCTTAAAACCCATAAGCCCTGCCTTGCGATAATCGATTCCATACAGACTCTTTATTCCGAACAGGTCGCAGGGACACCCGGCGGCGTGGCACAGATCAGGGAAGTCGCAGCAGGCCTTATCCGTATCGCAAAGACGAATAATATTACGATCATAATGGTCGGACATATAGCCAAGGACGGATCTATTGCCGGTCCTAAGACTATTGAACACATGGTAGATACGGTATTGGGTTTTGAGGGCGATGCCACAGGCGGATACAGGATAATCAGATCTGCCAAGAACAGATTCGGAAGATCTAATGAGATATGCTTCTTCGAGATGGGCGAGACAGGACTTATCCCCGTTGACAGTTCCAAGGCCCTGCTCGTAGCAGGAAGGCCCCTTAACAGCCCCGGCTCGGTACTGACTTCCACACTCGAAGGCAACGATGCCCTTACGATCGAAGTACAGGCACTCTGCACCGAGAGCGTTTATCCCAATCCACAGAGAATGACATCGGGTCCTGAAAGAGGCAGGGTACTCATGCTCCTTGCAGTCTGCGAGAAAATGCTGAATCTCGGCCTTACTTCAAAGGACTGTTTCGTCAATGTTATCGGAGGCCTTAAAGTATCAGATCCTGCAACCGATCTGGCAGTCTGCATGGCTACCGTATCTTCAGCAAGAGGTGTAAGCGCAAGGCCCAATACCCTTATCTTAGGCGAAGTCGGTTTGTCAGGCGAGATCAGACCTGTTTCCAGGATCCTTAAGAGGTGCCTCGCATCCGTAAGGCTTGGCATCACGACAGTAGTCCTTCCCGGCAGTTCCAAAGACGCGCTCGAAAAAGAACTCGCCAATGCTTCTGCTGATGTTTTTGCAGGCAATCCCGTTCCTGAATTCATTTATGCAGATAACTTAAAGGAAGCAGCTGATATACTGTTCTCATAAGCAGGAGGTATTCATATGAGTCTCAAATGTTATTTTCTGATACCGGCCGCAGGCAGCGGAACAAGAATGGGTGCAGGCCAGCCAAAACTTATGAGGACTGTTGAAGGCAGACCTGTGATCCTGAGGACTTTGGATGCAATTGCCGAGATCTGCAGAGAAAGGTATGTCGGACTTGATTACAGGATAATACTCGTAACGACAGAAGATCTTTTAGGAATCCTTAAGGCAATGTGTGCCGAATACTTCGCCGACATAAAGATCATTTTCACATTGGGAGGAAATACCAGGACAGAATCCGTATCCCACGGTCTTAACATGATAAACGATGCGGAAGACGATGACCTTGTTCTCGTGCATGACGGTGCGAGATGCCTTGTTACCTCAGAAGAGATAAAGGCCTGTATCGACGGACTCAAAGACCACTCTGTATGTGCTTCTGCAGTTCCTGTTAAGAACACATTGAAAGAGGTCGATAAATTATCCTCAGGCGAGATCAAAGTTACTTCCACGCCTGACAGATCCAGGTTCTATGAGATCCTTACCCCTCAGGGATTCAAGTTCAAAGATATCGAGACATGCTATATAAAAGCTATAGACCAGGGCATTACCGCAACCGATGATACGGCACTCGCGGAAATGTGTGGCATTGATGTCTATCTTACAAAGGGATTATATTCAAACCTCAAGATAACCACTCCGGAAGATATTGCGATAGCATCAGAGATCGTCAGATCCAGAGGCGAGAGCGAACCGTTCCACGATTAATAACAAAGCCCGCTATCAGAAGCGGGCTTTTTAATTCAGATCTCTTTTGTAAATGTCAGGATGCAGAATACCTGTATTCCTTCGCCCCGGCCAAACCCCGTAAGGCCTTCACCGGTCGTCGCGGTAATGCCGACAGAAGATGAAGGGATCCCTAATATCCTGCCGACAGATTCCTTCATTGCGGGAATGTGAGGCATGAGCTTCGGGCGCAGGCACTCTATCGTTATCGAGCAGTGAATGATCTTACCGGCGGTAAGATACTCAAGAGCTTTCTCGAGATATACGGAGCTGTCCTTGATGCCCTTTTCGAGGCATATCTTATCAGCTTCCCCACCTAAGATGTTTACACCTGTAAAGCCTGATATGGCATTGGTGATGGCGTGGAAAACGACGTCGCCGTCGCTGTTTGCTTCAAGGGGCTTATCGAAAGGGATATCGATTCCGCCAAGCCTTATGAATGTATCGCCTGAACTCTCACCGAATCTGTGGCTGTCCTGTCCGATTGTACTGATAGATACGATATTACCCATATTCTAAACCGCCTTTACACAACGCCTTTTTGCTGAAGCCATAATATCACATCGCCTAATGTCCATGACTCATAGGATGTGGTGCCGAACTTCCCTTCTGCCTTGCCTGCTCTGACAAGAACAAAATCAGGAACAGCCTCGATCTCATACTTATTCATGAGATCCTTATATTCCACCGCGTCAAGCATCAGGACCGTGAGCTTGCCGTTATACTCATAAGCCATCTCTTCCACGACCGCTGTAATATCTGCACTGCCGTATTCCATCGAACTGTAGAAGTAGATAAGAAATGTGCTTCCGGATGCCAGAAGGCCATCCAGATCAGTGATCTTGCGGTACTGGATACCGTAGAGCTGGCTGCCGTCATCGGCTTGTTCGCCTTCGACAGGCTCATAGACCATGCATATAGCGGATTCGTTATATGCATAATCCCCGAGATAATTCATCATGGGATCAGTTTCCTTCGGTCTTGAGCATCCTGCGAAAAACGCGAAAGACAATAAGGCGGTTATGAGTATTGTCAGATACCTTTTTCTCACTTATTTATGAGTCCGGCAATCAATTCTGTTGTTCCGCTGAGAAGATCAACGCTTACCTTCTCTGCATTTCCTGAGTCAACGAGCTTTGTAACTTCAGGATCTAACGGAAGCTTATCCGTTACCTTGGAACCGATCTCAGAAGCAGACTTCTCGATAGTGGATCCGTCACCATAGAGCCTTATCTCGTCACCGCAGTGAGGGCACTTGATATAGCTCATGTTCTCGACCATTCCAAGTACAGGGACCTTCATCATGGAAGCCATGTTGCGCGCCTTGTTAACGATCATGGATACGAGATCCTGGCTTGTTGCAACGAGAACGATGCCATCAACAGGTATGGACTGGAATACTGTGAGCGGAACGTCACCTGTTCCCGGAGGCATGTCAATGAGGAGAACATCAAGAGTCTCCCAGTTTGTCTGTCCCCAGAACTGCTTGAGGAGTGATGAGAGAACAGGACCTCTCCAGATAACCGGAGCTTCCTTGTTCTCAAGTACAAGGTTAACGCTGACAGCCTTGATCCCTGTCTTTGTCTCGGCAGGAACGATAAGCTGGTCGTCTGTAGCTCTTAAATTCTCCGTAAGTCCGAAAGACTGCGGGATCGAAGGTCCTGTGATGTCTGCATCCATGATGCCGACTCTGTAGCCCTTCCTTGCGAGCTGGACAGCAAGTACTGATGTTACGAATGATTTTCCAACGCCGCCCTTACCGCTTGCTACGCCGATAACGGTCTTGATGGATGAACCTTTTGCGAGAGGATCCTTGACGATACCGTTAGCGGAAGGGCAGGAATCCTGTGATGTGCAGCCGCTCTTTGAGGGGCAGGAATCACATGCTGATGACATATAAATGTCCTCCTTATTATTTTGACGCGCCTATTATAGTTAACGCTTAATCTTTTTTCAAAGTCTGTTCTTCTTCGTCTATCTCGAAGATCTCGTCGTTGCCGCTTTCCGTTCTTCTCTTGATGAATCTCATAACAGCGGCACCGGCATCACTGGATCTAACCATAACAACTTTTACAAGACGTTTCTCGTTCTTTTTGAATGAACTCAAAAGAGAACCCATCGTGCTTATAGCCTGGTCCTTTGCAAGCTTCAGGCTCTCCTTCTCGGCTTCGGTAAACTGGTTCGCAAAAGCCTTCTCCTCAGCTCTGTGCTGGGCAGCAAGTTCCCTTTCCTGGCGGCGGTTCTCGTCTATAAGTTTGCGGTACTGGTCGTAGTGGTTTTTCGTAGGTTCGGCAACTGTGACGATCGTATCTACAGCACCATAGATCTGGGATCCGATGAGGTCTGATACTATTTTTGTGCCGGACACGACCTTCTCCATAGCTTCAAACTTCTTCTTGAAGCCGACGATCGTGATTATCGTGGTAACAATATCAGTAACAAGGATTACCGTAAAGAAGACGAGCACTCCGATCCTGACAGGATAATGAATAAGGGATATGAGATGCTTTACAATCGGGTGCAGGACATAGATGCCGAGAGATGCTGCGATGCCCCAGTAGATATAGAATCTCAGGCAGATATAACCTCTGAAGTTGAGCTTGTAATCCGAATAATCCCACCAGCGCATATGGAAGACATGGTAGAGGATCACACCTGCAACGAGCTCAACAAGCGTACATGCGGCAGCCATTCCGAAGAATATGATGAAGAAGTTTTCCTTCAAGGGCTCGAAAAGCCAGATCGCAGCATAAAAGCCTAATCCGTAGACAGGACATAAGGGGCCTGCCAAAAAGCCCCTGTTGATGAACTTCTCCTCGGTAATACCGTAGTAAATGACTTCAACTACCCACCCGATGAAGCTGTAAATAAAGAACATCAGATAGGATTCTACGAACGGATAAGGTAAACTCATTCTTTTCTTGACCTCATTACTCTGTATCCGCCGTCGATAGAAAGTGTCTCGCAATTGCCAAAGAGCTCTTTCATCTTATCCATTGTTGAAGGTGCGCCCTGCTTGCGCTGCAGAACGACATAGAGATATCCGCCCGGATTAAGAACTTCAAAAGCCTGCTCATAGAAGCTGAATACAGTCTTCTTGCCTGCTCTTACCGGAGGATTTGTCGCGATGATATCAAAATGCTCATTCCTTACGCCGAACAGAATGTCGCTCGACATGAATCTGCAGTTTACGCCGTTGTTTACAGCATTCTCTCTTGCGAGTGCGACTGCTCTGGAATTGATATCCACGCCTGTTACATCAAAAGCCATAAAGCATGACTTGATTACGATCCCGACGATGCCCACACCGCATCCAAGGTCAACAAAGCGCTCCATCTTGGGGCCTCTGGACTTGATGTCCTTAACGAGGGTATCGATCAGAAGATTTGTTCCGAAGTCTACTTCCTTTCTCGAGAAAACCGATGAATCCGTGGTGAATTCAAAGTTGATCCCGTTCATTCTGTACGGGATCACTTTTCGATCTGAAGGAGTAACCGGATTTGGGTCAAAATACTGTGTCATGGTAACTTATTCTTCAATCCTGTCTTTCCTATTACTGCTACGAGCGGAAGTCCTAAAACTATTAAAACGGCTGCTTCTCCGGCCGCAACTGTGAGCATTGTAAACAGAACTTCCTGCCATGTTACTGTGTCAAACAAAAGGAACGGGAGATAACCGCCGACGATAATGCCGTTAGAGACTACCGGCGGGATTATTCCGAGCCACATATTCTTCTTGCCGATGATCCTTGAGAAAATACCTGCGATTACTGTCGCAAGCGTACCGCCGATGATATCGACAGGTCCCAAGCTGTCAGGGTTTATGAGGTTCGATACGAGACACCCTACCGCAAGTCCGGGGATCATGTTAAATGAGAAGATCGGGAATACCGTCATAGCTTCAGATATTCTTGCCTGCACAGGTCCGTATGAGATCGGTGCGAGGAAATATGTGAGCACGATATAGAGTGCAGCGGCGATACCGTTGAAGACGACAAATCTTATAAGATTCCTGTTCTTTTTCTGCTGTGAAATACTTCTTGCCATAATTACATCATTGAACGAATGATATCGTTTATCTGCGCGATCCTTATTGTTCTGCTCCAGGGCATTTCGGGCGCCTGGATAAGTCCCTTTGCAATTGCATTTGCGCAGGACTCGAATTCGAAAACATAACCCTTTATAAAGTCGTACTTTACTTCTTCCTCATCAAGGAGATCATCATCCGCCGAATAAAGAGCTATCTTCCTGTAATTGTTGATGTTTGTGAGCCTGATCTTGCCCTTCTCGCCAATAATGACACCGTCTTTATCAGTATTTGCGCACATCGTGACATAGAAATTGCCCAGGATGGAGCCGTCATCGGTCTCCATTGTGTATGTCGTATCACGGTCGATTCCGGATGAGTCTTTCCTTGCAAATACCCTGGACACCTTGATGTCATCGCCCATAAACGAGAGCGCGAAATTCGTCGTGTAAACACCGAGGTCAAGGTAGCTTCCGCCGCCTAAAACAGTGCTGTTGAGCCTCGGAACATTCTCTATATCGTATCCGAGATTGGCGGTTACGTACTTAACCTGTCCGATCCTGCCCTTCGCTATCCAGTCAAGCGCTGTCTTATGGAGCGGGAGATAGGATGTCCACATCGCTTCCGCAACGAATACGCCCCTGTTCTTTGCCTCAAAGAAGATGCTGTCAGCTTCAGCCTTGCTCATAGCGAAAGGTTTTTCGATCAGGACATTCTTATATTCCTTGATGCAGAGGATCGCATGTTCGTAGTGGTATGTGTTGGGTGTTGCAATATAAATGAGGTCGATGTCCGGGGACTTTGCGAGCTTCTCATAGCCGGCGAAGATCTTTGCATCAGGACAGTGAGCAGCAGCAAATTTCTTTGCCTTTGCTCTTTCCCTTGACGCCACACCTTCAATTCTTACCTTCCTGCTGCCCTTAAGAGCGTCTGCCACTTTTGCAGCAATCGTTCCGCAGCCTAAGATACCGACTCTGAGCATATATTTGACCTCTAAATTATAATATTTACGCAACTTCTTAATTTTATTGAGGGTTGGAAGGTGTGTCAATCTATGAATTACACAAGCCTTATCTTATAGACATTGAGGCATTCTTGTTTTATTTTTATTGCTGAAGATTTCGAAAAGAGAACGTTCTGTGACCATAGGTTTTTTGAATAAGTTATCACCCAGGAAGAGAGGCATCGTATACCTCCTTTTGTCGTCATTTGCATTTGCATGCATGGCTTTGTTCATTAACCTCGCAGGAGACATGCCCGTCTTCCAGAAGGCGTTTTTCAGAAATCTCGTTGCGATAATAATGTCCTATACGATCCTTTTCAGAACACCTGAGAAATTTAAGATAAAGAAAGCTTCTTTCCCGTTTGTGTTCCTGCGCGCATTCTTCGGCACGATAAGCGTTATCTGCAACTTCTACGCGATATCTGCCACGAACATGTCTGATGCCATGATGCTCAACAAGCTCTCGCCTTTCTTTGCGATGCTGACGTCGATAATCATCCTTAAGGAAGCTGCTGACGGCTTCCAGTGGGCATGTATCCTCACCGCTATCGCCGGTGCCGTATTTGTCGTAAAACCGTCTTTCCTGTTTGGAAATATGGGCGTTTCGGGAGATAATCTCTTCCCTCTGTCAATTGCTCTTATCGGAGGCATCTTTGCTGGTATCGCTTATGCGTTCTTAAGAAAAGCAACGGTCAAGGGAGAAAGAGGGATCATTGTAGTAGCATTCTTTTCGACATTCTCATGCGTCACACTGATCCCGTTCATAATCGCCACGTATCAGCCTATATCATGGCTGCAGTTCTTCTACTGCTGCATGACCGGCGTGGCAGCCTGCTTCGGACAGTTGTTCATTACTTCCGCTTATTCGGCTTGCCCTGCAAAAGAAATATCGATATACGATTATTCGACCGTAATCTTTACGGCTCTGCTGGGTCTTATCTTCTTAGGCGAGATCCCGGACGTGATAAGCATAACCGGATACGCGATAATCATCGGCGCATCCGTCATGAACTATCTATACAACAACAATTACTTAAGATTCAAAAAGTCCTGAACGTCCTTTAATGAAGGCAGGATAATGTCTGCCAGGCTCTTCATCTCTTCGTCTGGCATTATAAGGTCCGGAACCATTACCGTGTAAAGACCTGAAGCCTTGCATGACCTTACTCCGTTAAACGAATCCTCAAGACCTACACCCTCTTCGGGCTTTACACCCAATGCATCGCAGGCAAGGAGAAATATCTCGGGGTCGGGCTTTGATCTTTTTACCTGGTCTCCTGTTACCAAAGCATCGAAAAAAGGCAGCGCGCCCAAAGGCCCCATCTGCGAAGTCACTTCCTCTCTGGAAGATGAAGACGCGATGGCAAGTTTCATGCCTGCCCTCTTCATTGCACTCAGGAGCTCTATCGTATGTGGCTTTAAAGGCACCTGGCCTTTATCTGCCATGCCGTTATAAATGACTCTCAATTCTCTCTCATAAGGCTCGCCGGGCTCTCCGTAAACTCTTTTGAACTCATCCACGGTAGCCTGCTTATTCTTTCCGATAACGCTTATTCCGTAATCACGGATACCGGCAAAACCATATTTCTCACCTAACTGTTCCCAAATGGAAAGGACTGTCCTCTCTGAATCGAGGATCAGTCCGTCCATATCAAAAACAGCTGCTTTAAAAGTCCTGTTTATGTGCTCCATCATACCTCCATGGTTCCTTCGAAAACCTTGGCGCAGTTACCTGTCATGAAGACAGTATCATCTGTGTAGTTGATGATAAGGTCACCGCCCTTAAGGATTACCCTGATGTCTTCGCCCTTCTTGCACAAGCCGTTCTCGCAGGCTGCAACTACTGTAGCGCATGCGCCTGTTCCGCAGGCCATTGTCTCGCCTGAGCCTCTCTCCCATACTCTCATCTTGAGTGTATGGTCGTCTATGACTTTGACGAACTCTGTGTTGACTCTTTCGGGGAAGATGTCAGTCGAATATTCGAACTTGGGACCAATGGTATTGAGGTCGAGAACATCAACAAGATCAGTGAATACAACGGCATGAGGGTTGCCCATGGATACAGCCGTAATATTATATTGATCGCCGTCTATATTTACGGGAACGTTGATCGCTTTGTCTCCGGGGAGCGTGCAGGGGATCTTCGGCGGATAAAGTTCTGCCTTGCCCATGTCGACCTTTACTCTTGAAGCGACACCGCCCAAAGTCATGATCTCAAGCGTCTTGATGCCGCTCTTTGTCTCGATCTTCATGTGTCTCTTCTTGTGGCCGCGCTCATCGTACATGTACTTTGCAACGCATCTTATGGCGTTGCCGCACATCATGCCCTCAGAACCGTCAAGATTGAACATGATCATCCTGCAGTCAGCAACCTTTGAAGGAGCGATAAGGACGATACCGTCGCCGCCGACACCGAAGTGTCTGTCACTCATGTAGACAGAGAGTGATTCAGGTGAGGATACCATGCTCTCCATGCAGTCGATGTAGATATAATCGTTGCCTGCGCCCTGCATCTTGATGAAGTTGATCTTACGGCGCTTGTCACGCATGTTGTTGATGTCAACGAGCTCTGTGTTGATCTCAGAGAAGTGGCTCATGAGAGAGTCAGCAAGAGCGTCAGCGGTATCGATAGCCGTAAGGCAGGGGATGCCGAGCATGACTGCTCTTCTTCTGAGCTTAACGGAGTCTCTTGCAGGAAGTCTTCCCTTTGCGGATGTGGAGATGATGTAATTGATCTTGCCGCTCTCAAGAAGAGTCATGGTGTTGTTCTCGTCAGATTCGTGGATCTTGGAGACAGCCGTAACTTCCATGCCTGCCTGTCTTAATGCATCAGCCGTGCCGTGTGTAGCGTAGAGCTTGAAGCCCATGAGGTCGAACTTCTTTGCGATCTCGACGATCTCCATCTTGTCGGAATTTCTTACCGTGATGAATACGCCGCCGCGCTTGTACATCTTGTAGCCTGCTTTCTGCCGACGCCTAATACCTCACCTGTAGACTTCATCTCAGGTCCTAACTGTGTATCTACGTCAGTGAGCTTTTCGAATGAGAACACAGGAACCTTGACTGCCGTATAAGGTGACTGTCTGTAGAATCCTGTGCCGTAGTCCATATCGGCAAGAGGTGTTCCGAGGCTTACTTCGATGGCAACATCCACCATCGGGATGCCTGTAACCTTACTCATGTAAGGAACAGTTCTTGATGCTCTCGGGTTGACCTCGATAACATAGATCCTGTTGTCCTTTACGATGTACTGGATATTTACGATACCTGTTGACTTAAGGCCGTCACAGAGCGCGATCGTTGTATCTGCGAGTTTCTTGTACATATCGTCGTAGATATGCTTTGCAGGATACATGGCGATGGAGTCACCTGAGTGGATTCCGGCACGCTCGACATGTTCCATAAGACCCGGAATAAGGACATCCTTGCCGTCGTAGATCGCATCTACTTCGATCTCCTTGCCCTGGATGTACTTGTCAATGAGGACAGGATTCTCAATGCCCTGGGCGAGGATGATCCTCATGTACTCGTTTACATCTTCGTCGTTGAAGGCGATGATCATGTTCTGGCCGCCAAGAACGTAGGAAGGTCTTAAGAGCACAGGATATTCAAGTGTGTTTGCAGCCTTGAGAGCTTCCTCAAGCGTGAGTACTGAGAAGCCCTTAGGTCTTGCGATTCCGAGGCGCTCGAGAAGTGCGTCGAATCTCTCACGGTCTTCTGCCATGTCGATTGAGTCAGCAGATGTGCCGATGATGTTGACGTTGTTCTCGGATAATGTTTTCGTGAGCTTGATAGCTGTCTGGCCGCCGAATGCAACGACTACGCCAAACGGCTTTTCCTGATGAACGATGTTCATTACGTCTTCAGGTGTCAAAGGCTCGAAATAAAGTCTGTCGCCTGTATCGAAGTCTGTTGATACGGTCTCCGGGTTGTTGTTTACGATAACTACCCTGTAGCCTAATTCGCGGAGCGCGTGTACGCAGTGAACTGCAGCATAGTCGAACTCGATTCCCTGGCCGATACGGATCGGGCCAGAACCGAATACGATTACTGTCTGCTTGTCCTTGTCGCCTGCCTTCTCAAAATCAGCTTCATTCTCGCCGCCCTCTTCAGGTCTGTTGAATGTAGCGTAGAAGTAAGGTGTGTGCGCTTCGAACTCGCCTGCGCATGTATCAACCATCTTGAATGTAGGCTTGAGTTCATATGTAACGGGCTTTCCTGTGATCCTTGCGATCGCCTTGTCAGTAAAGCCGAGCTTTTTGGCCTTTACGTATTCATCGAAAGAGATGTCCCTTCCGGAGATCGCCTTTTCGAATTCGACAAGGTTCCTGATCTTTGCAAGGAACCACATATCGATCTTCGTCTCTTTATTGATCTCTTCGATCTGAACGCCTCTTCTGATCGCTTCGGCAACATAGAAGAGTCTCTCATCCGTAGGTGTTACGCAGCGCTCCATAAGGTCTTCGTCTGCGACTTCCTCCATCTTCTTTAAGTGGAGTGTATCTGCAGAGATCTCTGCACCTCTTACCGCCTTCATGAGGGCACTCTCGAAGGAATCTGAGATCGCCATGACTTCGCCTGTTGCCTTCATCTGTGTGCCGAGATTTCTCTTGGCATATACGAACTTGTCAAAAGGCCACTTCGGATACTTTACCGCAACGTAGTCCAGTGCAGGCTCGAAAGCCGCATATGTATGGCCGGTTACCGCATTTACGATCTCGTGGAGTCTGTAGCCTATAGCGATCTTTGTGGCAACCTTTGCGATAGGATAACCTGTAGCCTTTGAAGCAAGTGCAGATGATCTTGATACTCTGGGGTTAACCTCGATTACCGCATACTCGAATGAGTTCGGATTGAGCGCGAACTGGCAGTTGCAGCCGCCTTCAACGCCCAAAGCTTCGATGATGTTAAGCGATGCGGTCCTGAGCATCTGATACTCTTTATCAGAGAGAGTAACAGCAGGAGCGATAACTATTGAATCGCCTGTGTGTACGCCGACGGGGTCTAAGTTCTCCATCGAGCAGACCGTGATAACGTTGCCGTCCTTATCTCTTATAACTTCGAACTCGATCTCTTTCCAGCCTGCGATGCCACGCTCAACAAGTATCTGTGTAATAGGAGACAGGGCAAGACCGTTTCTTGCGATCTCATGGAGTTCATCCCTGTCCTTAGCGATACCACCGCCTGTTCCGCCTAATGTGAAGGCAGGTCTTACAATGACGGGGTACCCGATCTCTTCAGCAAAATCCATAGCATCCTCAACTGTCGTTACGACCTTTGAAGGGATGCAGGGCTGGCCGATCGCTTCCATCGTATCCTTGAACATCTGACGGTCTTCAGCCTTGTCGATACACTCGGGCGAAGAGCCTAAGAGCTTAACTCCGTGGGATTCAAGGAAGCCTTCCTTGGCAAGCTGCATGCAGAGTGTGAGTGCAGTCTGTCCGCCAAGACCTGAAAGGATCGAGTCAGGCTTTTCTGTCTCGATTATTCTCTTTACTGTTGTAAGTGTAAGGGGTTCGATGTAGATCTTGTCTGCCATCGACTTGTCGGTCATGATGGTGGCCGGGTTGGAATTGAGGAGTACGATCTCGATGCCGTCTTCTCTTAATGCGCGGCAGGCCTGTGTGCCTGCATAGTCGAACTCAGCTGCCTGTCCGATTACGATCGGGCCGGATCCGATAACAAGGACTTTACGTATAGTTTTATCAAGCGGCATATTATTTCTCCTCCCTGTTTTCCATCATGCTTATAAAGTTATCGAAAAGGAATTCCGTATCCTTAGGGCCACCGCATGCTTCAGGGTGGAACTGTACAGAATAAGCGGGCTTATCAAGATACTTGATTCCTTCGTTTGTTCCGTCGTTAACGTTGACGAAATATTCTTTCGCGATATTGGTATCGATCGAATTGCTCTCGACCTGATATCCGTGGTTCTGTGATGTGATGTAGACTCTTCCCGTCTCAAGGTTCTTAACAGGGTGGTTAGCACCTCTGTGGCCGTACTTGAGCTTGGATGTCTTGAAACCGTGAGCAAGTGCCAGGATCTGGTGGCCCAGGCAGATGCCCATGATCGGAATTCCTGAATCCTTCAAGACCTTCATGGTCTCGATAGCTTTGATGTTGTCCTCAGGATCTCCCGGGCCGTTTGAAAGGAAGATTCCGTCAGGTGCGATCTCCATTACCTTTGCCGCATCAGTATCTGCGGGAAGGAGATGAACTTCACATGCTCTTTTCGCGAGCTCTCTTGCGATATTGTTCTTGATGCCGAAGTCGAACATAGCAACCTTGAACTTAACTTCGCCCTCAGGTGATACGACTTTCTCTTCGGGAGTTGTTACCTCTTCAACGGGGTCCTTGATCTTATATGCCTTGATCTCATCTAAAGAGAACTCATCAGGACGGTCGCAGATTGCACCATTCATCGTACCCGATTCTCTCAGGCACTTTGTAAGCGCTCTTGTGTCGATGCCCTTAAGTCCCGGGATGCCCTGCTCCTTGAGGAATGTATCAAGATCTGTCTCACATCTGAAGTTTGAAGGAAGGTCGCAGACTTCTCTTACGATATAGCCTGAGACATTTATTTTCGAGCTCTCCATATCGGGAGTGATTATTCCGTAGTTGCCTATCAGGGGGAACGTCTGGACTACTGCCTGTCCCTTATAGCTCGGGTCTGTCAGTGTCTCAAGATAAGCTGTCATTGCCGTAGTAAATACTATCTCGGAAATGACACTGCCTGAAGCTCCCATCGCTTCGCCTTCGTAAACGTTGCCGTTCTCCAATACAAGATAACGTTTCATTTCATCATGCCCCCTTTTATAAAAAAGGCTTTTCCGTTGAGAGAAAAGCCTTAGAAATCAAATCATCCAAGAAGGATCTTGCGCACCATGCTCATCATCTGTTCCTTCTCGATAACATCCTTATGCCTTATTTCAAGAGATGGTAATTCTGAAATAGACTGAGGAATCTCAAGTCCGCTCTCTTCGGCAAGTTCGGCAATGATATCCGGTATCGGCTTGTTGTCGGAATATCCGGCTCCTCTCAATGCGTCCATAACTGCCGGTGCGAACTTGAACGGAGATGCCGTGGATGCGAATACCGTCTTGCTCTCATCACCTGATCTTGTGTGATATCTTCCGTAGATGTTAAAACCTACTGCCGTGTGAGGATCGATAACGTGATCCGTGCGGTCATATACTTCAAGAATGGTCTTGGATACGCCTGTCTCATCTGCAAAGCCGCCAACAAAGAGTCTCTGCAGAGACTTCAGAGTGTCTTTATCGACACTGTACTTGCCCTTCTCGAAAAGGTCATTCATCCATTCAGTTACCTTCTTGTAATCCATGTCCGTGATCTCGAAAAGAAGTCTCTCGAGATTTGAAGAGATAAGGATATCCATAGAAGGTGATGTCGTCTTATAGAACTCTCTGTTGCGGTCGTATATGCCGCTTGAGAAGAAGTCACAGAGGACCTTGTTGCGGTTGGAAGCACAGATAAGCTTTCTTACCGGAATGCCCATCTGCTTTGCAAACCATGCAGCAAGGATATTACCGAAGTTGCCCGTGGGAACTACGATATTGAAAGACTCTGTAAGATCCATCTTTCCTTTTCTGATAAGTTCAACATAAGAATAAACATAGTAAGCGATCTGGGGCGCAAGTCTTCCCCAGTTAATGGAGTTTGCAGATGAGAGCATAACGTCATGCTCATCAAGGGTAATGGCAAATTCCATGTCACCGAAGATCCTCTTAACGCCTGTCTGGGCATCATCAAAGCAACCGTTAACAGCGATTACATGTGTATTGGATCCGCCTGTCGTTGTCATCTGAAGCTTCTGTGCTTCGGAAACGCCGCCTGTCGGATAGAATACGATGATCTCTGTTCCGGGAAGATCCTTAAAGCCCTCAAGTGCAGCCTTACCCGTGTCACCCGAAGTAGCTGTAAGGATGCAGATCTTCTTATTTGTGCCGGTCTTCTTCGCAGAAGCGGTCATAAGATGAGGCAGGAGCTGGAGTGCAACATCCTTGAATGCGCACGTAGGTCCGTGCCAGAGCTCTAAGATATATTCCCTGTCGTTATATTCGTTCATCTGAACGAGAGGAACGGGGTTCTCGCCCCACTTCTCTTCAGCGTAAGCCTGTCTTGTGTATTCGAGGAGTTCAGCTTCCGTAAAATCAGTAAGGAACTTTGAAAGAACAAATGCAGACAGTTCATAGAACTGCATCGTCTGCATTCTCTCCAGGTCTTCCTGTGTAAGCTGAGGAATAGTCTCAGGCACAAAAAGACCGCCGTCCGGAGCGATGCCCCTTATGATAGCTTCGCTTGAAGAAAACTTTCCTTCATATCCTCTTGTGCTTATATAGTTCATGTCTGTGCTCCTTGAGACGCCGTAGTAGTTCCTGCAGTATATGCTGTCAACTCAGTTGATGTAGTCGTTTCAGAAGTGGTCGTCTCTGATTCGCTCTGTGAACTGCCTTCAACACCGATCATGTGCTTTGCGGTATCGGAAGGCATATTCGCGGTACTGTACGTTCCGAAGCTTGATTCATATGCACTAGCAAGAGCTGAAACCTCAGGGTCGAATCTGTTGCGATAGAACTCTCTGTGGAGGTATTCGAGCTTGTCCTGTGCATTTCCTCCTGCTTCGATCTGTTTTACCAGAGGAATAATACCAAAGATGATGAGAAGCGTCACTAGTAACATTGACAGAATTACAACGCCAACGACGACTAAACTTTTCATCCTCTCTCTAGGAGATTTTATATCCTCAATATCTATTGAATCATCGGGGAGCTCGTCAGCGACTCCGCCCGAACGCATCATGATATCTCTTCTCTCTTTGGAAGATGCCATTTGAGGCGGTTCGGAAGTCTTCTGGGCCTTTGTAAGGATAGGCGCCTGGAAGTTGGCCCTTGCGGCAGGAGAAGTTCCTGAAGCCATCTGGGCATTCTTAAGCTTTCCGGCTATATCTGCAGGCGGAAGATCCGGCGGAGGGTTCTTGATATCCTCTCTGACCATCCTCAGTGCTTCCTGTGCGATCGTAAGATACTGCTCTGTTCCGAGCACGCCCTGAATAGCAAAAACAAGGCTGCCTTCAGCTCTCTTGAACTGTCCCTCTCTTGCAAGGCAAAGTCCGAATATCAAGGCAGGATCTCCCCACTTCTGATACTGTGAGATCAAAGGCTTTAAGAATATCTGTGCAACGTCAGTGCCTTCGCCCTGGCTGTTCTGCAATGCTCTGTTGTACTGGCGTACGATACGGGCCTTCTCTTCGTTGCTCACATCGAAAAGAATGAGACTCGACTCATTAATCGGCTGTATTAACATACATAAGCTCAGATAGTCGTGCATTCAATCAATCCTTTCAAAGTGGCTCTGATCTGACCCGCAAGATAAAGCGATCCGGTGGCAAGAATTACCATGCCGTCGCTAAGCGATTTTGAGTATGCGAGCTTCGTTCCTTCGCAGGCATCGGGGCATACCTCCAAATCGTCGCTGATATTATACACATTATTTATTTTATGTGCGAGAACATCAGCCGGTTCGCTTCTGGGGTTATCGGGCGTTACCGTAACCGCACTCTTTATGTTGATCCCGCAGGTCTTATAAGCATCAAGTATACCCTCAACATCCTTATCTGCCATAACTCCCATAAGAAGTCTTACAGGTTTGCCTCTAAGTGATCCACCGAGCATCTCGTTCATAGTGGCGCCAAGGCTTAATGCACCCTGCGGATTGTGGCCGCCGTCGATAATGATCACGGGCTTAGTGCTCAAAAGCTCAGCCCTGCACTTCCATCTTGCAAGAGCGATGCCTTCCTTTATGGCATCTTCAGGAATTCCGCACTTTCTGCAGGCTTCAATGGCAGTAACTGCATTTCCTATCTGATGCCTGCCGTTGAGATATGTCGAAAATACCGTGCCGTCATAAGTGAATTCCATCCTGCCGTCTTCTGTAAACACAGCGCTGTCATAGGCAGCCTTGCTTCCGGCAAATGATATGCCGATCTTCTTTTCAGAGGCTTTCTCAAGAAGGACCGATCTTACATCAGGCTTCATCTCTTCAGGAAGGATCATAAGGTCAGGATCGAAGCATACCGCAGGCGAACCTTCCTTGAAGATCCCTGCCTTCTCACCTGTTATCTCTTTTATCGTGCTGCCAAGAACTCCCGTGTGGTCAAGACCCATAGCGGTTATTACCGTTACAAGGGGGTCCTTGATTATGTTCGTCGAATCAAGCCTTCCGCCAAGACCTACCTCAAGCACTGCAACGTCGATCTTCTTCTCGGCAAAATAGAGAAAACTGATCGCAGTGATGAGTTCGAACTCCGTAGGCTCATCGCACAAGCCCTTGCTGACCATCTTTTCGCGGGCTGCCTTTACCTGGTCTGAGAACTTTGAAAGGCTCGCAGGATCGATCTCTCCGTAGGAATCGTCTTTCACAAAACTGAGAAGGCCTTCTTTGCCGTCAATGATCCTTATACGCTCCGAAAATCTCTCAAGATAAGGCGAAGTAAAGACACCCACAGTCTTTCCCGATGCTGCCATTACCGATGAGATAAATGTGGCAACAGAGCCCTTGCCGTTAGTGCCGGCTATATGGACAGACTTAAAACTATCCTGGGGGTTGCCCAGAAGATCCATGAGTGTGGTGATACGTTCAAGTCCGGGTTTGATGCCGAATTTCAATGCTCCTGTTAAAAGCTCCGGCACCTTGGAATCAGGCATCGGCGGCTTCCTTCCCGGAAGAAGCTTCTGCGGTCTTCTTATCTTCCGCATTGTAATCCACCATGTCCTTCTTCTTGAAGACCATGACCTTGCTCATTACATAATTGGCGATCATGATAAATACCGAATTGATGAGCTTGCAGAGATATTCATATGTGAATGCGAATGACCATGCGAAGATCTGCCAGACTGCCATGGGGGTGTTGATCGGAAGACCCGTAATGGATACGCAGGCCCAGATCATGAGTGAATATAAGCCGATCTCAAGCACGAGGAAAGATAATACTCTCGCACCTGCAAAAGTTAAGAGCTCTCTTAAGACGCTTCCCTTTGACCTGAATACCGTGACCCTGTTTAAGAAATATGCTACAAGGACTGCAATGATCCAGCATACTATCTGGTTAATGATAAATTTAAGGGAGACCTCTTTGCCGAAGAGATCTACCATCATATCGGCTTTTACGAGCTTATCGAAAGCTACGTAGCAGATCCAGTTAACGGCTGTGGTAAGGCATCCGCTGACAAGATACATAAAAAGCTTACGTATCTTTTCCTGCTTCTCAGTAAGGCCTTCACCGCCGACGATAATCGTCTTAATAATTCCCATTTTCCATTACACCCTTTTCGGTCTCGGATTAGTCCTGTCAGAGACCATTCTCCTTATGATATATACAGAGATGGTTACAATGACCGCTTCAATAATAGCAATAACGAGAAAAACGTCAAATAAATAAGAGTACAAAAGCTCGGCTTTTTTGTCCGCAAATCTGTATCTGCTGACGGAACCGGTGGTCTTGTCAAGGTAGAAGAAATCACCGCGGCCGTCTTCTTCGATCAGGTAAAAGATAAAATCCCCGTCGCCGTTCTCATAGCCTTGAAGGATCATATTTCCGGCATCAAATACAGCCGGCTTGAAATCATCAGGTATCACAACATCTGCCGGAACCTCAGCCAGCCTGAGGATGGAAGACTCCTTAATGACAATACTGCCGGGCTCATACTTGATGACTTTTTTAGTGCCGCTGTTATAAAAATACAGGCTCGATTCATTTCCGTCATAGAGGAAAAGGATTACGCTCGATACGCCGTCCTTGACGAATACCGGAACGCTGTAGCCGTTTATGGTCTTCATGGTCGGATAGAACCCGTCAGGAACTTTAGCATCTTCAGGCGGATCTAAGAATGTGTATGTTTTGC
Source organism: Oscillospiraceae bacterium (assembly GCA_902801755.1). Taxonomy (GTDB): domain Bacteria; phylum Bacillota; class Clostridia; order Saccharofermentanales; family Saccharofermentanaceae; genus Saccharofermentans. The sequence continues at coordinate 25,685 of CADCJM010000057.1, forward strand.
CTTCAAGATCCACAAGCGAGGAATTCTCCGGAATATTACTCTCTCGTCGTACAACATGCACGACGTAATGCATCTGATTAATACCGTTTTGCGCCGTAACGTCTATAGTGACGAGATTCTCGCCTGTATTAAGATGCTGGTTTCCGCCGATCTCGACAGCAGCCCAGAGATTGCTTGCCAGAACGCTTACCTGAAGATCAGTAACAGATCTCTCGACAGAGCAGGTATATTCGGTAATATTCGGATTGAAATCAGGCGAGATATTCGTTCCTCTTATCTTAAGGGAAGCGATCGTAGCATCAGATGAAAGACCTGATCTTCTTACAGGAACTGTCAGTCCGCTTCCTACCCTTGCTGTGATCTTTTTGTCCGGTGATTTGAACTCACCTATGGACTTGAATGTGAATCTGACTTCTCCTGAGACATCGGTTGCAAGCCTGAATGCGGCAGAAAATAAAACCACCTGTTCATCTGAATAAAACGATACAGTAGCATCTTCATCGCCGCTGCCGTCATTTGCGACATTCATATTCTGATTCTGGTCCATGCCTTTGAAAACTACATCGTCACCTTTTCTGGAACCGTTGATATAGTAGCTGCCGACGGTCTCTTTGCCCTGGTCAAAGGATACGTATTCAGCTTTATCGAGATCGTAACTTATCTCTATCGGTCCGAATTCGGTAACACCCGGCATCTTGCTTGCAATGACATCAACGATTACGAGATCTCCCGGACCTACAAAGGTCTGGTTGGTCGTAGCAGAAATAACTATCTCCGTATCGGCATTTACCTCAACAGGATTAAGGTTCGCAAGACAGAATACGGAAACAAAAACAAGCGCAAAGACCGCTGATGCAGCCTTTGCAATTATCATTCCTGTTTTTCTGTCGGACTTAAACTTAATCAAGGCAGGCTCCCGTATGATTCAGGCATATTGTTGTATACAGGAATCACGAATTCGAATGCGGCATCCGTCATGCCGATCGAAGCATAACTTCTGTAATATCTCATACCCTCAGAATACGCCATCATTATATTCTGCGCATACTGGTGGTTGTACTTTTCCGTTCCGTCATCAAGGACATCAAACTTCTGGAAATACAAAGTGTTCTGTCCCTTATCAATATAACCCGAAGCACCGCCCTTTATAGCTTTTTCAACTGATGTCCAGGGCAGGAGGTAAGTTTTCTCGGTATCGGTGATCTCTTTGCCTTCCCAGTCTCTTCCCCACTGGGCATATTTTGCACCGTTGATCACGGCACCGCCGGGCTCAGTCGTTGCATATGCTCCGATGTTATAGAAATTGTAGTAGCCTTCGTAACCTGTAAGGTCGCCTCTGGACAAAGCAGACTCGCCGTTATAACCCATCTCCTGGATTATCCTGCTCGCAAGGAAATACGGAGATACACCCGCTTCCTTTCCTGCTTCATAAATGATCTGTGCATAATCATAGTCAGCAGAGCCGTCCATAAACGAACCCTTGATGATCTCCTTTACGCCTTCCACCGTATGAACTTTGGAATCAAATCCGAGCATCTCGAATGCGAAGACCTTTTCGGGTGTTAAGAAATTTCTGGGATCCATGAAATAACTTACCACTTCCGTCTTGGCCGCCATCCAGTCGGGTTTATCGTAAACCTTGCTGTTCTGCTTCACATAACGCGGATGTTCAGACTTCTGGACAAGGCTCCTGCCGTAACTGTTCTCAGCATCCAACGCATTGCCGAACGAGAGATTCGTATAGTAAGGCGTGAAGATATAGCTGGGCTTAAGACAGTGGAGAAGCCACAATCCGCTGTAGTAACTCTTCGGGAATTTGGAGAGGGTATTCTCATTGAAATCTCCCCTGTCATCTCCATTCAGAAGATAGAATCTGTAGGAATCCGAAGAACCGTCAAAACTGTTTACAGTCATCGTTATGACCGTCTCGCCTTCAGGGATCTCGAAAATCTCGCCCTGTGAAAGGCTCCTCTGGCTTCCGTTGGAATCGGCAACTATCGTGACTTCCGCAGAATAACCTTCAAGCGCAGAGCATCTTAATGCGATGCCGGTATAGCCTGCATTGCAGTAAGCATAGTCGCGGGTGAGAAAATCGAATTTAGGATAGATATTTATCACATCGGCCGACTGGGCATCCTGGATATAAAGACTTGCGAGAGTACCGTTGACGGGAACGATACCGGCCTTGGCCCTCTCGACGTCATAAGTGTTCTTGTCCATGTCAGTGAGCTTAACGTTATTGACGCCGTCACCGCCTGTTACTGCCATATATGTGCCGTCGAAATATGCGAATTCCCTGGACTGGATCATTGTAAAGTCAACATCATTTTCCAGATCCATACCTGTTCTGCTGACGCAGATATAATAGCAGTTCGATACGCTCGAAATGCCTGTTTCCTTTGCAACGGCATCAACGTCCTGTTTTCTTCCCCTGAGCATTGCATAAGGAATTCCGGGGTTCTCATTCGAGCCGATAAGATCGCCCTTAAGATCGTAAAGCGATACTCTGATATCATCAGATATTCCGGCAAAATTGATATAGCAGTCACTGTCCTTGCAGTCGATCATGTACCAGGAATTGGAAGCACCTACAGGGATCGAAGACTCCTCGACCGAATCAGGCTCTATCATGAGCTTTGCAGGTATCGTGATCTCGCCGCCGGAAATAACAGTTCCTCTTCCGTCTGAGCTTCTCAGGAGCGCATATACCTCATGTCTTCCGGGTGCGACATCTGCAGTATCCCAGGACAGAGTGAATTCACGGTAACTGGAATTGCCGGTATTCTTATTGTCCGTGAATTTCAGATAACCGTAATAAAGCGATCCATCGACGAAAAAGTCCGTTCTGACTTCATCTCCCGTCGCTGTATAAGAGCCTGACGATTCCCTGATCCCGACAGTATACTGTTCGGGAGAATCGATAGTGGATTCAAGACTGACATTGGAGATAACGCTTCCCATTCCTGCAGGCGTGCCGGAGGCACTTAATTTCCTGCTTTCTGAAGTAATCGCCTTATCGATCGCAACGACTCTGGAATTGTTCTTAAGGTCATCCATGATGTATTTCACTTCATCCTGGCGCACCTCGCCGTAAATGACACTGCAAAGGTCATTTGCAAACTTCTCATCGGATACTCCCGTGAGCAGATAATCAGGTGATGTCATTACAGAGATAACATAATCGCCGCAGGATATGAGTCCGTCTTCCACACGGGATTTTGCGATCTCCACTTCGTCATTGGAAACAGATGTCAGAGCACCTGCTCTCGCAACGATATCGTCAGCTTTTTTCAGCGTCTTTTTGTCAGGATCCGAGATGCCTGTATCAAGGCTAATTGCCGTGATAACAGCTGCGGCGACCGCAAGGACACCGAAAAGCACAGCTGCAATAAAATATTCCGGACGGCGTACATACATCGGTTAAGCATCCCTCCCGGTTATCTTATCCAATGTATATCCGTATGAAGGAACGAAATGATCCATGTAGTAATCGACCTCAGGCATATTCATCTCCCTGATGATCCTGCCTGTCGATTCCTTTGCAGCGGCAAATTCCGCATTGCCGGTGCTCTCTTCTCTTAAGCACTTGATATAAGCAGCGATCTTGTCGGCAGCTTTAACGAGCTTATGAATAAGCTTTTCTTCCTCGGTGTTCTGTGAAGGATCAAGGAGCTCCAGATATTCGGCCCTCATCTCAGGGTCGTCCGGAAGAAGCTCGACAAGGCTTGCCGCAGCCTCAGACTCGACTTCCTTATAAGCCTTTGTTATCTCCTTATTGCGGTACTTTATAGGCGTGGGAAGATCTCCCGTTAAGATCTCGGTGCAGTCATGAAACAGCGCATATGCCTGGACCTTGTAAGGATCAGGCAGGATGGCGCCCTCCTTATCCTTCCCGAATCTGTTGTGAAGGATCGTCAGACAATGCGCGATAACCGCAACGTCAAAACTGTGTTCTTTAATATTCTCTGTCCTGCTGTTGCGCATCAAAGCCCATCTTCCGATGTACTGCATGCGGTCGAGCATCGCGAAAAAGCCGTATTCTTCCCTGTTATCCATTCTTATTACTCCATTAACTCTTATAGATCTCGTTGAAGCTGCTTACCGCAAATGAATCCGTCATTCCGGCGATGTAGTCGGAAACATAGATCGGGAGCGGCGTGTCGATACCGGCTTTGTATTCAGGATGGTTCTTAACAAATTCGGCGAACTTCCTGATCGAGGATGACTTCGAATCCTCAGCCTTTTCGAGATTTTTGACAGCCTCATAATATGCGTCGAAAAGTCCTTCGAGCATTACGTCGCAGTACTTCTCATAAGTCTTTACTTTGCCTGCAGTGTAGATCTTGGCAACGTTCTCTTTGAGAGTGTGCTCAAGAGCATCCCCTGCGTGGTCACTCATCATGATACAGCCCTTGTCGATACTGTTCTCGATTATGTCCTGGACAAGGAAATTGATGATCTCGGAATTGGAGCTTCCGACGCCGTCCGTTACGACCGGCACATCAAATTCGCTCGCGATAACGCCTGTTCTCAACGCGTCTTCAATATCTCTTCCGACATAAGCGATCTTGTCCGCAAATCTTACAACGCAGCCTTCCATCGTGGCAGGGCCTTTACGGTACTTCTTCGGGATCAGATAAGACAGGTCTTCTTCCGTCTTATCGGTGCAGGGCACGAGCTTTCTCTCATCGTAATATTCACCGCAGTGGCTGATGATACCGTCCCTTACTTCAAATGTGAGATTAAGTCCGTAATCATCATTGTGCTTCTCAAGAATATTGAGCACGCGGAGTCCGTTGGATTCATGCTCGAAATAGAGCTTGGGATCGATCTCTTTGAGCTTCCTGTTAAGGACTCTCTCTCCGCTGTGTCCGAAGGGCGTATGTCCAACGTCGTGGCCTAAAGCGATCGCTCTTATAAGATCGACATTGAGATTCAGCGCGCTGCCTATCGTGGAGGCGATATAGTCTACATAGATGACATGCTCAAGTCTTGAGCAGATGTGGTCATTGGCAGGATTAAAGAAGACCTGTGTCTTGTGCTTGAGGCGTCTGAATGCCTGAGAGTATATGATCCTTCCCATATCACGCTCAAAGCAATTCCTGACATCGCCGTCGTCCTCAGGGACGATACGGCCACGTGACTCAGAACATTTGGTGGCATTGACGCTCAGGATCTTATCCTTCTGTACCTGAAGCATCTTGATCTTCGCTCTGGTCGCCTCGGAGATCTTATCTGATTTCCCGAGACAAGCAACACTGTCGGCGTAAAGATCCTGGAAGCTGAGATTATCTGACATCAGTTGTAGTCTCCTTCTAAAACGCGTTAAATTATTATACTACAAATGGTGTGCCCTATTCTAAAATGCCCTCTGTCAGGCCTTCGAAAGCCCTGCTGCGTTAGCGAGCATATTCTTCCTCATACCGTCGAAATCGACCGTCACGAGCGCATCTCCTCCGACAGGCTCGACTTTGAGTATCACTCCCTCACCGAATCTCGGATGAACTACCTTCATGCCTTCGAAAAGATCATTCGGTCCGAGCTGCCCCTCACGCTGCTGCGACTGCTTCTTCTTATCGGCCGTAAACTGCGACTTGATAGCCGATGCAATCGACTTTTTGGACTTCTCCCTCTGAGTCTCACCCTGCGGAACATCCTTCGGGGTCTCCCTCTTCGAACCCATGAGATAAAGGAGTTCCGGATTGATCTCTTTTATGAATCTTGAAGGCTGGTTGCAGTTCGTCTGGCCGAAGAGCATTCTCTGCCTTGCGAGCACGATAAAGAGATTCTTCTTGGCTCTCGTTATCGCAACATACATGAGCCTCCGCTCTTCTTCTGTATCTTCCATGCTCTGGATCGAACGGTAGCTCGGGAAAACGCCCTCTTCAAGTCCAATGATGAACACTGCACCGAATTCAAGGCCCTTGGCGCTGTGGATCGACATGAGCTTTACAAAATCGTCAGTATCGTTAAACTCATCACCCTCAGTAAACAGCGATGCATTCTCAAGATAAAGCCCTAAAATACCCTCTGTAGTATCCGCTGTGGCAGTATCGAAAAAGAAATCCTCATCGACCTCCACGGGGAGTCCGTCGCCGTCGTCGATCTCAAGAGTATCCATATCAACAGGCTCAGCGCGGTGCGCCTTGTCGTATTCTGCAGCTTCAGACAAAAGTTCCTTTAAGTTCTCGACGCGGTCGATTATCTCACCCTTCTTCTCGCGCTGCTCTGTGATCTCTTCGATGATGCCCGATTCATTCTCGACATAGTCTACAAAGTGGGCAAAATCCATCTCGTCTTCCCTGAGCTTTCCCTTCATCTCATTAATGAGATCAGTAAAAGCGCAGATCCTGTTGGCGGATCTTACGAGCTCCGGATAATCGACAGAATGCTCTGCAACTTCAAACATACTGATATTATCAGCCAGCGCATACTGCCTGATCTTCTCGATCGTGGCATCGCCGATGCCCCTCTTGGGCACATTGATAATGCGCTCAAAAGCAATATTGTCTCTGGGGTCATTGATGAGTCTCAGATATGCGAGAACGTCCTTGATCTCTTTTCTGTCGTAGAACCTCATGCCGCCATAGACTCTGAAAGGGATCCCAAGATTATGGAGCGTGGTCTCTATGTTACGTGACAGAGCGTTCATTCTGTAAAGGACAGCGCAGTCCGAGAACTTGAACTTGCCCTTGTCGACCATCATCTTGATGGTCCTGCCGACAAAGTCAGCCTCACCGGCGCTCGTATCGGCATTCATGACGATTATCTTCTCGCCCTGCTGGCCCTCAGTCCTGAGCCTCTTGCTCTTACGCTTTGTATTATTGGAGATTACGCAGTTTGCCGCATCAAGGATCGTCTTCGTCGAACGGTAGTTTTCCTCGAGCTTGATGACCCTGGCGCCCGGGAAATCCTTCTCAAACTTCAGGATGAGCCTTACGTCAGCGCCTCTGAAGGAATAGATGGACTGGTCATCGTCGCCTACTACGCATATATTGCCGCTGCCTGATGCAAGCTTCATGACCGCGCGGTACTGTGTCTCATTCGTATCCTGATACTCATCGACCATGATGTATCTGAACTTGGCCCTGTAAAGCTCGCAGATATCGGGATTCCAACAACGCCGAGGAAATATTCCTTGCCAGCCAGAAGCTGGTACTCCTCAACTCCGACGAACTTATTCTTGGCATTGGAGATCTCGATCTGGACGCTCTTGGGCTTGAACTGGCTGTCAGCGATATCGAGTTCCTTCATAGCTTCCTTAATGAGTTTTAGCTGGTCATCAGTATCTATGATCGAGAAATTCTGGGAATATCCCAAAAGCTCTGCGTGACGTCTTAAGAGCCTTGCGAAAATACTGTGGAACGTGCCGCACCAGATATACTTGGAACGGTCACCGACAAGTCCCTCGATACGCTGGCGCATCTCATTTGCAGCCTTATTCGTGAACGTGATCGCGAGAATAGATGAAGGTGCCACGTTATGCTTCTTCATCATGTAGGCTATACGGTATGTGATAACCCTTGTCTTGCCCGAACCTGCGCCTGCAAGAATGAGGAGCGGTCCGTCCAGATGGGTGACCGCAGCCTTCTGCTCCTTGTTAAGGCCTTCAAGGATCTGGTCCGCGTCCTGCTCAACAGAGGTCTCAGGCCCCTGTCCGTATATATCTTCGAGATCTCTGAAAAACTCGTCTGAATTGCTGAAAGTATCGTCTGCCAAAGCAAAAATCTCCTAAGTAAAATCCGATTCTTAGAGATTATAACAGTTATCGTAATTATTAGCCGTCAATTAATGGGACAATTTTCTTAGAAGGCCTCGAAAAGTCCTTCAGGATCATGAGACCGATTACTTGATAAATTTTTAAGAAAAAGATTTATAATATCTTCGTATGAGTGATAGTGGAAAAAGACATTTCAGATTAAGCGGTGCCCAGACGATACTTTTGGGCTTTGTAGTATTGATCCTTGCAGGAGCCATACTTCTTATGCTTCCCATCTCTTCCAGATCGGGAGAATGGACAAGCGTTACCGACGCTCTCTTTACGGCTACTTCGGCAAGCTGCGTTACCGGACTGGTCCTCTATGACACATGGACCCACTGGACATGGTTCGGCCAGCTCGTGATCCTCTCACTGATCCAGATCGGCGGTATGGGCGTTGTTACTATGACAACAGTCTTAAGCAAGATCGTCGGCAAAAGGCTTGGCCTTCAGGCCAGGACAACGATGCAGGAAGCGGTCTCTGCCCCTAACCTCGGTGAGATCATGAAATATACCAGGTTCATTTTCCTCGGATGTCTTATTTTCGAGGCTTTGGGAGCTGCCGCATTATCTCCGGTATTCATTTCCGAGTATGGCGTCGTTAAGGGTATCTGGCTCTCGGTATTCACATCGATCTCCGCATTCTGTAATGCCGGCTTTGACTTAAACGGCACCCATGGTGAGTTCTCCTCCATGATGCCTTACATGGATAACCCGGTTGTCGTCATAACTCTTGTATTCCTCATCCTTACAGGCGGTCTTGGCTTCCTTACATGGATGGATATCAGAAAGCACGGCTTCAAGTTCTACAAATACAGCACACAGAGCAAGCTAATTATTGTCATGGAACTTATCCTCGTACTTGTTCCCATGGTCTATCTCTGGTTCGGAGAATATAGCGATTACCCGGCAAACCAGAGGTTCCTCGCATCTCTTTTCCAGGCTGTAACACCAAGAACAGCGGGATTTAATACAACTGACTACAACAATTTCTCAGGCACGGGCGTTGTCATGACGATAATCCTGATGCTCATAGGCGGCGCACCCGGCTCTACGGCAGGCGGTATGAAGATCACGACGATCACCATCCTGTTCCTCACAATGCTTGCATTCTTCAAGCGCGAGAAGTCACCTGCGATCTTTAAGCGCAGGATAACCACCGAGGCTATCTATGGTGCCGTTGCTGTCTGCATGCTTGATGTTATGCTTGCAGTATTAGGCTCCATGTCGATTGCCAGGATCGAGCACAGGGCTTTCCTTACGGCACTCTTTGAGAGCGCGTCCGCCGTCGGTACCGTCGGCCTTTCGATGGGCATCACTCCGACACTGCATACGGTTTCAAAGTTTATATTGATCATATTGATGTACACGGGACGTGTGGGAGGCCTTACTCTCGTCTTTGCTGCTATCACCAGAAAGTCGACAGGCAACAGGCAGTATCCCGCAGATAACATAGCGGTCGGTTAAACCGGCAGAAAGGAAATAATATATGAAGAGCGTACTCGTAATCGGAATCGGACGATTCGGCTATCACCTCATCGACCAGCTGAGCAAGGCAGGAGATGAGATCCTTGCGGTTGATTCTTCCGAGGAAAGATTGGAACCCGTATTGGGAATGGTCACAAGTTCCCTTATAGGTGATGCCACAAACGAGGCATTTATAAAGTCTTTGGGAGTTGAGAATTTCGATGTCTGCTTCGTAGCGATCGGCGATAACTTTCAGTCTTCACTCGAGACCACATCCCTGCTCAAGGAATGCGGCGCAAAATACATCGTCGCAAGAGCTTCAAGATCTGTCCAGAAGAAGTTCCTTCTTGCGACAGGAGCTGATTCCGTCGTCTTCCCTGAAAAGCAGCTCGCTGAATGGTCAGCTGTACGTTACTGCTCCGCAGACGTTGTTGATTATCTTGATTACCCCGGTGATTATTCGATCTTCGAAGTCAAAGTACCGGAAGCCTGGATCGGCAAGAGCCTTGCTGAGATCGGCATCAGAAACAAGCTCCATCTCAATGTTCTTTCCATCAGAAGAGACGGCACTCCGATCCTTGAATTCCCTGCAGATTTTGTATTTATGACAGGCGATACGGTAACAGTTTTCGGCGCCGACAAAGATCTCCAGAAGAACCTCGGCATCAAGTACTGAAAAGAATAATCTTAAAAACTGTAAGGCGGTGTCTTCAAATGAAGTGAACCCCTGAAGTTGGACAAACTTCGGGGGTTTTTATATGAAATACAGTTTTGAACTAAAGAAAGAAATTTATGAGAAGCATTGTGAAGGTTA
>CADCJM010000058.1 GCA_902801755.1 Oscillospiraceae bacterium
TCTGATTAATACTTTTGGGATGGATTGATACTTTAAATGGGTCTTCTGAAGAAAAAGTCTTTGTGGCTTGGCGCGTTGTTCCTGCTCATTCTCGGCGGAGCGACTGTATGCGTCATCTATAAAGAACTTGAAGGACAGGACATCATAGGAACGCTCAAGCATGCTAACATCTGGTGGGTGCTGGCTGCAGTCGCCTCCATGGCACTTTATGCGGTTGCTGACGGTATTAATATCAGAAGATGCTTGAAGCTTGACGGCTATAAGATCTCTTTTGCACAGATGATGAAGTACTCCTTCGCAGGGTTCTTTTTCAGCTCCATCACGCCTTCATCGACAGGCGGACAGCCCGGCCAGCTCTACTTCATGGCCAAGGACAAGCTGAAGGTATCGCACAGCGCATTTACGCTCCTGTGCGCACTCCTGAGCTTCCAGTGCGCGGCAGTATTCCTCGGCGTTATCGGCGTTATCTGCTCCCATGGCGAAGTCTTTAAACTTCAAGGCAGATTTGCTTATGTCTTCCCTATCGGATTTGCTTTAAACCTTGCGATAATCGCATTCCTTATCTGCGTTCTCTTTACGAGAAAACTCGCTGGATTCTTCATCGGGATCGGACTCTGGTTCATTAAGGTCAGAGGCATCAAGCCCGGCGAGAGATTCAAGTTCTTAAGGTCTTTTGCTTCATACAGAAAGGCGGCATGCCTTCTTAGAAAGAACAAGATAGTGTTCGTTAAGATGCTTCTTACTTCACTTGTCCAGATAATACTTTTCCACTCGGTCACATTCTTCTGCGCACGCGCAATCGGATGCACAGATCTTGAGTGGTTTACGGTACTCCGCACACAGGCATCACTCTTCATATCAGTATCCTCGTTGCCGCTTCCGGGCGCTGCAGGAGTTACTGAGTACGGATATGCCTTATTCTATGCGGATCTTATACCGACAGCTTTACTTGGAAGCGTAATGCTCCTGTCCCGTTTCGTAAGCTTTACGCTGCCGCTTATCGCGAGCGGTCTTGGACTTATAGGACTCTCGATCAAGCCTTCGAAAAAGTGATCAGTTGAACCCGAAGAGTTTTCTTGCTATCTGGTAGCCTAAACGGTGTAAGGGATAGCTTATCCAGTGGGGCCAGTTGCGGACAGGTCCAATCATGTGCTTTGTGAACGGGCCTTTGGTGAGCCACTTGTAGTACGCAGGGCGCTTTTCCTGGATCTCATCCAAGAAAGACTGCATTACCTGTTCATCCTCTTTCGTATGCAGACGCAAAAGGAATGAGACGGTCGCAAGTGTAACTATCTCCGTGTAGTAATACAGATATTCGCGCTGAGCATCGTTCGTCAAGGAATCCGTATCAAGCTCATAGAGCATGAGGCGGTTGACCTTAAGCTGCTGGTCCATGCGGCTTAACATGACCTTCTCGTTTACTGACTGGTCGGCGCGCCCGATGAAATAACGGTAAAGATCGACGTCAAGATAGTACATCTTCTCGACCTTCATCATGGGGTAGCATACATAAAGATGGTCTACATAGAAAGTGTGCTTGGGAAGCTTCATTCCGCTGTTCCTGGCAAGCTCTGTGCGATACGTCGCAGAGTGCATCAGGATATAAGAACCAGTTGCCCACTTGCCTACTTCATCCCAACCGAAGAGCCTGCCCACAGGAAGAGTCTTACGGTAGTTGATCGGGCACCTCTTGCCCTCGTTGACCTTCTCATAAACATAGTTGGTGATAACAAGATCTGCGGCCTTATCAGGATCACGCATCTCCTCTAATACGCCCAAAAGCTTGTGAAGAGACTCTTCATCGAGCCAGTCATCTGAATCGAGGACTCTGAAATAAAGGCCTGTAGCTGCGCTAAGACCTGCCATTACTGCATCACCGTGACCGCCGTTCTCCTTCTTTATGAGACGGACATCATCCGGATATTTCTCTATATATTCTTCAGCGATCCTGGAAGTATCATCTGTCGAACCGTCATCAACAACAATGATCTCCACCTGCTCCCTGCCCGGCAAGAGACTCTCGATAGCCCTGCTAACGTAATCCTGCGAGTTGAAGGAAGGGATCGCTACTGATAAAAGCTTCTGCATTAACCTAAACTTACCCTTTCCGCAATAAACCGATAGTCATTATATCATCAGGTGCAAAAAGTTCTACCATTATGGAAAAAGTACATTTTTCTTTGATAATAAAAGGCTGTTTTTCAGACATCAGGCTGCCTGTTTGCGTGGTTTTCTCAAGAATCCGAAAAGCACTTCCACGCCTATAAGAATGACGCCGGTAATGACACCTGCAATGATGATCTTATTTCTGATGTCCTTGTTGTACTGCTCATTCCAGACTGCAGCAAACTCTGCCGATTCGTAATTGGATGCAGGGAACTCTTCCACCAGCCTGATCTGGATATCTTTTGCGGCATCTGCGGACGCAGTGGTGATGAGCATCTCCACATCTTCCGACATATCTGTCTCAAAAATATATCTCTCTATTTTTGAATAGAATTCTTCCCAGGTCTCAGGATCGTACTTGTAGTAGAGGCAGCAATCCGGCTCTTCACAGAGCTGCTCTGCGACATTCTCGATTAATCTGCCGTTTCTTTTTTCGCTGCATCTGAAGACCGCATATTCGCCGTTATAGAGCGGGATATCCTCGGAATAATTCATTTTATATGCGGAAGCCATGCCTGTGATCTCGCCAAAATGAACCACAGTATCCACAGGCACTGCCACTTTTACAGCTTCACCGTCATGAACCCGGTCGGAAAAATCATCGAAGTCGACCTGTATGTCACGGACATATATGTCCTTAACGCCATCCCACGAGGCTATCTCAGGAATCTTGTCAAAGGTCACCTGAACCGTCTTATCCTTTGGAACGATGCCTCTCCCTTTTGCATAAGTGCGGTTAAATTCGCCGAATTCATAGTCAACGGAATAGACTAGCACCGATGTCGTATCAGGAACTTCCTCCCTGCTCTTATTGACGATGTAATAAGGCCCAGCTATGGTTGCAAATACTGAACATACCAGGAGCGGAAGTGCAAACATTAAGATCAGAAAAACATTCTTACGCATATAAAATATCCCCCATGCTGATTTTCGGTCAGCTACACCATTGTAACACCTTTTATTGTTATAATTTATGCCAATAAAGCTTTTCAGGAGGATCAACATGACACGACGCGAGTTTTTAAAGACACCTCAGATGAACGCAATCAGAAACAACATCTTTTCAAGCGCTGTGATCGGATATGTTATTGCCGGTCTTACTCTTTATTTCGGCGTTATCAAGACAGGCAATTATTTCGCTATGCTTGACGTCGTTCTTATCCTCGCCTGCGCACTTCTGATCCACCTTCTCCAGAGCAGAGCCGCTGCGATCGTTCTTGCTGCTTACGCTGTGCTCAATGTCGTTGTCACCACAGTAAGCAACGGCAAATTCAGCGGCTGGTGGGTAGCACTTGTCGGCGTCTATGCAGTCATCTACACCTTCAAGTTCCAGAAGGCCTGGAAAGATTACCAGAACGATAATGCGGAGTAATCCATATGGACCTTAAGCGTTTACCCTATCAGTTCTCAGTATGCAAATTGAATTCTTTGGAAGACCTTGTTCCGGATAAGGAATTCTGGTTTGCTGCACGCACGGACGAAGAGATATCCCTTGTCTGCAAGACCTCTGACTGCCCTTCTGAAACGCTCGAAAGAGACGACGGCTGGAAAGGCTTCCGCATCGAAGGCGTGCTGGACTTCTCTTTGATCGGGATCCTGTCCAAGATCTCTTCGATCCTCGCAGAAAACAAGATCGGTATTTTCGCCGTGTCGACATATAACACGGACTACATTCTTGTGAAGGAAGAGAACTTTGAGAGAGCGATGGAAGTCCTCGCAAACGAAGGGTATAACGTGATCTGAACTTACTCCTTTTTTAGTGCTCGAAAAGCGACCTGCAGACAAAACAAAGGAATGGCTTGTTTTTGTCTGTAGGTTTTCGCATTTTTAAGGGCAGATCGGCATTAACCTGCAGACATTTTTGGATTTTGATTCAATTTTGTCGGCAGGTTCCCCTTGATTTCGGCTTTCTAACACCAAAACCTACAGACAAAAAATCTATTTTTCATGTTTTTGTCTGTAGGTGCACCCGCACACCGCCTTCTCATCCACACAAAAGGCTGCCTCATGAAGAGACAGCCCCTGTATTTTTAAATTGTGCAAATAACTTATCCGATCGTTATCTGTATCTGCGGTTTCTCACCGACCGCGTTGTTCTCTGCTTCCACCGTTATGACATAGTGATCTGCCTGAAGAGAGACATTGTAAGTGATCATGCGGACCATGCCCTTGGGAACAGGTGCATTGATGATGTTGCTGCCCTTATCGCCGTCGATCCTTACTTTATAATCACCTTCAGCATTCATTATGGTTACGACTACGGTAGCGTCGCGGTCTTCCCCGACTGTGAAGTCGATCATGGAATTATCCTTATCATCAGCTGTGACCAGATAGCCGATGGTTGTGCTGAGGATCATGTTCTTCTTAGCGTTGCCGGCATTGATCATGAAGCCTCCGACAAGAAGCGCAGCTGCCATGACTCCGGCATAAAGGAATCTGATCTTCTTGTGGCCCTCGGGATATACGAGCATAATACCCAGAGTGATGAGGATAGGCGAAGCAAATCCAATGACCATGTATGTTCCGATGACAGCGGAATAATCCACTGTTGCAGAAGATGATACAGCAGCACCGTTCTGTCCGAGAGCATAAGAGATGGCTACTGAGATAAAGTTGTTTGTGAAGTGCATGATCATCGACAGGATGATATTGTTCTTCTTTACAACAACATAGCTGAGGAACAGGCCGAGAGTCATTGTGGTAAGGAATCTTAAGACGGACATGTGATTGATTCCGAATAATACTCCCATGATGAGAACGATGACCCAGTCATGCTTAATGCCTCTGAAGTTGCTCAAGATAGCTCCTCTGTGGATCGCTTCTTCACAGATTGCAGGAAGCAGGGCAACGATAAGAACTGCCAGAGGGAAATTAAGATTTCCGAAGATGAATGAGTTCAGTTCTCCAACCTCTGATGCAGCCTGCGGGAAGATGATCGCTGTTAATGCAACGAGCATCAAAGATACCGGGAAGATTCCCAGAACGAGAAGAATGCATCCGAAAACTTCTCTTACCTTTACCTTCTTTACCGGGAATACTTCTTTGATCTTGACCTTGCGGATCAGACAATAGATCACTGCCATAGCCAGGAAGGCAAGTTCGGTAATTACAAGACCCGGTATTCCGAGATTCTGCTGGAGCGGTGCGCATACAAAGATGAAGAATGCCATCAATACTCCAAAAAGGACAAATCCCATCCATGGGCGCAGTCTGCCCTGATCACTTAATTTTTCCATAAGTAACTCCTCCATATTTGCGGTTTTAATTGGTTTTTAAACTAACGTTTATTCGTGTATCGCGCGTTCTTTTTTAAGTTTTCCCATGCTCACGAAAAGCCTGACCGTAGCGATCGTTGCCAGTGTGAACATTACGAACATTGCTATCGAACATACAAAGTTTATTGGCGAGAAGAATCCCCTGCCCACTGCACACCAGAGGTTAAGCAGAGCGGCAAAGAGCATGAATGCCATAACAAAGATCATGTATCCGCTCATTACTTTCATGCCGTTGATCTTGGAGTCGATATCTGAGAACAGATCGATCCCGTCAGGGTAATCAGCCTTGAGCGCCCTTGTGTATATCCAGGTTGTACCGGGATAGTTGATATAGCAGACAACCTTGATCCCCATTTCCTCCAGGAACTTCAAATACTTTCTGTTCTCTTCGCTGTCTGCCCAGCCCTTGAGGAAAAGCGTTTTGTAAGTATAGAGGTCAGCTTCTGTTTCTTCAAATTCGAATGTCAGCCTTCCTGCATGTTCAAGAGAATATCCATGTGAAGCCATCTCATTGATCCAAGCCTGTTCTTTTTCGAGCTGCCAGACCCAAAATATTTTATGAATGACCCTGCGCATTTTTAGTTTCCTCCCAATATCCTCTTGCCGTTTTCGACGAGTTCCGAGAGTCTTGCAAGTTCATCTTCGAGTACAGAAAGACCATTCTTTGTGATCACGTACTCCTTCTTGCGGCTCTCAGGATTCTCCGGCAGAGCATCGATCCATCCCTTCTCCACGAGCGAATTAAGCGCTCCGTATAATGTACCCGCTGCAAGCTTTACACGCCCGTTTGACAGCTCTCCCACGTTCTGGATTATTCCGTATCCGTGAAGCGGTTTCTGGAGCGACAACAGTATGTAAAAGACTGCTTCGGTTAACGCTAACTGTGGCATTTCCTTTATCCTCCTTTATATCGGCTTCCGATATATCGTAACCCGAGTATATCGTCTCACGATATAGTTGTCAAGCAGGTGAGAGAAAATTGTTGAGTCATAATCTGCAGGCATTTTCAAAACAGCGGCACGTGCCGCCTGCGCGCACTATAAAATATTACAAAGGTCAATCGTAATACATCGCAATGATGTCGTAGGATTCCTGCTTGAACGCTTCGATGTCCTCGTTATGAACATAAAGCCTGCACAAAAGGACAAAATTGCCGTCTACCGTATAATTGTCATACTCCGCTTCGCAAAGTCCTGTGCCGATGAGTTCATTTACAATGCTCTCGACCTGCTGGTCGATCTCGAAAACAAGCACCAGATCCTTGCTTCCTGTCTGATAGTTCTGGATCGCATTGTAGACCGTCCATCTCATGTCATCTTCGGAAAAACTGATATACGGGAAATCATTGCAGAGGCTTAAGATCTCTCTGGAATGCTCGCCTCCGATGTAAGCGTGGACATGCGCATAGGTGTATTCGACGCAGGCCAGGACATCGTATTTGTCGTTTGTGTTCGGACGGTTGAACTCGTTTTTCTTCATCAGGATATTTGGTTGTTCAGAGCCTGCAACGACATCTGACACATATCTTGATACCGCAACGGAATAGTGCGGCAGCAGATACTCGGCATTCGGATCGTCAGATATGCCCTTAAGATACATGAAGTGCGGGATCATCATCACGATGATAAGGCCCGAAGCAAAGTAAGGATAGAGTTTTTCTGCTCCCTCCCGCTTTTTAAAGATGAATTCGAATGTGGCGAAAACACCTTCCGTGATGAGGATGCACATGAACGGTGCAGCGATGAGGATCCTGAAATCGTATGTGATAGTGATCAGGCTTCCTGCAAACGGGACCGCAGCAAGGATGATCACGGCGATCTCTTTTCTCTTAAGCAGGACAATGATGCCGATGATGAGGAAAACCACAAGATACCAGCGGAGCACGGGGCTGCCGTTGGAGAACTGCCTGTATCCGGAAGTCTTTGCGAAGACCACTTCCTTTAAGATATCAAGGTTCTCGGAAACGACCTTGAAGCCTTCGTTATGGAGCCTCTCGAAGAACTCTTTTGTAAGCGAGGATTCTCTGTTGCTGTAGAGCTTCCAGTGCGTAAACATGTATGTGTAAAGAGGCGTCGTGGAGACGAGATAGCCTGAAAGGACCGCGATTACGGAAGTAATGAAGCCTGAGATATTTTCGCGCTTTTTAATGAGGAGATAGATGAGGACTACAACGCCTGACGCGATAAGCCCGTAGATATACTGCTTGCCCATGATCGCGCTCTCCATCGTAAGGCCTGCAAAGACTCCTCCGGCAACTGCGGCCAGAAGGGAATTCCTCTTGAACGCGCGGACGATGAGGTAGAACGATATCATCAGCAAAGGTCCGCAGATCGCATATCTGTGGCCCATATACACCTGTGTGAAGTTGAGCGGCATGAAGTTCAAGAAGATTCCTGCAGCGCCCGCAAGGACCGGATCCTTCTTAAGTTCATAAGCTGTCAGCGTCGTAAAGAGCACTGTGATGAAGCCAAGGAAGATCAGGCCCACGTTAAATACCAGGAGGTTGTAGCCGAAGATCTTAAACAGGACCGTCATGAAGTAATGGAATACGAGCTCGCGGCTTATAAGACCGATGTTCTCATCCCAGAAGATCAGTTCGAACCTCTTGCTCGTAAAGCACATTTTCCTGGCGTCGAAAATATCCCACGCGCCGTCATCAAACAGTCCGTATGTGTTCCATGGCGCATTATTGAAATTATAAAAATGCGTGAAGAAATAGATCACGGTGACGATCAGAAGGACCAGAAATATAGGCTTTTTGATGTCTGTCTTTCTGATATTCAAAGTCCCGAGTTTGCGGAATGAGAGCACTAGCAGGATGATCGCTGCAGGCCACGTGAAATATGTGATGAAATTGTCCTTAAAGACATCAAGATACATCAGAAGCGTGACCAGGAAATTGATCACTGCAAGGACCACCGATGCCAGAAACAGCTTGCGGTCGAGCTTTTCTATACTCCCCTTATCGATAAGCTTCACACCCATACCGTACTCCCCGACATTTATTTAATACAAGAAGTATAGCAGTAAAACAGGATAATGGCATTTGAGAATTATAAGCCAAAGCTCCTGTTCCACGCTCAAAGCAAAGGTGTATAATCCTCTTTAAAAAGGACGAACAGACATGATGAAAGCACTGATTATTAACTGCAGTCCCGTAAGAACAGGCGCCACAGCCGAGATCGTTAAGATCATTGAGGGCGAACTCTCCAGCCGTTACGATACAAAAAGCATATGCATAGACGATTATTCCTTCGCGTTCTGCAAAGGCTGCCGTTCATGCCACAAGACAGCTAAGTGCATAATGCCGGACGCCCAGGTCATCAGAGACATAATGAACGAATTCGACGAAGCTGACATCATCGTATCCGTCGCTCCATCCTACTGGGCAGACATTCCCGGCCAGTTCAAATCCTTCATAGACAGGGTCACTCCATGGTGCAACACTCATGAGCCGCACGCCACGATCGCTCCCGGCAAAAAGGGCTATGCGGTCGCTCTGCGCACCGGTCCCAACATGCCTGAGTGCGAGCGCCTTATAGGCAGCATCGAACACTTCTACGGGCATCTTGAGATTGAGAGATCTGGCCATCTGGGACTTACATCCGTTGAATACAAGGCAGATGTCGAGCCCAGAAAAGCCGGGATATTAGAGTTCTGCAGGAACATTTAAAGTCTTACATCCGTGTTTTTACACCAAAACGATATTATTTCGAAATGGTGTAAAAAACAGGCCTTTTTTTACACCAAATTGAAATTATATCAAGATGGTGTAAAAGCCGGTGTCTCCCGTTACATATTCACTTCCCTGTCTGCCACAGCCTCCGCAAACGTCCTGTCATGCTCAACGAAGAGCATTGTAACATTGTTATCTTTGACCAGACGCTCGATCTCGGTGCGCATATAGACGTCGATGTAGTTCAGAGGCTCGTCCCAGAGATATAGGTCAGCCTGCTCGCACAATGACAGGGCGATCATGACAAATTTCTTCTGCCCGAGCGACAGCGCGGAGACATCCCTATAGAGCATCTCCTTCGTAAATCCCATCTTGATCAGGATCGTCGAAAATATCGTCTTGTCGCATCCGCGCTCACCGGCAATGTCGTAAAGTGTCCCGCTAAGAGATGAAGTGTCCTGTCCGACATAAGATATCTTAAGACCGGGCGCGATATAGATGTCGCCTGAAGCGGTGATCCCTTCATCTTCGCCAAGGCCCGCCAGATACTTGATAAGAGTGCTCTTGCCACACCCGTTCCTGCCCTGCAGGGATATCTTCTCACCGCGCCCGACCGTCAGGTTAAAGCCCGTGACGACTGGTTCGCCGCAGCGCATCAGCGTTACGTCCTTAAGGATTACAGGCGTCCTGTTATGGTGTTCGGTGCCTGTGATCTTAAGCGTCTCCGTGCGTTCAAGGTCCTTAAGAAGGCTCTGCTTTTCTTCCAGCTTGCGCTCGTTGCGGCGCTCCAGGTTCTTGGCGGCAGACATTAATTTGCGTGCTTTCTCAGCTTCATATGCCCTCCTGAAATGATCCTCTGCGACCTTGGAAGGTGCCTTGCTGCGGTTCTTATAGCCTTCCGCCTTTGAAGACCACTGTGCATTCTTCTTCATGGCGGCGTCGATGGCACCCATCTCTTTTCTGAGCTGGTCGTTTCTCGCACGTTCGC
>CADCJM010000059.1 GCA_902801755.1 Oscillospiraceae bacterium
GTCGAGTCCTTTGTCGAAGAAGGCAAGAAAGATAAGAACGGCAACGACAGTGTTTATACGATCACCTATCCTAAGATCGAATATGTCGAATCGGATCCCAAGGACGTTGCACGTCTTCTCGGAGATAAAATGGTAACTACGCCCGTTGTCTGCAAAGTCGGCGAATACACGGTCACAGTAGAAGGTGTCGTAAGAGACGAGAGAGGCCTCGTGGTTGCCTATACGATCGAGAGAGAAGCGGGCGTTGACTGCCTTATCTACAGCCAGCTCGAGAACGAGTCCAAAGGGGCTTTCATTAATGACGATCAGAACTTCATTTTCAGGTTCAAGGAAGGCAGCGGAAAGATCTGGGTGGATATGGAACGTTCCACCAAGACCAAGCTCTACTGCAGTGAGTATATGCGGGATCTGAACCATGTTTTCGGACCGGATTTCTATCCGCCGGTCACAGATCATCTGACGCTCGAGCTCACCGAACTTAAGATGACCAGAAATGAGATGTGGAAATACTTCGATGAACACAACGATAACCGCCCTGAAGGCGTGCCCGAATCAGAAGTGGAAAAGGAAAAGAAGACCTTCATCATCCCTATTGCAGATAAGCTCAATGAGCTTGAATTTACGAGCACCGAGGGCGGCACTATAAAGATCTCGCCTATTGCAATGGAGTGGGATGTCAGAGGCAGTACAAAGGCATCTTTGCGCGAGGGATTCACATGGCCCAGGCCGACTATAAAGATCGTTTACAAGGACGGTACTGAGTATCTGGTCTACTCTGCTGATACCGAAAACGTCGGCTATATTTGCGAATCAGATCATGGTCTTACCGCATTCTTCAACCGTCTTGCAGACACGGACAACATCGCAAAAATCGTAATTGACGATATGGAGTTTACAAAGAAGTAATATCGGGATAACCGGAATAGAAAAACAGGCTGTCTTCTATATGGAAGGCGGCCTTGTTTCTTAAGTCTTAATGCGCCTGATAAATTCCTCCAGATATCCGGTCTGAGTCGGCATGATATTATCGGGAAGCTCATCGATACCAAACCACCTTAAGTCAACACTTTCCTCGTCATGGAACAGTTCGCCGCTGTACTTCGTAACGATATACACCAGATCCGTATAATAAACTTCGTCGTGGTTGGGATAGACGAGATGAACATTTGATTTAACTGTAAAGAAAACAGGATCTTCAATATCAAGATTTGTCTCTTCCTTAACTTCCCTGAAAAGGCCATCCTCAGGCTCTTCACCAAGTTCCAGAGCGCCTCCCGGAACACACCACTCGCCGGTGTCAGTCCTCTTCTCAAACAGGAGTCCCTTTTCCTCATCGTAGAGGATGCAGACGACAGCTGCAGACATTATCGGTCTGTGGCCTACCAGTTTTCTTAATTCGGATATATAACTCATTAAGGTTTCCTCTCATCAACTTAATGACACAACATGGTGCTTAGTACAAAATACAGCACAGGAATAAACAAGATCTGGATGACATACAGCAAAACATACCATTTAATCTTTACCAGGAAAAACGTAACAAGAGCGCATATCAAAATGCCGCACAGGATCGTCGCTATTCCCGGGCCTATGTTCTTTTTGATGACCATTTCGCGGTCTTTGTTATAGATCTGCTCCGCCTCCGCTCTCAGTTCTTCAAGCTGAGCCTGTTCTTCAAAATCCTCATATGAAGCACGGAACGAAGCAAATTCATCCGAATAACTAAAAGCAACTCCATCAAGTGAGATGTGGTTCGGCTTAACAACCGTTCCTGCCGGAACCGTAACTGTCTTATCGCGTAAAGTCTTGGTAATGTCTTTGTTCAAGGTCAGCTGCATATCATCGGGTCTTTGGATTAATATCCCGTAATGATGCAGTTCATTTTCTATGCGGTAATACACAAAACCGCATACAGCAAGAATATCGAGTACCATTAATAAGACTGCGATTACCGTTTTTGCGCTGATCTTTTTTGAGCTCATATTTCACCCGGATAGTTATTCTTTGTCCGCGATCCCTTTGACGTCGTCGTACTCAGGCTTTACTTTGCTTACGCCGAAGCCCTCTGATACCTTAAAGGAGACTTCGCCGTACTTTGTCATGACCCTCTCTTCGCGCCTTGCGAGCTTGAATCTTTCCATCTCGCTGTATCTGATGCCGATGGTCGTTGTGTTCTCGAAAATAAGCTTTGCAAACTTCTCCTTGTCTTCAAGCTTCACGAGCACCGTGAAAAGAATTCCCGGACGGTTCTTCTTCATGTAAACAGCTGTCGTGAAAACATCGAGCGCGCCGTTGTCCATGAGAACGCCTGTTGCATAGCCGATCTCTTCGCCGGTCATGTCATCGACGTTGAACTTCATTTCGACTACTTTATCGCTCTCATTGTCTGCTTCGCCTAAGAACGTTCTGAGCATGTTTGCCTTTGCAAAATCCTTTTTGCCCATGCCGTAGCCGGTCTTCTCAATTGCCATGACAGGCCTTGTTCCGAAGCTGTCTGCAAAATGCTTAAGAAGCGCTGCACCTGTGGGTGTCAGAAGCTCGCCTTCGATATTGCCGCTGTATGTGGGATTGCCTTCAATTATGGAAGCTGTAGCGGGCGCAGGAACAGGAAGTATTCCGTGCGCGCATCTTACGCTTCCGAAGCCCGTAGCCAGAGGTGATACAACTATCTTGCCTGCGCCGATCTGCTCCAAAAGATAACAGACGCCGACGATATCAGCGACTGCATCCATCGTGCCTACTTCGTGGAAATGAATATCCGTTATGGGCTTGCCGTGAGCCTTGCTCTCAGCCTCTGCGATGAGGCCGTATACTGCGAGAGCATCAGACTTAACTTTGTCCGATACATTAAGTCCGTTAATGATGTTCTCTATATCACTCATGTGAGTGTGGTGATGGTGGTGTTCTTCGTGCTCGTGCTCATGATGATGGTCGTGATCGTGATGCTCGTGTTCATGAGTGTGTGCGTGCTCCTCGTGAGTGTGCTCGTGATGATGCTCTTCATGGTGATGGTCATGCATGTGTTCATCTTCTTCAACACCATGAACTGCAACGTGCGCGTGGGTGCCTTCGATACCGCACTTGACGCTCTTTTCGAATTCATATGTAACATCGGGAATGCCCAGTGAATTAAGCTTGTCTTCGCACGCTTTTACGTCGCCCGTAAGCTCAGCCAAAGATGCGAGGAGCATGTCTCCTGCAGCGCCCATATTGCATTCGATATAAAGAGTCTTCATGGTTTAACCTCCGATGTGGTTGATCATGCTGGCAGAGTAGCCCGCACCGAATCCGTTGTCGATATTAACGACGGTGACACCGCTCGCGCACGAGTTCATCATGGAAAGAAGTGCCGACAGGCCTTCGAAAGATGCACCGTATCCGACGCTAGTCGGAACGGCTATAACAGGACAGTCAACAAGGCCTCCGATAACGCTCGCAAGGGCGCCTTCCATGCCTGCGACCGCGATTATGACTGACGCGCTCATGAGCTTTTCCTTATGCGCGAGAAGCCTGTGAAGGCCTGCAACGCCGACGTCATAGACGCGCTCGACTTTATTGCCGAGAAGCTCAGCCGTAACAGCTGCTTCCTCAGCAACGGGAAGATCCGATGTGCCGCCTGTGGCAATGACTATCGTGCCTTTTGCAGAAGGCTCAGGGATAACGCCTGCGACGCCTATCCTTGCGACATCGTAATACTTGATGGGAGTCGTAAGTTCTGACGCCTTCTCAGCTGACAGCCTCGTGATAAGAACGGTCTTCTGCCCTGCCTCAAGGAGGCTCTTCGTAATGGCATCAATCTGCTCAGGTGTCTTGCCCTGGCCGAAGATGACCTCGGGAACGCCCTGACGCATTCCTCTGTGGAGGTCAGGCTTTGCAAAGCCCAGGTCGACAAAGGGCTTCATCTTAAGCTGAAGCTCTGCTTCTTCGGGAGTCATCTCACCTTTTGCGACCTTATCCAAGATGTCTTTTGTATCGCTCATTACTGATCAGCCTTTTTAATTTCCAATGCTTCATTCATGCTGCCCATACGGTAGCCCTGCATATCCAGCGTGACGTATCTGAAACCAAGCTTTTTAAGTTCATCGGTGATCTCTTTTCTGGTTCGGCTGTAAGACAATAAAGCGATATCATCAGGTGATGCTTCGATCCTTGCCAGATCGCCGTGAACTCTTACGCGGATTCCGGAAAAGCCGAGATCTCTGATGAACTTCTCCGATAACTCAACCCTTTTAAGGCCTTCCGCAGTTATCCTCTCACCGTAAACAAATCTCGATGCCAGGCACGCTGCCGCGGGCATATCCCAGGTGGCAAGGCCTGCTTCTTTCGAGAGGGCGCGGATATCTTTTTTTGTAAGGCCTGATTCTTTTAACAGGCTAATGATCCCTAATTCTTTCATGGCACGCATGCCGGGTCTGTAATCGCCGGTGTCGTCGACATTGCTGCCGTCTGCAACTGCCGTAATGCCATGCTCTGATGCCACCCTCTTAATGCCTTCGAAATCATAACTCTTGCAGTAGTAGCATCTGTCAGGGGGATTTTCTGCAAACTTGTCGACTGAGAATACATCAAAATCGATGATCTCCTGCTTCGCGCCGATCTCTTTGCAGAATTCCACTGTCCTGTTGAAATCCTCTTCTGCAAGGACCTGGGATCTTACCGTAACTGCAAGGCAGTCATCGCCAAGCACCTGGTGTGCCTTATACAGAAGATATGTGGAATCTACGCCGCCTGAAAAAGCGACCGCCAGTTTCCCGGCGGCCTTGATCCGCTCAACCAGAGCGTTTTCTTTGTTTCTGATGTCTGATGTTATTTCCATTTCTTACTTTGCGAGCATTGCCTTGACCTTGCCCTCAGGATCCTTGATAAGAAGGATCACGAACCAGATAACGAGGCCGAGAGCTACAACAGACAAACCGAGATATGCATCGTTGATCATGTCCTTGGGAGCCTGCTCGAAAAACTCTGCGCCCAATTCAATATACTCAACAACTGCGTCTACGAGCCACATAAGGCTTGCACCCCAATACATAAGGGCAAGTGTGCCGAGCTTTCTGTCAACCTTGGAGTTGTACCAGAAGATGGATGCAATAACGGCTGCGAAAACCGTGATAAGTAATGTCATATGAAAGCCTCCTTATGCCTTGGCTTTTGCGGCTGCAGGCGCTTTCTTCTTTGAAACTGCCTGTGAGATCAATACCATTGCGACCCAGGCGAGCGTTACAAGGACAGCCATAGCAACTCCGCTTGTAAACATCTCATGGAGCATCTCCTGAGCGTCAGCAGCGTTGGATGCTGCCGTAAGGAAAGGGAACCACGGTGTTACTTCGCCGTGCCAGACGTGCTCAAAGGCAAGGAGTGCTGAACCGCCCCAGAGCATGGTGTTGAGCCAGTTCATCTTCCGATAATGTAATTTTATCAGACCGCTTTGATGGGTATATATCAGTTAGCTGTAAATTATTACTTCTTTTTTGACTTATTGGCCTTGCTGAATTTATCAACATGAACGCAGATGGCTTCGAACGTCTCGTCGCTCAAATCATGCTCGATCTTGCACGCATCATCCTCAGCAACTTCCGCTGTTACGCCGAGCGCAATGAAGAAATCCGTGAGTTTCTTGTGACGCGTATAGATCTTATCGGCGATCTCCATGCCCTTCTCCGTAACCGTGATAAATCCGGAACGGTTCATCTCGATATAGCCTTCCTCGCGCAGACGCTTCATAGCGTTGCTGACACTGGGCTTTGTAACTCCCAAGAAAGTTGCAATATCAATGGAACGGATATAGCCGTTCTTCTCCTTGAGGATTATCATCGACTCGAGATAATCTTCAGCTGACTTTCCGATAGCGCCTTCATTCTTCATGTATAATACCTCTGTTTAAAACACATTCCGGTTGAAAACTAACTTTAGTTATTCATAAGCAACTTTTGTTATTTTACTACATTTTCGCCTGCATCTGACAAAAAAGATATTCCCGTGACACAAATCTGTCCTTTAATTTGGTATCGTATTTCTATCAAGTTATCCGAGGTGCCTATGCGGGTAGTAGAAAACCAGACAATGGACAGCGAACGCGCCCTTTACGGGAGCTGCGGCATCATGGTCAGGAACTGTAAATTTGACGGTCCCGCCGACGGCGAGAGCGCTTTAAAAGAGAGCTCCGACGTCGTTGTAGAAGACTCCTACTTCAACTTGAGATACCCTTTCTGGCACGTTCACGGACTCACGATAAGAAATTCCGAGATGACCGATAAATGCAGGGCCTCCATGTGGTATTCGGACCATATCGATATCTCCGGTTCAAAACTCCACGGCATCAAGGCACTCCGCGAATGCTCCAAGGTCACGATCACATCCTCAGGCATAATCTCGCCCGAGTTTGGCTGGTCGGTCCACGGCCTTAAGATGACCAATACGACTGCAGAATCCGAATACTTCCTCATGAGGTCTTCTGATATCGTGATGGATAATTTCAGGCTCACAGGCAAATATTCTTTCCAGTATGTCGAGAACGTAGAGGTCACAAATTCCGTCCTCAATACCAAGGACGCTTTCTGGCACGCGAAAAATGTAACCGTCAGAGATTCCGTCGTCAACGGCGAATACTTAGCATGGTATTCGGAGAACCTGACGTTCATAAACTGCACTATAAAAGGAACACAGCCTCTTTGCTACTGCAAGGGCTTAAAGCTCATCAACTGCGAGATGATTGACTGCGATCTGGCATTTGAGAGATCTGAAGTCGAGGCAGAGATCACAACGCCCGTGATCAGCATCAAGAACCCTCTGTCAGGCCGCATTACTGTTCCTGACGTCGGCGAGATAATAAGGGATATTCCGGGTGCTGACGGAGAAGTTGTTATAACAGACTGATTTTTCAGTTATGTTCTTCTGAATTGCTTATCCATCAAAAGGAAACGGGGATACTCGTTTTTGAAATCATTTTCAGCCTCTTTAACCGCTGTCTTACTCTCCTCATCAGTCTTATCAGATAATTGGGAATATGTTCTTATGGGATTCAGAAGCACCTCAAAAGCTTTAAAATAGCGTCTGCCGCTGCCAAAACTGTTTTCGATCGCCTGATCCACACGTTTTTTCATTTCGTCCCAGTCGATATCTTTCGCTTGATCGTTAAGCTCTATCTCACGCAGATTTCTCCATTTACCGGCACAGAGAACACGGCCGAAGTTAGCATCAAAGTCACCCGGATTCTCTTCAAGGATCTTTAAAAACCTCTTATCTGCGAGGTCGAATTCACCATCTGCCAATTCCTTGAAAGCCTTTGAAACGGGCGTTCCGATAAACATCGAATAATCAAAAGAGACACCGCAGTGACTGCAGATATAAACCTTGTTTTTGTTATCAAGGATAAGCTCACCGCCGCACTTGGAACAGGTAACGGTCTCTTGCAGATCAGAAGTGCTTTTTGACGCTTGCGTGGCAGCGGCCTTATCTTCACCATTAACTGCTGCGTCCTTATTTGTAATGGGCTTAAGCTTTTCGAGCTCATCAACGCCTTTTCCATATGACTCCAGAACAGGCACTATCTCGTTATTGTAAAAGTCTTCAGCGCTCTTTTTATACTTGTTGTACCGCGCGGTCTGATCCTTATTTTTCCAGGCTGAAATAAAGTATATGGCAACACATGCAATGATCAGGACCGCCAGTATCGAGAAGTATGTCCAGAGCGGCCAGGTGGCACGTATGTCAGAAGCTATGTAATATTTTCTCAGTTCAGCATAATAGCCAAACGCAAGAATTCCACCCGCGACAGCGTATACAGCAACTATATATTTGAGTGGTATATCTTTGCCGCCCTTCGCTTCTTCAGCCTCTTTAAGCCTCTTCTCGTATTTCCCGTAAATCTCTTTGTATTTAACCTCAAGGGAAAGAACCTCACAGAGCTTTGCAAAGTAATCCGCTCCCGGACCTTGACTGAACCTCTTATCATTTTTAAGAAGTGCAAGCAGCCTTTCGTGTGTAACCACTAGATCGGGTTCCTGCGGAAGCTCGATCGACAGGGCTTTGGAAGACTTAATGCCGTCTACGGCACATGCATATTCATTCTTAATGTCGAAATCATCAGGCAGGAGATTTAGCAGGTATTCGTATTTTTCCATCGCCTGAAGTGTATCTCCGCTTCGCGCTATCTGTCTGGCCTCCGCTAACAGTTCATCCCGGTGGAAAACAAGAGCATTAAAACGGTTTCCGCAGAAAGGGCATTCAAACACATCCCGGTCTCTGTCAACATCAAGAAAACTTCCACACTTCGGACATGAATAACTCTTTAATTCAGCCATAGGAACCCCCTTAGCTTATGCGAAGAAACACCTGCCTTCAATCCTTCTGCATAACAACATTGACGTAGTTGAACGGGATCTCGATACCTTCCTTAATGAATGCGTCGTTGACGCGCTTGTTGACGTCGGTCTTAACTGCAAGGCCTGAAGTGCTCTGCTTGAAATAAACGATCGTCGTGAGGACGAGGCTGCTGTCGGCAAATGCTTCGAAAAATACATCGCTGTATTCATCATTCTTTGCAGGAACAGTCAGTTCTGAGTTGATGATCTCATTCTTTATAATTTCGGAAGCTTTATCTACATCCGTGCCGTATGCGACATTGAATTCCATCTTGACGGATCTTAACTTCTTGAAGCTCGTGTCCTTGAGCATAAGGGCATTGATCTTGCTGTTGGGAACGATGATCTCAACTGTGCCAAGGCTTCTTAAGACAACGTGTCTCGGCGTGATGTCGGCAACAACGCCGGCCGTGCCGTTCTCTAATTCGATCCAGTCACCGATCTCGAAAGGTCTGTTAAGAGTAATAGCGATACCGCTGAAGAAGTCACCCAGTACAGGCTGTGCGGCAAGACCGAAAACAGCACCTAAGATCGCAGTTCCCTGGAAGAGGACTTTACCGATATCGGTAGTTGCCGTGGAACTTACGAGGACCCAGATAACTGCAATGAGGATTATCACGACCCTTATGATGTTCTGGGTGAAACGGATCGTGAGATTGTTCTTGGCTTTAAGTCTGTTTTTTACGAACTTGCCGTAGATAAGAAGGATTACCGTGGTAACCACCAAAGCGATAACCGCATAGATAAGAAGCTCAACGATCTGGCCTAATCTGGTCGTAGTATCGAAGAGTGATTTTATATCGAAATCAGACAAACCGTTACCAAACATATTTCGATCCTCTTTATTTTCGTTTATTGCGTTAATAATACAACAGAAATGCCAATTGTCGAATAACAGTGTATAATCAGAGCGATTTTATATTAGAAAGAGGGCAGATCTTATGAAGAATAAGATTATCGCAACAATACTTACTGCCGTTCTCTCTTTGGGAATGCTCGCAGGATGTGCACAAAGCAAAATGATAGATAACACGACCGTCAGAGTCGGTTCTCTTAAGGGACCTACAACGATCGGTATCGTAAACCTCATGGACAAGGCTTCAAAGGGCCAGTCCAAGGGCAAGTATGAATTCACAATGTCAGCTCAGGCTGATGAGATCGCAGCAAAGGTCGTATCAGGTGACCTTGATATCGCTCTTATCCCTGTCAATCTCGCTTCCGTTCTCTTCAACAAGACAAACGGCGGAGTATCAGTTATCGACATCAATACAAACGGCGTTCTCTGCTGCGTAACAGGCAACAAGGGCATCACAGGTGTAGCAGATTTTAAGGGACAGACTGTACTTGCTACAGGCCAGGGCTCCACACCTGAGTATTCACTGAGAGTCCTTCTCCAGAAGTACAACGCCACATCCGCCGAATTGGAGTTCAAGTCTGAGGCTACTGAAGTTGCAGCAATCCTCGCTGAAGATCCTTCCAAGATCGCAGTTCTTCCCCAGCCTTTTGCAACTGTTGCATGCGCACAGAATCCTGAGCTCAAGATCGCTTTCACACTTGAAGACGAGTGGGCTGCAAAGCTTGGCACAGGAATGGTAACAGGCGTTACTATCGTAAGAAATGAATTCCTTGAAGCTCACAGAGATGCAGTTGTTACGTTCATCATGGAGCACGAGGAGAGCGTTGAGAAGTGCTATACAGAGCTCGACAAGACAGCTAAGCTCGTTGTAGCTAAGGAGATCATCGGCAATGAAAAAATTGCAAAGGAAGCAATCCCGCTCTGCAATGTCACTTGTACTTCAGGCCAGCAGATGAAGGATACGCTTTCCGCTTTCCTTGAGATCCTTTACAAGTTCGACGAGAAGTCCGTCGGCGGCAAGCTCCCTCCGAAGGAATTCTACTTTTATAAGCCGTCTATCAACGAGACTGAGACAACTACAACAGCAAACAGTTAATGGATGAAGACTAAGAAGTATATCAGGACAACTTTGATCGTTTTGATATGGCTTGTTATTTGGCAAGTTGCAGCTCTTGTTGTAAATAACGCCATCCTCTTATCAGGCCCCATCGACACCTTCAAAGCCCTGATTGCTCTTGGTTCTGAATCTTCCTTTTACCTCTCGATAGGTATTACCGCAGGCAAGATCTTAATGGGGTTCCTTATAGGAATGCTCTCAGGCACGGTCCTTTCGATCCTCTCATACAAGATAAATCTCGTTAAGGACTTCCTGTCCCCCTTTGTATCCGTAATCAAGTCGATCCCTATCGTAAGCTTCATCATCATTGCCCTTATCTGGGCCGGAAGCAGTTACGTAACGGTTATCGTATCGGCTATCATCTCATTCCCGATCTTTTATAAGAACCTTCTCGAAGGCCTTCTTGTAACAGATCCCAAGCTTCTTGAACTTGCATTTGTCTATCAGATGAAGCCTGCGAAAAAGCTCAAGTACATCTACATCCCTTCAGTAAGCTCACACGTAAAGAGTGCTGTCTCCCTTGCGATCGGCATGGCCTTCAGAGGCGGCATCACAGCCGAAGTCGTAGGCCAGCCCTTAAGATCTATCGGCAATGGCCTTTACTTATCCAAGATAAATCTCGCGACATCAGATATGCTCGCATGGACCTTTGCAGCAGTCTTATGCGCATTCATCATCGAAAAGCTCATCTCGTATCTGGTAAAGAGGGTATTCAAATGATCGAACTTAAAAACGTCAGTAAATCATTTGACGGCAAGCCCGTATTAAGCGGTTTTTCCGCATGCTTTGAAGAAGGCATGTATCTTCTCAAAGGTCCTTCAGGCATCGGCAAGACCACCTGCATCCGCCTGATCTTAGGGCTTCTTGAGCCTGATGAGGGTGAGATCCTGCGCCCTTCTGACATGCGTTTTTCCGTGTGCTTCCAGGAGAACAGACTTTTCGAGAAGGAGACAGTATTAACGAACATCCTCGCGGTAAATGAAGGCGTCACGGTAACTGACGCGACTTCCGCGATCTTAGAGCTCCTCCCTTCCGATTCCCTGAACAAGAAGGCCGGCGAATTATCCGGCGGCATGAAGAGGCGTCTTGCCGTTATCAGGGCGATGCTTCATGACTCAGACTGCGTAATACTTGATGAGCCTCTGACAGGCCTGGATGACGAAGCGCGCGCGAAAACGATCACGTTCATAAGAGAACGCTTAAACGGCCGCCTTCTTATCGTCACGAGCCACGACGAGAGAGGTCTTGAAGACCTTGAGACCGTGGATATCGGTTAAGCTTTTCTGTGGAATACGTTGAATTTCCTGTTCTTTAAAACCTGCTCATAGTTGGCAGTGATGGCATCTGTGACCTTCTGTGAAGGCGTGGAACCATCCACGGGAGTTACCACCCAGATAGGACCATCATTATCTATCCATGCCGCAAGTTCATCATCCAGACCAGGGATAAGCTTTAGATAATGAGCCTGCCAATCCATGTACCTGTTGGCAGGAAGAGTCTGTGTCTGGCCGTACCATCTTGACCAGGGGACATCACCAAAGCAGAATACGCTTTGCTTCTCACTGTCAGGGATGAGTGCAGCTATCTCGTATTGTGGCTGCTCCCACTCCTCTTTATAAATATGAGCTGCAATATATTTGTTCGATAAAAACTTTCCGGCAAGGCCGCCTGCCGCCCCGCCATTGGTGGACACATAAACCTTGGTGCCTACCGTTATGGCCGGACCTTCCATACAGCAGTTGCTGATCTGCGCCCTGTTAAAGAAAAACACCAGTACGCAGCAGGAGACAACGGCTATGTTCCTTGCGATCTTCCTTACGCCCCGGCTGTTCCTGAAAGCTGATGCAAGGCCAAGAACAATGTGCGGGATCAGAAGCGTAAAGTAATGTAAGTATGCATTGCCAAGCGTAACTGCAAATAACAGCATAAGTGCCGATAAGATGCTCAGGAGCCTTATATACCACTTCTCGCGGTAGATAAAGCATAAGATCACCGGCAATATAAGGAACAGTGTAAAGTATCTGAACTGGGTAAATACATTTACGAATTTGTCCGTAAAGCTGACTTCGGAAGAATACGCAAATCCGAAAATAAAGACCTGATAGAGCATCTCGCGCAGCAGGTGCTTTGAATAGAAATATATACAGGGGATCACGCTTGCAGTAAAGAATCCTGCCGTTAATGTGCAGAGGTTCAAAAGTGCGTTTCTGATCTCCTTTTTCGAGAGCATGAACAGATAGACAGTAACCAGCACAGCGCCGATCGTTGCAGCATTTGTAATCCTTATAAAGCTTAAAACTCCGACTGCGGCACCGTTGATAAAAGATACATATAACGGGTGCTTGTAGTCTTTTTTCTCCTCGGCATCCTTGAAATATCTCAGGCAAAAATAAAGGCAGATGAGGATCGCCGGAAGACTGTATTCCTCTGTGAGGTTACCGTCCTGGATCGTTACCGCAAGTATCAGGAATGAGAATATCCAGCTGATGAACCTGTGAAGCCATTTGCGTTTTACTGAAAACAGGTCAGAGATCTTACCAATAAGGAATAAACTTCCGGCCAGATTTGCGGTCTGGATAATATATGCTCCGATCCTTCCGTAGCAGATCTTCTGACCGATAAACTGGAGGAAGAACAGATATGGTCCCTTCATATCGAAGAAATCCCTGTAAGGCAAATAGCCCTTGGTCATTCCCTGTCCGACCAGGATGAAGAATGCCGAATCCTGACCCCAGTATCCTTTAAGGAACGGTGATGCGGACTTGGAATAAAGCAGCGCAAACAAGGCAGCAAGCAAAATACTTGCCAAAGCCAGCATTATATTGTTAACAGTTTTACTCTTCAAAACACTCTGCCCTCACAATCGGAAAGCAATAATACTCTAATTAAATGAGCTTGTCTACGTCCGTCGCATAGCACCATCTTCCGCCCGTAAGATTTCCGAAGAAATACTTCATCGAAGCAGACTCGCTCATGATAAGGAGCTTTCCGCCCACGAAAACGATCTCTTCTGCCATCGGCGGAGCGTCGAATGCTGATACCTGAGTCGAGCTGTCAAATGCATAAACAGGCAGGATTATATCCGGTTCAGCTACACCCGAATGTATCTTCCCGTTAAACGCCACAGGTTCACTGCCGGAAATGTCATAGCATCTGATCGTGGACTTTGCAGTACCGTAAGACTGGGATATCCAGATCTTTCCGTCCCTGACAGTCATGCCCTGAACGAGCCCCGGCATCGAATACATCTCAAAGGGTATATTTGAGATTCCGAAAGATGAATTCTCATCACTGCTGAACTTATATGCCCACGCAACCGCGCGGTTCTCCTCGCCTGTCTTTGTCGTGATCCAGTGTGATTTGTCAGTCATGTAATTCGGATCCCTGTAGAACTCGCCTACGATCATGCGGTCTTCGGCAAAGCAGATCCAGGCTACATTGATCTTGTCACCAAAAAACTTGGTTGAGAAACTTCCGAGCTTCTTTACTGTATCTCCGCTCTTTGCAGAAAGAACGTCATTCAGGCTGTAAACATTAATGCACGCATCCTCGTCACCTGCGACGAAAAGATATTCACCGTGCGAAGCAAGACCTCCTGCATGAGGCTTTATTCCGCTGCCGTTCTCATCGCCCATGATAACGTAGCCATCATCTTTTCCACTCTTTCCGTCCACTCTGTAAATGCGTGACGGAGAGCCGTCCTTCTGGTATCCGCAGATAAGATACGTATCAACGGAAGATACATAATCCAGGCCCTGCGGCGTCATGTTGTCCATGAGTCCGGGGATGACAAAAGCCTTCTCTGAAGCCTTGTAATAACTGCTGACAGGCGCCCTGAAATAGATCCTCGCACCGATCAGAACGACTGCAACAAGGGCAACTAATACCACCAGAATGGTGATGATGACTTTCTTGGCTTTAGAACCTGCTGTTTTACTCATGGCGGGACGCCTCCATCTGATTTATGCTTTGTATTGTACCAAATCCAGGCAAAACTCTAGGCGGCGCCTGGAATTCCGCCTGGAAAATGGCCCAAAAGCGGTCAAATTCCAGGCAAAACTCTAGGCATCGCCTGGAGTTCCGCCTGAAGTCCGGTCATCCCATCCAAATAAAACAGGCGCCTCATTGTTCTGAGGCGCCCGCTTAATTCACATGTTTTATTAGATCAATACCAGTCCTTGTGTCTCTTGATGTAGATGACTTTCATGATCTGCGCGAAAACCATGTAGACTACCATGAGAATTGCGAGCCAGAGCATGTAGCTTATGGGCATTGTCGGAAGATCGAAAAGCGCAGACAGTCCGGTAAATCCGATTACCAGCGTAACTGCAATGACTGCAAGTGTCGAGAGCGTGAGCTGGATCGATGCCCTGTCGCCTACGAACGGGAGCTTTGGTGTTCTGATCGTGTGGATTACCATCGTCTGTGAGATGACGCCGAACATGAACCAGCCGCACTGGAAGTAGCCTGCCATATCAGGATTGTTATATCCGAAGATGAACCACAGTACGAGGAAGCACAGAACGTCAAGCACAGTACTTAAAAGTCCGAAGGATACCATGAAGCCCTTGATGCCTCCGAGATCCCATTTCTTGGGCTTCTCGATATACTTGGATTCGACGTGGTCGAAAGGCATACCGAGCTGTGCGAAGTCGTTTAAGAGGTTCTGCACTAGGATGTGTACGGGGAGCATCGGAAGGAACGGCAGGAAGATGCTCGCGATGAGTACCGAGAACATGTTTCCGAAGTTGCCTGAGACGGACATCTTCAGGTACTTGGACATGTTCGCGAAAGTGGAACGGCCTTCTACAACACCTTCGTCCAATACCATGAGGTCCTTTTCGAGGAGGATGATATCGGCGACCTCTTTCGCGATATCTACAGCGTTATCGACGGAAATACCGATATCTGCCTGCTTTAAGGGCAAACTGTCGTTGATACCGTCACCCATGTAGCCTACGGTGTGGCCGTTAGCCTGGAACATCTTAACTACACGCTGCTTCTGGTAAGGTGAGAGCTTGGAGAAGATGTCGCACTTCTCGCATCGTCAGTCATTGCCTCGATCTTGGCACCTGTAAGTGACATCTCAGTGGAGAAACCGAGTCTGCCGCAGATGTTGATGGCAACGCCTTCGGAGTCACCTGTAAGGACTATCGTACGTACGCCGTTCTTTCTCAGAGCGTTGATAGCTTCGCCTGCAGATTCCTTCGGCGGATCTAAGAAGCCGACAAATCCGATCAATACCATCTCGCTCTCGTCCTGAACGCCGAAAACATCGACGCCGTGAACGTTATTTTTCTGGGCAACCGCGATAACACGGATGCCTTCCAAGTTATTCTCTTCAGCGATCTTTTTCGCATTCGCGATGAGATCATCCGTGATCTCCTTAACTTCACCGTCGATCTCGATAAAGGAGCAGATCGATAAGATCTCTTCAACGGCGCCTTTTGTGATGAGCTGGCGCTTGCCGTTCTTGTCCCTGAGCACAACGCTCATGCGGCGGCGCGTAAAGTCGAACGGGATCTCGTCTTCTCTTACATAAGCTTCCTTAAGGTAAGAGAGGTCTTCCTTCTCGCCGCGGCTGATGATGGCAACATCCATGAGGTTCTTAAGGCCTGTCTGGAAATAGCTGTTTAAGAAAGCGTGTCTTAAGATGCGCTTGTCTTCTCTTCCAAGCACGTCCATGTATTTCTCGAGGATGATCTCGTCCTGTGTGAGCGTACCTGTCTTATCGGTACAGAAGACGTCCATCTCACCGAATGTCTGGATAGCTCCAAGACGCTTTACGATAGTCTTCTTGCGGGACATGTTGATAGCGCCCCTTGCAAGTGAGGAGTTCATGATAACAGGGAGCATCTCCGGCATGATTCCTACTGCGATCGTGATGCCGAACATGAGGGATTCGAGCCAGCCGCCCCTGCCCTTGGTGATAAAGTTGGCAATGAAAATTACCGGAACTGTTATAAGCATGAAGCGGATCAGGAGCTTGCTTACGGAATCGAGATTTCGCTCGAATGCGCTCTTCTCCTCATAAGAGTTGAGGCTCTTTGCCATG
This sequence comes from Oscillospiraceae bacterium, assembly GCA_902801755.1. Lineage (GTDB taxonomy): Bacteria > Bacillota > Clostridia > Saccharofermentanales > Saccharofermentanaceae > Saccharofermentans. Next base: position 16,389 of record CADCJM010000059.1, read on the forward strand.
CTTCCGAAATATGTATCTCCGCCTGTCGAGAGGATAATTGCCTTGGCGCTTCCCGATACGATATTGGATCCCATGAATCCGATATTTGCGAGGTCGGTGACACCGACATTCTTCTCAGTTGTCGTAAATTTCTCAACAGGGTTGCTCTCGCCTGTGAGCTGCGACTGGTCGATGAAGAGGTCCTTTGTCTCGATGAATCTTACATCGCCGGGGATCATGTCGCCTGATGCGAGCTTAACGATGTCGCCGGGAACCAATTCTTCGATATCAACTTCGATCTCGACGTCGTTACGGATAACATCGAGCTTG
>CADCJM010000060.1 GCA_902801755.1 Oscillospiraceae bacterium
ATGCTTTATTGTCGGGTAACAGCCGTATTCTTCGTGAACGCCCCTGATAACGCGGCTAGCGATAATACCGGTAAGTACAGGGTCTTCTGAATAGTATTCGTAGTTCCTTCCGCACAAAGGATTTCTGTGGATATTTAATGCCGGTGCAAGCCAGAAGACTACACCATATTCAAGCATTTCCTTAGCAACAGCATTTCCTAATAATCTTGCGTGGTATACACTCCAGGTCTGTGCAACTACGGTCTCAGAGGGCCATGATGTGCAGTATTGATAGAACAGTTCCTGATTTTTGGGTTTGTCAGAAGCAGCTCCAAGCTTTGAGATCTTATGTACATGTCTTAAAGATTCAGGCAGAGTCGGTATGGCGAATAAATTATGCTTTGGTTTAGCCGATATCTGAGTCAGGTTAAGTCCCTGAGGACCGTCAGCCATAGGCATGGCATCAACCCCTTTATGGAACAGCTTGGATGTTGTATACCCGACGGCTCCGAAAACCCTGTGCCTGAAAGGCCCCAGATAAGTCCTGCCGACCAGGAGTTTACACATATCCTTATATGTGAGTCCGGATACGACCTGATCTATTTCTGCGTTTTTCTCGAATTTGGGAACCTCATATTTATGTGTTATGCAGCTGATCTCAGAAGCTTTGATCTTGCAGCGCCTAATATCTGACGGAATAACTCTTTCGCTTTTTTCGTGAATGATGTAATCGATCTTACGGTCTGACAGAGATATGGGGTCAGTTTTCTCAGTAACGGCATCCTCATCAAGCTCCAGTACAAGCAATGGTTCATCGTTAAGATAGACGAGATATTCACCTTTCTCGAGAATGAACCGGTGGTTGTCATTGTCAAAAGCAGCAAAGTATTTAAGATCAAAACTGAGTGTAAAATAATCCTTTTTGCCGGGTTCCAAAAGCACGGTCTTGGAAAATGCGATAAGACTTGATTTCTCTCTTATGAGCTTATTTTCGGGGCAGGATAAGTAGAGCATAGTGACTTCTTTGCCTGCCTTATTTCCTGTATTGGTAACCCGTACGTTAACTGATATCTTCGTACCGCGGTTGGCACAATAATCTGTTTCTGTCTTAAAAGATGTATAGCTTAATCCGTAACCGAATTTATATCTTGGCATTATGCCTTTCTTGTCGAACCATCTGTATCCTACAAAGATCCCCTCACGGTAGTCTTCCTGGTGCATTTCAGGATTCCTTTCCGAGAAAGTGTCAGAGGAAGGATAGTCTTCGTACTTAAAGCCCCATGTGTCTGCAAGTCTTCCTGACGGATTATCTTTTCCTGTCAGGATATCTGCAAGAGCATTTCCTGCTTCCATGCCGCCCTGCATAAGAAGGACGACCGCTGAGAATCGGATCTCATCAAGAAATGAGAGATCGATAACTGCTCCGACGTTAAGAACAAGGATCGTATCCTTATAGTTCTGTGTGATGGAACGCATGAGACTAATCTCGTCTTCTGTGGCGTAGTAATCGCCCGGAATATCTTTTCTGTCAGCACCTTCGCCGGCCTGCCTTGCAAGAACATATACTGCAACATCGGCACCGGTGTTGTCATCCTTCGAAACAGGCCTTCCGGAAGGAAGATAGAACGGATTATCTGCAGCATAATCCATATGCTGCATAATAGGAACCTTGCGCATGGCTTTCTTTAAGTTCTTCTTATAAAGCGCAAGTTCTCTTTCATAGAGCTCATCGTATTCGTCAAGCCAGTCTTCGCTGGCGATCGCAATACCGGCGTTCTTCAGCCCATCTTCGATATTGACGTTGTATCTTGGGTTGTTCTCGCCCGATCCCGTGCCTCCGAAAACCGTATGCCTTGCTCCCGCACCATATAAAGCTGCTTTTTTTGCAGTAAGAGGGAGGATGCCGTTGTTTTCGAGAAGTACGATTCCTTCAGCACAGATCTCTCTTGCGAGATCACGGTGTTTAATCTCACGTTCTGTCAGAGAAGGATTATTCTGTGCATAGATCTCAGACTTCATATCAACCTAATCTCTCGTAAAATTCTTTTCTGAAATCTCCAAGTCTGTCTTCTGCTATAGCCTGACGGATGCGCTCCATAAGAACGAGCAGGAAGTGAATGTTGTGATATGTGCAGAGCCTTAATCCGAACATCTCGTTAGCCTTGATGAGATGTCTTACATAAGCTGCTGAGAAATTCGTGCATGCATAGCAGCTGCAGTCAGGATCCATAGGACCGAAGTCTTCGGCAAACTTCTTGTCTCTTATTATCTTCTTGCCGTAATCAGTAAGGATGGTTCCGTGCCTGCCCATTCTTGTGGGGAGAACGCAGTCAAACATATCAACGCCCCTGCAGGAACCTTCGATAAGATAGTCGGGTGTTCCGACGCCCATAAGATAACGTGGTTTGTCTTCAGGCATGAGAGGGACTGTGCAGTCGATCATATCGATAAAGAGATTCTTCGGTTCGCCTACAGAGATGCCTCCTATAGCAAATCCGGGAAGATCGAACGAAGTAATGGCATCAGCACTTTTCTTGCGCAGATCAGGATACATAGATCCCTGGATGATACCGAACAAAGCCTGCTCATCAGGTCTCTTATGTGCTTCGATACAACGCTCGAGCCATCTTGTGGTCCTTGCCTGCGATCTGTCAGCATAAGAATGCTCGGAAGGGTAAGGGCAGCACTCATCAAAAGCCATGATGATGTCTGCTCCAAGATCGTTCTGGACCTGCATTGAGATCTCAGGCGTTAAGAACAGCTTTCTGCCGTCAATATGTGAGCTGAACTTTACGCCTTCTTCCTTGATATCTTTGGGCTTTGCAAGGGAGAAGACCTGGAATCCGCCGGAGTCTGTAAGGATGGCACCGGGCCAGTTCATGAACCTGTGAAGGCCGCCGGCTTTTGCAACGATATCGCTGCCAGGTCTGAGCCAGAGATGGTATGTATTAGAGAGCATTATGCCTGCGCCCATGCCTGATACTTCCTCAGGGCTCATTCCCTTGACAGAAGCCTGAGTTCCAACAGGCATAAATGCGGGTGTCATGAAGGTTCCGTGAGGAGTATGTACCTTACCGAGTCTTGCACCTGTCTGAGCGCATGTGTGGATGTGTTCGTACCATACGGGATAGTTGGACATATCAGTTCTCCATATCTGTGATGAACATAGCGTCGCCGAAGGAGAAGAATCTGTATTTTTCCTCAACGGCATGTTTATAAGCGTTTAATACGTTTTCTCTTCCTGCAAGAGCAGAGACTAGCATGATCAGTGTTGATTCAGGCAAATGGAAGTTTGTGATAAGTGAATTTACGCACTTAAATTCATAGCCGGGATAGATGAAGATGTTTGTATAGCCTGATGCGGGCATCATCTCAGGATCTGCAGATGCAACGGCTTCGAGTGTTCTTGTGGAAGTAGTGCCTACAGATACGATTCTTCTGCCTTCGCTTCTGGCTTTCCTTATGATGTCTGATGCTTCCTTCGGGAAATCATACCATTCGGAATGCATCTCGTGATCTTCGATCGTCTCAGCCTTAACCGGTCTGAATGTGCCAAGTCCGACGTGGAGTGTGAGCTCAGCGATCTCGACACCCATATCTTTTAATTCAGCAAGAAGTTCCTTTGTGAAGTGAAGACCTGCTGTAGGAGCGGCAGCTGAGCCGGAATCCTTGGAATAAACCGTCTGATATCTCTCAGGATCATCAAGCTTCTCGTGAATGTAGGGCGGAAGCGGAATCGTTCCTGCTTTATCAAGGACTTCTTCCCATACTCCTTTGAATTCGAATCTGATTATCCTGTTGCCGCTCTCTAATACCTGTTCGCACTCGGCTTCAAGTTCGCCGGGAATAAAGGTCATACGTTTTCCTTCTCTGACCTTCTTGCCCGGGCGAGCTAAAGTCTCCCAGTGATTCTCGTCGATACGCTTTAAAAGAAGGAGCTCAACAGGACTCTGAGTATCTGAGCGGACGCCTAAAAGTCTGGCAGGAATGACCCTGGTATTGTTGATAACAAGAACATCGCCTTTTCTTAAGAATTTCTTGATATCAGGGAAATGGCCGTCAATTATCTTGCCGGTCTTTTTATCGAGCACCAAAAGACGTGATGCCAGGCGGTCCTCAGTAGGGACCTGAGCAATCAGGTTCTCGGGCAGATCATAGTAAAAATCAGAAGTCTTCATATTCCATGCCTTATTAATAAAATATAACGACAGAAGTTTATCACAAAATACAAGAAAATGCGGATTGAGATATGGGTATTTGATATCACCTGTTCCTTTAGTTTGCTAAAATTCAAATAACAGCATGCAATGTATGTGCAATGTAGTGCAGTTTTCAGACTTTTCGAAAATTCAGATCTTTAAAAGGAGAACCCTATGAGAGCATTATTTATTGGCGGCACAGGTACGATCAGCAGTGCGATCACCAGAAGACTTGCAAAAGATCCTTCATGGGAATTATGGCTTATCAACCGCGGAAACAGGGCAGATACAGTACCGGAGAATGTTCATCAGATCGTTTGTGATATCAATGATGAAGACGCTGTCAAAAAGGCTCTTGAAGGTATGACATTTGATTGTGTCGGTGAGTTCATAGGTTTTACTGTTGACCAGGTGGAGCGCGATTTCAGGCTCTTCAAGGACATCACAAAGCAGTATATCTATATAAGTTCTGCGTCTGCTTACAATAAGCCTGCCGCAAGTTACATCATTACTGAAGGAACATCTCTTGCAAATCCTTACTGGGAATACTCCAGAAATAAGATCGCATGTGAGGAGTTCTTAATGAAGAGATACAGAGAAGACGGTTTCCCTGTAACGATCGTACGCCCGAGCCATACTTACGATGAGAGATCTATCCCGCTTGGCGTTCATGGCAAAAACGGCTCATGGCAGGTAATTAAGCGCATGATGGACGGCAAGCCTGTAATCATTCACGGTGACGGGGAATCACTCTGGCACCTTACATTTAATGAGGATTTTGCTGTCGGATATACGGCTCTGATGGGCAACCGCCATGCGATTGGTGAAGCATTTCAGATCACAGGCGATGAAGTCCTTACATGGAATCAGATCTATCAGACTATTGCTGATGCCCTTGGCGTTGAGCTTAAGGCTTATCACGTATCTTCTGAGCTCCTTACCGCATTCGGTCCTGAATATGATTTTGAAGGAAGCCTGACAGGTGATAAGGCAGTATCCGTTGCTTTCGATAATTCGAAGATCAAGAGGCTTGCACCTGATCTTAAGACAAATATTCCTTTGCATAAAGGTGTCAGGATTGCTTTGAACTATATCCTTGACCATAAAGAGTGCAGGAAAGAGGATCTTGAATTCGATAAATGGTGCGATAAGGTAATAGAAACACTGGAAAATGCAAAGGCTTCGTTTTAAGAATATCCGGTGAAAATCTATAAGTTTGATAGGATTTTGTGCAAAATTCAGACTTTTGTTGTAAAATGAGTTAGATTTTTCGAAGGGAGACTTTTTATGTCCGAGATTCCTTATAAGATTTATTTGTCCGAGAAAGAGATTCCTACAGCATGGTATAACGTCCGTGCTGATATGAAGAATAAGCCCGCGCCGCTTCTTAATCCCGGCACCGGCGAAGCTCTGAAGGCAGAGGACCTTTATCCTATCTTCTGTGAAGAGCTTTCAAAGCAGGAGATGAACGTTACTGACCAGTGGATCGATATCCCAGGTGAGATCGTTGATTTCTATAAGATGTACAGACCTTCACCTTTGGTAAGAGCATATTGCCTCGAGAAGGAACTCGATACACCTGCTCATATCTACTATAAGTTCGAAGGAAACAATACATCAGGTTCCCATAAGCTAAATTCAGCTATTGCCCAGGCTTATTATGCTAAGAAGCAAGGCCTCAAGGGTGTTACCACAGAGACAGGCGCAGGCCAGTGGGGTACAGCTCTTTCAATGGCTACAGCTTATTTCGGACTTGACTGCCAGGTCTACATGGTTAAGGTCTCATACGAGCAGAAGCCTTTCAGACGTGAGGTCATGAGAACTTACGGCGCTACGGTTACACCTTCTCCTTCAATGACAACTAATGTCGGCCGCAAGATCAACGAACAGTTCCCCGGAACAGACGGTTCTTTGGGCTGTGCTATTTCTGAGGCTGTTGAGGCTGCTACATCCCAGGAAGGTTACAGATATGTATTAGGCTCTGTTTTGAGCCAGGTATTGCTCCATCAGTCCGTAATCGGTCTTGAGGCAAAGGCTGCACTTGATAAATACGGCATCAAGGCTGATACGATCATTGGATGTGCTGGCGGCGGTTCGAACCTCGGTGGCTTGATCTCACCCTTCGTAGGCGAGATGCTCAGAGGCGAAGCAAACTATGACATTATTGCAGTAGAGCCTGCTTCATGTCCTTCTCTTACAAGAGGTTCTTATGTTTATGACTTCTGCGATACCGGCAGAGTATGCCCTCTTGCTAAGATGTACACATTGGGCAGCAACTTTATGCCTGCTCCTAACCATGCCGGCGGTTTAAGATATCATGGTATGAGCTCTATCGTATCCCAGCTCTATGACGACAAGCTCATCAGAGCCACATCCGTTAAGCAGACAGATGTATTTGCTGCTGCAGAGAAGTTTGCAAGGGTAGAGGGTATCCTTCCTGCTCCTGAGAGCTCACATGCTATCAAGGTCGCTATCGACGAAGCTCTCAAGTGCAAAGAGACAGGCGAAGCTAAGAACATCGTATTCGGTCTTACCGGTACAGGTTACTTCGACCTCGTTGCTTATCAGAAGTACAACGACGGCGTTATGGATGACTACATTCCTACTGATGAAGATATCGCTGCATCTCTTTCCCAGTGCCCTAAGCTTGGCTGATACTTTATAAAAAGCATTTCATTACGGGACCGCTGATATTACAGCGGTCCTTATATTTATGAATTGTTATTGAAAATGAAGTCCCAAATCAATAAAATTGGTTTTAGTAAATGGATAGGGGAGATATCTAATGGCTGATTTTGATTCAGATTGGAAGATAACAGGCAGCCCGGATCCGGCGACACCCGATCCGCAGCCTCATCAGACCGTACAGACAGTACAGAACGTGCAGCCCGCTCAGGTTTTGCCTGCTTCTATGCCTCAGACTCAGGCAATGCCTTATGCTGCTCCTGTTACTGTTCCTGCCTCTGTTTATACCGGCGCTGTTCAGCAGCAGGTTCCTAATGTTCAGGCTTCCGGCTATCAGCGCACAATAAACGGATTTGTGCCTTCTCCCCAGCAGATCGTTCAGAATAGAGAGCTTATTGCTGAAAGAGATGCTAATCTTGTTGAGATCAATAAGATGATCAATCACTTTTCGCCGAAGCTCAATGTTTTTCAGGATTACGAGAACTGCATAAACGATATTAAAAAGTATTCCCAGACCAGTGTAGCTCCGTTTGTGTGGGGTATATTGTTCGGCCTTCACAGCTTTATCTTTGTATTCTCGGCTGCAACATCGAATTATAAGGACAATATCCTTGTCTTTGCACTCATTGCATTAGGATTCCTTATCGTCGCCGCAGGTCTGATCGCACTTTTCTTTATCAAGAAGAAAAAGCACAAGGCAAAGCTTGAAGAGCTCTTCGTCAAGTTTGAAGAACTGTCCAATCAGCTTAAGATAATCTATAACGGATACAGCAGCTGTGTTCTGCCTCCTGAATATACAGATCCCAGGATACTTTTAAAGATTCAGTCTATGCTTTATTCAGGAAGGTTTTTCTCTATCGGCAATGCTTTGAATGCAATGCTTGGAATTCCAGGAGTATACCAGAGGATAACCAATGCCAAGGATAAGTTTACTGCTGATACTTCGGCCAGATTTAATGGTACACCGGCCTTCTTTAATGCTGTCAGATATTTAATTCTGACGTAGCACTGTCGTTATTCATCTTGGTCAGCTGTTCGCGGCGCTTAACCACCGGAATGGTGATCTCAAAACATGCACCGCCTTCAGGTTTGTTGTGTGCATTAACAGTACCGCCGTGTTCTTCTGCGATAGCAAGTGCCAATGCAAGACCGATACCGTGCTTTCCGTCAGCGCCCTTGGAGAATCGTTCAAAAAGGTGTTCAGCTACTTCCGGTGCGATACCGGGCCCGTCGTCCGAGATCTCGAAAACAACATTTGAGCCATCCTCTGACTTATAGCACTTGAAGGTGACTGCAGTCTTACAGTACCTTAAGCAGTTGGAGAATATGTTTTCGAGACATCTGATAAGATCATTCTCGTTGCCGTAGATATAGGTGTTTTTTATCTTGATATCGTTCAGGATGCCTTTATCCTCGTGGATGAAGTTGCCTCTGACTCGGTCAATTATCGTGTCGCAGATCCTTCTTACTTCGATCTTCTGCTTCTTGACCTCATAATTTCCGCTCTTGCTCATGTCCATCTTGGAAATTGAGAGGAGATTCTCAACAAGTCCGGAAAGTCTGCCGGTCTCATCGATGATGACATCAATTGCATTTTCTCTGTCTTCATCGCTCTCGAAAACGCCGTATTTAAGACCTTCGGCATAACCCTGAATAGACATAAGAGGAGTCCTTAATTCGTGGGAAGCATTCTGGAAGAAGGTCTTCTGTTCAAGATCTGACTCTTCAAGTTTATAAGCCATCTGGTTCATTACATCGCCAAGTTCCGAGAGTTCTTTACTGACTATATGGCCTCTTAACGGTTTAAAGTCTCCCTTTGCAACCCTTCTGGCAAATCTTGAGAGTTTCTGGGTGGAGAAGATGAGGGGATAGGTCATCATGATACTGAAGATGCCAGCGATAACGATGGCAAGAAGGGCTGCCTGGATAAGAGCCAGGGAGTTCTGTGCCATAAATGAATAGTAGTTATTTGAGTTGACGTAAACACAGAGATAGTAGTTGGACAGATCGATCTCATTTTCATCTCTGTGTGTCAGGTCATTACCGCTGTGTTCTTCAGGATCAGCAAGCTTAAAACCGATCGTCCGGTAATAGATCAGGTTGCCGTCAAATTCAAGTTCCTGCGTCTTGTTCAGAGTCTCATAACCTTTTTCTTCGACTACCTTGGCAATGATCTGGTTTGCTCGGTTGGCATAATATACTGAGTAGTTCGGCCAAAGAACGAAGAACTTTTCAGTCCTCTGGTCATATGTATAAAGGGCAATGGTTGCCTGTGAAGTGAGTGAGTCGGAAGTAGCGATTGATTTTAAGAGATAATCTCTGATGTTAAGCTCTGTGTTTTCCTCAGATGTATCGAGCTCCAGCCTGAATGTCTGGGTAAGGCTCTGTGTCGATTCAACAGCGGAATTAAGACGTTCGTCGCACTCTTTGTAAATGTAATCCTTAACGATGGACTGGATATAAATATTGACAATAAAAACGGCGAGAATGATTACCACGATCTCAACTGCGAAAAAGTGCAGTGAGATGGGGATTCTTATCGCCGATTTATTTCTAGAAGGCTTTTTTGCTTTTGACCGTGCCTGAACCGGTTTATCAGTCATTAGTCCTGATCGTCTCCGTCATCATCTTCAGTATCTTCGTCTGATCTGTTTACAAGTCTGAAGCCGTAACCCCAGATAGTAGATATTTTAGCATCAGATTTACTGATTTTCTTCCTTAATCTTTTAACGGTGTCATCAGCAACTCTTGTCTCGACCTGTGTCTCATATCCCCAGATCTTATCAAGAAGCTCAGCTCTGGATACAGCTCTGTCTCTGTTGGAGATGAGGTAGGTAAGGAGCTGATACTCATTAGGTGTAAGGGGCAGGGGCTTACCCTGCATAGTTGTTTCCTTTGTCTTTCTGTTGATGATGATGTCAGCAAATTCATAGACTGCATCGTTATCAGGCTTATCACCGGTCTTGCCTGTGATCTCCTCCTGGCGCTTCAGGATGGACTTAACTTTAGAAACGAGCTTAACAGGTGAGAAGGGCTTGGTGAAATAGTCGTCACTGCCCATATCAAGGCCCTGAATGTAGTCAGCGTCACTGTCTTTTGCGGTGAGCATGATGATTGGAACATTCGA
>CADCJM010000061.1 GCA_902801755.1 Oscillospiraceae bacterium
AAAGGAAATGGCTCACAAAACAAAGAAAAAGAGAATCCAATGATATTAAAGATGATGAGAATTATATCATATATATCATGGCTTTTACTCACAGTAAATAGTTGTGTTTCTTTAGGATGGTTATACAAAAAAAAATATATGCGAATTTGGACCATAAAAGTTGTTAAAGATTATAGTTACCTTCCATTACAAATGTATCATATGATAATTTATGTAGTTTTTAATTTTTCCATGGTAATAATATTTTTCGGATGTGTTTATTATTTTTATGAAACATTAATAAAAAAAGATAAAGACATCATAACAATATTATTTACTCGTTTTACTCAATTTCATTTTTTTCCGATTTTATGTGCTTTTGTTATGTTTACATTAGGAGAAATAAAAACCGAAAAGGAAAATGAAAAAAATTCAGTGGTTCAATCTGGATTTGCTATATCCCTTTTTGTCTTTAAAAACGTTTGGGACTACATTTTCGAGATTTTGTAGTCCTTTCTGCGAAAAAACGAGCAAAAGGGACTACTTTGCACATCGAGAGGTTGGATGTTCAGAGGTGTTCTTGAAAATAGAGGGATAAATAACTATAATCTTTTAATTACGCGCAGACTAATAATATATACGCGCGAGGAGGAACATCATGGCAGAAAAGAAGACATTCTACATCACGACACCGATCTATTATCCGTCGGGCAATCCGCATATCGGACATTGCTATTCGACTCTCGCATGCGATGCTATCGCGAGAATGAAGCGAATGCAGGGCTATGATGTAATGTTCTCCACAGGTACAGACGAGCACGGTCAGAAGATCGAGAAGAAGGCTCAGGAGATGGGTATTACTCCTAAGGCTTATGTTGACGAGATCGTCGCAAACTTCAAGAAGCTCTGGTCCACATTAGGCATCAAGTACGACAGATTCGTCAGAACTACTGACGATTACCATATCAAGACTGTTCAGAACATGTTCGAAAAGCTCTACAACGACGGCTACATCTATAAGGGAGAGTACAGAGGTAAGTACTGCACACCCTGTGAGTCTTTCTGGACAGAGAGCCAGCTCGTTGACGGCAAGTGCCCTGACTGCGGCAGAGAAGTAACAGAAGCTTCAGAAGAGGCTTATTTCTTCAAGCTTTCTGAGTTCGGTCCCAGGCTTAAAGAGCTCCTCCTGGATCCTGAGAAGAATTTCCTTGAGCCAAAGTCCAGAGTTAACGAGATGATCAACAACTTCATCGAGCCCGGTCTGCAGGATCTCTGCGTTTCCAGAACGAGCGTTAAGTGGGGCATTCCGGTTACGATCGACGAAGGCCACTACGTCTATGTATGGATGGACGCGCTTACGAACTATATCTCGCTTTTGGGCTTCATGAATGATACTTACAATGATTACGAGAAGTACTGGCCGGCTGACGCACACGTAATGGCGAAGGAGATCGTAAGATTTCACTCGCTCATCTGGCCTGCATTCCTCATGGCATTGGGTGAGCCACTTCCTAAGAAGGTTTACGGCCACGGCTGGATCACATTTGACGGCGGCAAGATGAGTAAGTCAAAGGGCAACGTTATCGATCCTTTCGTACTTTGCGAGAGATATGGCGTTGATGCTTTGAGATATCACCTCTTAAGAGAGATGGTATTCGGTTCTGACTGTCCTTATTCGAATGAGCAGATGTTTGCAAGGATCAACTCTGACCTCGCAAACGACCTGGGCAACCTCGTTTCAAGAACTACAGCGATGGTTATCAAGTACTTTGACGGTACTCTTCCTGAGGATAAGGAATTCAATGATTCCGATAACGATCTCTTAGAGCAGTTAGATGCACTTCCGGACTTCGTATCCGAGACATTTGAGACAATGCGTTTCTCTGAAGGCCTTGCAAAGATCTTCAGCGTTATCGCAAGAGCTAACAAGTATATCGACGAGAATGAACCCTGGAAGCTTGCCAAGGATGAGACAGCAAAGCCGAGACTTGCTGCAGTTCTTTACAACCTGCTCGATGCTATAAGACGCGTTTCTATCCTCTTAGAACCCGTAATGCCTCACACATCACCTAAGATCTTTGAGCAGATCGGTGCTGACGAGTCCAACACAACTTGGGATTCCACAAAGGTAAGACATGCGCTCGCTGCAACTGTAACAGTTACAAAGGGTGAGGTTCTCTTCCCGAGGATCGACATTGACAAGGAGATCGATGAGCTCAACAAGATGTTCCCGGCAGAAGAGGAGAAGGGTAAGGACTTAGAGCCCTTAAAGCCTCTTACAAAGTTTGATAACTTTGCTGCTCTGGATTTGAGAGCCGTTAAGGTCCTTTCATGCGAGAAGGTCGAAAAGTCCGACAAGCTCTTAAAGTTCAAGGTGGATGACGGCTTTGGTGAGAGACAGGTTCTCTCCGGCATCGCCAAGTACTACAAGCCTGAAGATCTTATCGGCAAGACTCTTGCAATGATCGTTAACTTAGAGCCCAGAAAGATGATGGGTCTTGAGAGCAACGGCATGATCCTCTCCGTTAAGTATGGTGACGGTTACAGGGTTGTCGAGTTCGACGATTCTGTATTGCCCGGCTCTGATATCTCGTAAAGCACGTGAGAGATCCCGTTTACTACAGCGGCAGTGCGCAGTTTTTCGATACTCACGCACATATCTACGACAGGAAATTTGAGACCTCTGGTATTAGCACGGAAGAAATTTTGCAAAGGTGCAAAGCTTCCGGCATTACCAGTGTGCTCATTCCTGCAGACAGTGAGGAGACAAGCCGCATAGCCGTCGATATGGCGAATAAGTACGACGGTTACGATGGCGTGGCTCTGTACGCTTCTGTGGGCGTTCATCCGCATGAAGCGAAAACTTATACCAAAGATACCGAAGAATACTTAAGAAACGCTCTGGAGGTCCGCAGGACGCAAAAGATAATGGCATTAGGCGAGATCGGACTCGACTATTACTATGATCTGTCCGAGAGATCAGTCCAGAGAGAAGTTTTCGAAAAGCAGCTGGAACTCGCATATGAGTATGATGTGCCGATAATCCTTCATGAGAGGGATGCGACAGGGGACAGCCTGGACATCTTAAGGCGCTTTTATAAAGAGGGCAGAATGAGAAGCCTTCCCGGTGTGTGCCATTGCTGCTCATGCTCTTTAGAAGCTTCGCAGGAGCTCGTTAAGATGGGCTTCTACATAGGTTTTGACGGCCCGCTTACTTTCAAGAACAACAAGAAGACACCTGAAGTGGCGCTTAATACGCCGTGGGACAGGATAGTGATCGAGACTGACAGCCCGTATCTTACTCCCGAGCCTAACAGGGGACTTATAAACGAGCCGTGCCATGTGGCCTTTGTGTGTGCCAAGCTTGCTGAGATAAAGGGCGTTACTATTGATGAAGCGGCGCAAATAACCTATGATAACGGCAAGAAGTTATATGGAGTGAATTAAGATGAAGAGTAAGAAAGATATTATTCTTGTAATTATTACGGTTATCCTTGTTATAGTTCTCATTGTAGGTTTTATATATGACAGGAATTCAGCTCTGCTTGACAGGACCAATAAGCTGGCCATAAGTTCGGATGAGAACCTTGAGGTCGTATCCATGAACAAGGTCGGCTTCCTTTATATGCGTGCCGCTTATGAGGCAAAGGTAAGGATCAAGGACGGAAGAGCTGATAATTATATTATCAAGATAGCGACTCTTTACGGCGGAGCCGGAGAGATGTTCGATATTAACGGCTATAAGCAGTACGAGGCTGATGCCCTGAACAGCGTTACCATCAAACCGAACCCCAGAGAAGATTCATTTATCTGGGTGCTTGGGACGCCTGTTAATGATAAAACAGCAGAGACTGTTGTTTATATAATCACACAGGAAGGCAACGGAGACTCGTATATTTATCTCTATTACTCCAGAAAATAATTGGGACATATGATGTCTCATCAGCAATAACAGGGCATTTGCCCGTTTTGTGTCCTGTTTTTCGAGCCCGTAAAACCATAGACTCAAGCCATCACTCAAGGAGGCGTACGGAAATGGATCAGCAGAAGATCGGAGAATTTCTTAAGGCACTTCGCAAGGAGAAAAATCTTACCCAGGAAGAACTGGCAGATAAGATGAATGTTTCCAGAAGAACTGTCTCAAGATGGGAGACAGGGAGCAATCTTCCCGACCTCTCCATTCTGGTCGAGCTTGCAGACCTTTACGACGTCGATATGAGGGAAATCTTCGATGGCGAAAGGAAAACTGAGACTATGGATAAGGATCTTAAGGAAACAATGCTCAAGGCAGCAGATTATACTGACGATCACATGAATAAAGTAATGAAGAGAATGCAGATACTCTTCATCTGCGCAACGATATGCGGCGCACTTTATATTCTGGGAGTGTGCTTCGGACCGGAGACCGCATCGGCACTTTACAGCTTCGCAGAAGGCGTACTGCTCGGAATAATGTTCGGCGCCTTGATCCTCGGAATAATCATTACCGGAAGGAATTTCAAGAAGTTTGCAGAGTGGAAGCAATCCAAACTCGGCAGGACAAACGGCTGACCGCTGATCCCCAAGGAGAAACAACATGATAAACACTAATGAGATAACGAATAAAAAGTTCGGTATATTTATGATGGCTGCTTTTTTGGCGGCATACATACCTTTAACGGTTGCAGGTCTGGCATATAAGAGCGGGAATACCATCCTTTGCCTGTTTCTGTTCAGATTTATAGCGATCTTCATTCCTTTGATCGCAGTTCTTATTGCACGCCTTCCTTTCAAGAAGTTGGGATGGAAGCCGAAGTTCTCTGTTAAATACCTTTTGGGCGCTCTGGTTGGCCCTCAGATCTTAAGCTGGATCGGAGCAGGGATATTCTTCATTTTTAACAGGGATGCGTTTGGAGTGTCTCTGGACGCTTATCTGGCAATGCTCCCTCCAGAGACGAGAGAGGTGTTCTCCAATGCTGAGATAAATGTAAATATTGTTCTCACCGTTGTAATTATCATGTCCCTTACATTCCTTCCAATAACGCAGATATTGCCAAGCCTTGGCGAAGAGGCAGGGTGGAGAGGAGTCATGTATCCTTTCCTTAAAGAGAAGCTCGGCCCTGTTGCAGGAAAGCTTACAGGAGGCGTTCTCTGGGGTGTATGGCACTGGCCGCTGGTAATACTCGGAAATTATTTCTATGAGGGTGACTATTTTGGAAAGCCCATCCTGGGACCTGTCATGATCTGCATAGCATTATGCGCATTCGGAATCTTAATCGATCATTTCTATGAGAAGACCGGCTGCATCTGGATCCCTTCGCTCATGCATGCTTCCATGAACGCATCAGCTGTGCCTCTTATGTTCATGTTAAAGAGCGGCAATCAGCATCTGTCAATCCTGGGACCTAACTGCTTCGGACTTCTCGGATGTCTTCCGGTCATAGTTTTGGCAGTATTATTGCTGGTCCTTGATGTTAAAAAGCGTGCGAATTAAGAGAAAATTTAAGGGTATACCCGCAAATGCACTGGATATAAGGCTTTGAGCAATAATTTTCGTTAGTTTTGATATTTCCTGAAAATAGTTGTTGACATATCTTCGGTATTCGGTTTATAATTCATTCGCGCTTTGAAAAAGGTGTGGCTAACGGAAGCTTAGCTCAGCTGGGAGAGCATCTGCCTTACAAGCAGAGGGTCACAGGTTCGAGCCCTGTAGTTTCCACCAATGGTACGGCGCAGTAGTTCAGCCTGGTTAGAACGCCAGCCTGTCACGCTGGAGGTCGAGGGTTCGAGCCCCTTCTGCGTCGCCATTAACATTAGGCCGGACATCTAAAGGTGTTCGGCCTAACTCTTGCTCAGATAGCTCAGTCGGTAGAGCAGGGGACTGAAAATCCCCGTGTCGGCAGTTCGATTCTGTCTCTGAGCACCAAAAAGCGTTAGAAGCTCTTTCTTTTGCCGGATATAATTGCAAAAGGAAGAGCTTTTGCATATAGGGAGATTATTTATGACGATCAGGAAAAGACTGACACCGGCTCTTTCGACATTGCTGTTCCTTCTGACGGCAGTGGCATGTCAGGTCGTCGCCATTAAGATCTTCCCTCATGTTGTAGGATCCACGCTTATTGAAGATAACGCATATATCCTTACGAGGATGATGGAAGGCTATCTGGTGGTCCTTACGGTCATCTTTGCGGTGTTTACAAGATTCAAGATCCATTTCGAATGCTTAAACCCCGGAAAAGAGAGAGTTAAGAACGATCTCATCATCAGCGCGATTATTAGCGTTGTCCTTATCGGCGGTCTTTGCGTTGTCCGTGTTGTACAGAATTTCTTTTTCCCTGAGATCGCTGCAAGGCCCTGGTTCGGAAGTCTTTATCTCGGAACTTATATGCGCTGGTTCTATCCCATCAGCGCCGTACTGCAGGAGATCTTTGTAAAGGGTGTTGTGGAAGACAACATCAGCGCTTCCTGCAAAAAATACAACAAGCATTTCTCCGTCTGGATGACAGCCTTATTCTTCTTTGTACTCCACATGGGTTATGAACTTCCCATGATGTTCGGCGCTGCAATCCTTTGTGCTCTCACAGGATATCTCTATGAGAAAAACAAGTCCGTATGGGGCAGCATCCTGATCCATTTTGTCATCGGATTTATGCCGAAGATTATCGGAGTTTCACGCTGATTCCCATTTTTGAATAACAATGTTACAAAGCCTGTAATATAAGGATATTACAGTTTGTTGACATTACGTTTTCGCCTCACTTTTAATAATAATGCTTATGCTATACTCCAAAATATCTAGTCATGAAAAATTGCGTTTTTGCAAGCTTTTGAGGTATTTATGGAGACGGACAATCTTACTAAATTTCGCAAGATAGTTGCCGGTTTGGAGCCAGCTAAGAGAGAGGCTCTTATGGCTCGTATGAAGGGCATGTCCAAAGAAGAGGCCATGGGTCTGGTTGACCGCATGGTCGAGATTTCCGAGCAGCGCAAGATTGAGATCACGGCAAGACCCAAGGTCCTGGCAGGAGGCGGCAGGGAAGCTGTTGCTCCCGGGGCTGATTATGAAGTTACAAGACCCCGCACATATAGAGAAATACCTGATGAATCTGGTATCGAGATCGTTAAGAATCCGGGCAGAAGAGCGCCTTCCACCCATGCGGTAAGACCCCAGCAGCGTCCTATTAAGAGGGCTGAACCTGCTGTGGCAAGAGCCGGAAGGAATCAGGTTGCTATGAAGATCGCTCAAAGAGAGCGTGAAGCATATGAGGCTCAGATGAAGAAGGAGAGGAATCAGGTTTTCGCAAAGAAGGCGCTGAAGATCTCCCTTAAATATCTCGGCAGAGCTATGTGCGTTGCTGTTACGACTCTTGCACTTGTTCTTGCCGGTTTTTATACATTCCTCGGCATCATCATGAAGGGACCTTCCCCTCACTTAAGAGACCAGTTCGTTCCTTCCGTTATGGAGTCTTCAGCAGGCGGTGTTCTTGCCAGAATGATCCTTTCTGACGAGGAGATCGACGCTATCCTTAATTCGAACAAGACACAGGGGTTCGATGAGATCACTGACACGACACTCGTTAATGCTATGGCAGCAGAACAGAAGCAGAAGGCTGAAGATAATGCGGCGGCTGTTAATGAGCTCGATCCTGACGGTGACGGCATTGAAGTCCACGACGTATCCGGCCCGATGTATCACGGAAAGATGCTCGTTATCTACGATCCTTCCCGTATCATGGTAGCTACGATCGATAACTATAATCACAACGGTGCAGGCCTTACATTAAAGCAGCTCATCGATAAGTACGGCGGTGTTGGCGGTATCAACGGCGGCCAGTACGAAGATACAAACGGCATGGGTATTGGCGGATGGCCTGAAGGTATCGTTATCTCCGAAGGCAAGCTCAGAATGGGCAGCAAGGGCGGCACATATAATGTTTATGGCCTCACAAACGACAACGTTCTCGTAGTAGGCAGCATGACCGCTCAGAAGGCATTGGATATCGGCGTAAGAGACGCTGTATCATTCGGTCCTGCTCTTATCGTCAACGGCGTTGCTGCAAAGTACAGCGGTGCAGGCGGCGGGCTTAACCCCAGAACAGCTATCGGCCAGAGAGAAGACGGTGCTATCCTTCTCCTCGTTATCGAAGGAAGAAAGACTTCTTCAATGGGCGCTACAATGGCTGACCTTATCAAGGTAATGCAGGATTACGGCGCAGTTAACGCAGCTAATCTGGACGGCGGCATGTCATCTGCAATGTGGCTTTACGACGACGAACTCGTATCAAGCTCATCCATCAGAGTATCACGCCAGATGCCTACGGCATTCATTATCCTTCCTCCCAAGGACGGAAATGCGAAGGGTACGGAGGGTTAAATGAAATCCTCACAAAGTATCAGCAGCAAAAGCACTAAGGAAAACGGGAAGGGGAAGATCAACTACTTCCTCGTTTTTCTGATTTGCTGGCTTGTAGTCGTTGCAGGTTTTATCGGCTGGTTCCTTTTAAGGTTCAATGATTTTGCCGCAAGCTATGAAGCACAGTACCAGGCATCTCTCCCTGTCCATAAGGCTGAAGAGATCACAAAGCGCTTTAATGATCACGATATCGACTATATCCTTGAGAACATGACAGAGAAGCCTCCTGTTACAGGCTTCGAAAATGATACGGTCGTAAGAGACTACATCACTGAACTTCTTGAAGATAAGACTTTCACATGTTCTGAATCGGATAATTCCAGTGAAGCAGCTCCCGAGTTCAACGTTAAGACTTCTGACGGATTCCTCGTTGCAAAGATCAATCTCGCAGAAGACAGCGGGAAGAAGCTGCCTTACGGCTTTAAGGCATGGAAGGAAAACGGACTTGTTTTCTATACCGCGGCCTCTGTTGAGGTAAATGTATCTGCACCTGAGACTTATACGGTCTATGTAAACGGAATAGAGCTTACAGAAGGCAATCTGGCAGGCGATATCAAGGAGTCAGAGCTTACACAGTATGTTGAGCCCTACGGAAGGATCCCCGGCACTGCGACGTATAAGGTTACAGGTCTTTACAAAAAGCCTGTAGTAACTGCGAAGGACTATTTGGGACACGAGTGTGACTGCGTTTATGATGAGAAGACAGATACTTATTCTGTTGGCTTCATCAAGGATTTCGAAGGCAAGGAAGAACTCTCGCAGTATGCTATCAAGTTCGCTTCAACATTTGCTAACTTTGTCTCGCAGGACGCAGGTTCTACTGCTCTTGATAAGTATTTCCCGAGCGGAAGCAAGGCACTGAGCTACATCAAGCGCAACTCTTCGAGAGAGCTTTATACAAACCACGGAAAAGTTGAGATCAAGAACGGCGAGATAAAGGATATCACGGTATTCTCAGATGAGATCGTCTACATGGAAGTTTATGTTGAGCAGCACATGCAGATGTATTTCGGATCTAAAGAACCTGAAGTGCTTCCGACTGACGCCCACGTTTATTTCGTGAAGATCAAAGGCAAGTGGTACGTAGGCGGTATCCAGTACTAAAACGAAGCTTAAAGCCCTCATTAAGAGGGCTTTTTAATTTTCTTGGAGACGTGACTCCGTTGAGCACGCGAGGAACGAAGCGTGCGAAACAATAAACCACCCGCTATGCGGGTGCGCGACAGAAGTTATACAAAA
>CADCJM010000062.1 GCA_902801755.1 Oscillospiraceae bacterium
CCAAAGTGAACTCATTTTGAACTCACGGAGCAAATAAAGAAGCCTGAAACGCAATAATTTCAGGCTTCTTGAGATTTCTGTATGTTATTCAAGCTCTATCGTTGACGGCGGTTTGCCCGTGCAGTCGTAGAAGACGCGGCTGATGCCTTTGACTTCGTTTACGATCCTGTTCGTGACCTTGTTGATGAGTGACCAGGGAAGCTCTGCTGCTTCGGCAGTCATGAAGTCTGTGGTGGTAACTGCGCGGAGGAGGCATGCGTAATCGTATGTTCTCTCGTCGCCCATGCAGCCTACAGAACGCATATTTGTGAGTGCTACAAAGTACTGGTTAGCGTACTTGTCGAAGCCTGCAAGCTGCATCTCTCTTCTGAAGATCGCGTCTGCATCCTGAACAAGTTTTACCTTCTCTGCTGTAACTTCGCCGATGATACGGATAGCAAGTCCCGGGCCGGGGAACGGCTGACGGAATACAAGGTTTTCGGGGATGCCGAGCTCAAGACCTGCCTTTCTTACTTCGTCCTTGAACAGGAGCCTTAAGGGCTCGATGATCTCCTTGAAGTCAACATAGTCGGGAAGTCCGCCTACGTTGTGGTGGGACTTGATTACGGCGCTCTTTCCGAGGCCGGATTCGATAACGTCAGGATAGATGGTGCCCTGTACGAGGAAGTCGACGGCGCCAACTTTCTTTGCTTCTTCTTCGAATACTCTGATGAATTCCTCACCGATTATCTTTCGCTTTGTCTCAGGATCAGTTACGCCTGCGAGCTTTGAATAGAAGCGCTCCTGGGCATTGACTCTGATGAAGTTAAGATCGTAAGGTCCTTCAGGTCCGAAGACTGCTTCCACCTCGTCACCTTCGTTCTTTCTAAGAAGTCCGTGGTCGACGAATACGCATGTGAGCTGCTTGCCGACTGCTTTAGAAAGGAGTACTGCGGCAACGGATGAATCGACGCCGCCTGAAAGGGCACAGAGGACTCTGCCTGAGCCGACCTTTTCGCGGATCTCCTTAATTGATGTCTCAACAAACGAATCCATCTTCCAGTCGCACTTGCACTTGCAGACATCCTTAACGAAATTTGCAAGCATCGTCGTGCCTTCGACTGTATGAACAACTTCCGGGTGGAACTGTACGCAATAGAGATTCTCTTCCACATTCTCTGCAGCTGCTACAGGGCAGACTTCAGTATGTGCAGTGATCTTGAAGCCGGGAGCGGGCTTTGCGATATAAACTGTGTGGCTCATCCAGCAGACTGTCTTGGGCAGAACGCCTTTGAAGAGCTTTGCTTCCGTATCGATATTAACGTCGGTGTGGCCGTATTCTCTGACGGGTGCGGACTTAACTTCACCGCCAAGCAGGTAATTCATGAGCTGAGCGCCGTAGCAGATACCGAGCACCGGGATGCCGAGCTTAAAGAGCTCGGGTGAGCACTTGGGAGCGTCATCTTCGTAAACCGTGGAAGGGCCGCCTGTGAGGATGATTCCCTTGGGATTCAGCGCCTTGATCTCTTCAATGCTCGTGGTGTATGGTCTTACTTCACTGTAGACATTCTGCTCTCTGACACGTCTTGCAATGAGCTGGTTATACTGCCCTCCGAAGTCGAGGACGAGGATCATTTCCTTGGACATGGGAATTCCTCCGGAATCATATAAATCTTATTGGTTTATTATATTCTTGCTTAAGGCGCGCGAAAACAAAAAATCTCTTGCTTATTAGCGAAAAACATAAGCCTTCTGAAGTTTTATGTTTTGGTAAGTTTTACATATAAAAGAGCTACAGTTTCAAATGTCACTGCAGCTCCGGTTTTTGTGTTTTTGTTATGGCTTATCTTCTGATGATCTCTTCTCTTACAGGTCCTGTCGAAACAATGGAGATATGTACTCCGATCTCCTTTTCGATGAATTCGACATAGTCCTGAGCTTCCTTGGGGAGCTTGTCATATTCTGTGAGGCCTCTGATATCGCCCTTGCCCTTCCATGAAGGCAGATATTCGATAACGGGCTTGCATCTGTCGAGCTGTGTGGGATTCGGGAAATCCTTTGTGATGACGCCATCGATCTCATAAGCTGTGCAGACCGGGATCTTATCAAGGTAACCAAGTACGTCGAGGTTTGTGAGGGCAACGTCTGTACCGCCCTGGAGCCTTACGCCGTAACGTGTAGCTACGCAGTCGAACCAGCCGACTCTTCTCGGGCGTCCTGTTGTAGCGCCGTACTCACCCTTGTCGCCGCCTCTGTCTCTGAGTTCTTTTGCAACTGCTTCGTCCAGGATCTCTGATACGAAAGCGCCGCCGCCTACAGATGAAGAGTAAGCCTTGGTAACAACAACGATCTTCTTGATCTCATAGGGCGGGATGCCTGCGCCGACGCAGCCGTAGCCTGCCAGTGTGGAAGAAGATGTAACCATCGGGTAGATACCCATGTCAGGGTCCTTCATGGTTCCGAGCTGGCCTTCGAGGAGGATGTTCTTGCCTTCCTTCAAAGCGTCGTAGATATATGCGTTGGTATTAGTAACAAAAGGCTTGATGAGTCTTCCCTGCTCGAGCATCTCGGCCAGGAGCTCATCTGCCTTGATGGGATCTTTGTGATAGAGGTTTACGAGGAGGGCGTTCTTGATCTCAAGGACTCTCTCGATCTTTTCCTTTAATGTTGCTTCATCGAAAAGTTCGGAAACCTGGAAACCGATCTTCGCATATTTGTCGGAGAAGAACGGTGCGATACCGGACTTGGTGGAACCGAAAGCCTTGCCGCCTAATCTCTCTTCTTCGAATTTGTCGAAATCAACATGGTAAGGCATTACGACCTGAACTCTGTCAGATACCAGAAGGTGGGGATTTAAGCCCTGCTCCTTCAATGAATTATATTCGTTGACGAACTTCCTTATATCCAGAGCAACACCGTTGCCGATGATGTTTACGATATTGTCGTAACAAACACCGGAAGGCATAAGGTGAAGTGCAAATCTTCCGTGATCGTTGATTATGGTGTGTCCTGCGTTTGCTCCGCCCTGGAATCTGATTACGATGTCAGACTCACTTGCAAGAAGGTCTGTGATCTTGCCCTTTCCTTCATCTCCCCAGTTAGCGCCAACGATTGCCGTAACCATATATGGTCCTCCCAAAAACAGTATTGCTTTAATAGGTTTAATAAAAACCCGCGCAAATTATAGCAGAAATATTTAAAATGTGTTGGATTAAATTAGGCAGTTACTGTAACTTGCAGATAACGACCCTTCTCCAGCCTTTTCTTCCGTATTCATAAGTGCATGTTACAAGCGTCAGCTGCTTTTTATCAGTTATGTCGCCTGCCACATACTTCTTAAGGTCACTGGCCTTAATGATCTTGGATTCTTCCACTACAAAGGTCATTTCCTTGCCTTCTGCGGACTTGAAGACCACTTTGTCGCCCTTTTTGAGCTTGCCCAGATTGTGGAACATGGTGCCGTCTTTATAGTTATGGCCCAGGATCGTCGCATTACCTGTCTCTCCAGGCATGACCGAACCCGGATAGTGTCCTAGACCATATCTTAAGGACACCTTAGTGGCCTCATCCCATACGGAATAACTGATCTTGATCTTGCCGATCGAAAGGATACCGATAGATTTCAGGGATACCGTAGAGCCGCCGCTCTGTTCAGGTTCTTCCTCAAACTCATATTCAATTTCTTCTTCGCCGTCTTCTATGACGTCGTATCCTTCCTCCTCGCCTGCAACTTCATTTCCTGCTGCAGGAACCGTATATGTGATTTCAACTTCTTCTGTCGCCTCTATTTTCTCTGAAACTGCAGTAAGAGCATCTTCTGAGATCTTTTTTCTGTTATGTCTTTTTATGGGTTCTATCAGCAGCAGAATGACCCCGGCTATCAGGAGAATAGCCGCGGCAACTATCAGAACCGTATTGACAGCTGTCTTTCTGGATTTGGATTTTCTGTTCTGATCTACCCGTTTCATTATCCTGCCTGATTTTTCACCGATTTTTAATATAAATTGCATATTCATTATACTCTTTGACCGTGCTATTATGTTAAACGCACGTCATTTTTGTTACGGAGGGGTTACATGGAGAGCAAGATCTGGGAAAATGCGCTCGAACTGCTTAAGTATGATTCGAACATCAATTCCATTACCTACGATTCTATCCTCTGTAAGATGAGCGTTGCTCACTGCGATAAGGATGTCCTGGTACTTGCTGCCAGAGACGAATATTCATTAAATCTCGTTAAGGGCCAGAAGCTTAATAAGCTTATTGAAGACGCCATAAGGGCTGCCAATGACGGCAAGTCCTGTGCCGTCAAGTTCATCCTTGAAGGTGACGAGAAGGCTCTTAATTCTTCTGTTATTTCCGAGAAGAAGGCCGCAACACAGGCAAAGACTGAGATAGTTACACCCACAGGACTTACAGGCGAATTTACTTTTGAGAACTTCGTCGTAGGCGACTGCAACCGTTTTGCACATGCATCCGCCGTATCTGTCGCTACCAAGCCCGGCCAGAAGCAGAGAAACCCCTTCTTCTTATGGGGTAATTCCGGTCTTGGCAAGACCCACCTCATGAAGGCTATCGGCAATGCCGTTTTGGAGCAGCATCCCGAAAAGAAGGTCATCTATACCACATGCGAAGCCTTCACAAATGCCTTTATTGCCTGCATTAATAATAAGAATTACACGGAATTCCGTAATAAATACCGTTCTGTAGACGTCCTTCTGATCGACGATATACAGTTCCTTATCGGCAAGGAAGGTGTCCAGACAGAATTCTTCAATACTTTCGAGGCTTTGATCGAGGCAGGAAAGCAGATCGTAATCACATGCGACAAGGCTCCTTCCAACCTCACACAGTTAAGCAGCAGACTTACATCCCGCTTCCAGGACGGTATCATGTTTGATGTCCAGCCGCCGGATTTTGAGACACGTAAGGCTATCTTCTTAAGTAAGCTCGAGAATGAGACCTTCACGCTTTCAGACGAGATAATCGACTATGTCTGCGAGAATGTCACGACCAATATCAGACAGCTTAACGGCGCTTTCAACACTATCTCTTCTTATATTACCCTGGCTAACGGTGAACTTACTCTGGATGATATCCGTAAGATCATTGACCCTATCGTAAATACAAATAAGAAGAAGTTCTTAACGCCTGAGATCGTTATAAATGCAGTATCCAATTACTACGATCTGACACCGGATAAGCTTACTTCCAAGCTCAGAAGTGCTGAGATATCAACAGCACGTAATGTTGCCATGTTTATCTGCAGGGATTATCTCGAATTAAAGCTCGAGAAGATCGGTCAGATCTTCGGCGGCCGTAAGCACACCACGGTCATGCACGGCTGTGACAATGTAAATGAGGACCCTGAGCTCAAAAAACAGGCTGAAGAGATCTATAAGCTCATTACATGATTTGAACAATTTTTGTTCTTAAGTGCAAAACTTAAAGTAGATTTCCTGTAGACGGATTGTATACAAATGTAACAATGTTCAAAAGGGTATTTTTCTGAACATTGATCAAAGATGTTTTATACACTGTTTTGTTCGGAAAAAACCGCGAAAACAACGCATTTTCGAGCACTTCTGAACATTTGAACAAAACATAATAAGGCTAATAAGAGCTAACTTTAAGTACTGTAAGACAGGTTTTCCGCTTCGCAAAACTGTCCGCAAAATTAAACCTTTGTAACACCGTTAAACTATACATTTTTAATATATTTCAGTGTATAATGTTTAAGAAATTTTATTAATAATGAAAGGTGGCTCCCTTCATATGAAGTTCACATGCAGCAGAGATGACTTGGTTAATAATGTATCCATAGTCCAGAGAGCTGTTACTACTAACAGTACAGTAAATATCCTTAACGGCATTCTCATTGAGGCATCAGACGACGATAAGATCAAGCTTACAGGTTATGATCTTCAGACTGGTATTGAAGCTGAT
Organism: Oscillospiraceae bacterium; assembly: GCA_902801755.1. Classification (GTDB taxonomy): domain Bacteria; phylum Bacillota; class Clostridia; order Saccharofermentanales; family Saccharofermentanaceae; genus Saccharofermentans. Next base: position 5,926 of record CADCJM010000062.1, read on the forward strand.
GTGGAAGCAAGTGTTACTGAAAAGGGCGCCGTTGTTATCGATTCAAAGTTCTTCGGTGATATCATCAGAAAGCTTCCTGAGCCTGAAGTAGATATCATTTCGGACAACAATTTCCAGACAACTATTAAGTGCGGACAGGCTGAGTTTAAGATCGCAGGACTTGATCCCGAGCCGTTCCCGAAGATCCCTGAGATCGATGAGACAGGTGCAGAGAAGATCGTTATGGGTCAGAAGATCCTTAAGAACATGATCAATCACACGATCTTTGCAGTATCACGTGACAATTCCCGTCCTGTTCTTACAGGAAGTAATGTAGTATCTGACGGTTCTGTTCTTTCCGTTGTATCTATCGACGGATTCAGAATGGCTATCAACCGTGAAGAGATGGGCAATGATTTCCCTAAGATCAACTATATCGTTCCCGGTAAGGCTCTTACTGAGATGAGCAAGATCTTAAGTGATGACGAAGATGCAGAGATCAATATCTATACATCAATGCAGAATCTCTTATTTGATATCGGCAATGTTAGAATGGTTTCCCGTCTTATCGAAGGCCAGTTCATTAATTTTGATTCCATCATCACAAAGAATCCTAAGACAGTTATCACTATCAACCGCAAGCAGTTCCTTGATGCTGTCGACAGAGCTTCACTGATCATCATGACTGACGACCGTAAGTGCCCTGTAAGATTCCTTTCTAATAATCCTTCTGAGCTTACAGTTCAGGCTACATCTGCAAGAGGTAACCTCCAGGAGAATATCTCGATCAGCCTTGAAGGCGACCTTATCGATGTTGATTTCAACTCAAGATATGTTCTTGATGTACTTAAGAATATTGAAGATGAAGAAATCAGAGTCGAAGTTAACGGCGGTCAGGGACCCTGCATCATTAAGCCTGTTGAGGGTGAGAAGTACATTTATCTTATTCTTCCTATCAGAAGATAATGTTCATAAGAAGCATACATTTAGAAAACTTCAGAAATTACGGAAGGCTCGATTTAGACGTCGGGCCTTCTGTTAATATTTTCTACGGTGATAATGCCCAGGGAAAGACTAATCTCGTTGAAGGTATCTATGTTGCTTCAAGTGTAACTTCACACAGGACAAGCAAGGATTCTGACCTTATCAGATTCGGTTCAAATGAATATAAAGTAAGTCTCGATCTTACAGATGACGACGGTTCAAACTGTAATCTTATGGCCGGTTACTATACGGAGAAGTCTTCTTTAAGCAAAGGCAACAGGCCCGGAAGGATCCTTATAAGAGATAATGCTCCCGTAGATAAAGTATCTGAATATATTGGTGTATGTAACATTGTTATTTTCGCTCCTGAGGACTTAAATATCGTTAAAAATGCACCGGCTTTCCGCCGTAAGTTCTTAAATACGCTGATATCCAAGATATCGCCTTCGTATTTCAATCTCTTAAGCAATTACAGCAGGCTTCTGGCCCAGAAAAATGCCCTTCTCAAGAGCATTAAGCCGAACTATAAGGCTGAGAATGTAGATCCGCAGCTCGATTTCTGGGATTTCTCTCTTGCTGAACTGTCTGCAGAGATCATATTGAAGCGCTACAGGTTTGCAAAGCTCATTTCTGACACTGCTTCGAAGCATCACGGAAGCATATCAGGGGGCAAGGAAAACCTCTCTATAGAGTACAGCACCATATTTGGCGTTGTAGGGGCCCTAGAAACGTTTCTAACCAAAAACAGTAAATATGACGAATATATGGGTAAAGGCCTCTCAGAGGCCGATTATGGGCGAATTAAGGGTATTCTCGCAGATCTGGTATTAGCCAAGCTGAAATCTGTCCGTAATTACGACATAGACAAGCATATTTCATCAATTGGTATTCACAGGGATGACATCATCATCAAACTGGACGGTCTTGCCATGAAGAATTTCTCTTCACAGGGCCAGCAGAGGACAGCTGCGCTTGCATTAAAGCTCTCTGAACTGGAGATCATCAAGATGTTCATCTCCTCCACTCCGATCCTTATCCTGGATGATGTTTTTTCGGAACTCGACAAGACGAGGAGATTAAGCCTAGTATCGGCCATGAAAGGCGCCCAGATCTTCATCACATGTACGGACAAGAATATGATCGGCGAGGAAATAGACGTTATGCAGGGCGCAAATAAGGCCGAATTCTACCGGGTAAACGGCGGAGAAATCACAAAAGAGGCCTGATTTTAGGACAAATTGCGCTATAAATTCGCCCGATTTGCCAAATTCTTTTAATATAATAAGCATATTACACTTCCCTATTATGATATAATTACTAGGTTAGAAGAGGATTTAAGGACGTTTGGGAGGCCAAATATGTTCATACATATCGGCAATGATCTTTCAGTACTCAAATCTTCAGTCACATGTGTAGTCAACCTTGAGACCGTCTCCCCTTCCCAGAAGGATGTGACAGAGTTTATCAACCGTGAGGATGAGCAGGGCAGACTTCAGTATGTGACAGAAGAGATACCTAAGTCACTGGTGATCACAGACGACAAAACATATGTTTGTTCACTCTCCGCAAATCTGCTATTAAACAGACTGATGTCCGCGGATAACTTCTGAAAACAGACCAATAACGGTGTTACAAATACAGCAATATCAGGCTTTTGCCGGGTTTTGCCGGAAAAATAGGAGTTTTTGCATTTATGAAGGAAAACGACGAGAAGAATTTCAATTTTGAGGAGACACAGCCCGCTTCTGAGGCATCCTCCCGCCCTACCGGCGCGGTAGATCTTTACTTCCAGCCTGTGGAAGAGGGTGACGATGACGAGCTTAAGAATCTTGCCGAGAATCCCAGAGCATTAACTGAGGATTTCAAGGAAGAATCCATGGCTGAAGTATTAGCTGCAGAAGGTGATCAGGACAGCTTCGATACATCCAACAGCAGCGAATACAGCGAAGATGATATCCAGGTCCTTGAAGGACTGGAAGCTGTTAGAAAACGTCCCGGTATGTACATCGGTGATACAACACTCAGAGGATTGCATCACCTTATCTATGAGATCGTAGCAAACTCAGTCGATGAGGCACTTGCAGGACGCTGCGATACTATTGATGTTGTACTTGAGAAAGACGGTTCAGTTACTGTTACAGATAACGGTTCTGGTATCCCTGTAGGCAACCATCCGAAGCTTGGAATTCCTACGGTTGAAGTCGTTCATACAGTGCTTCACGCAGGCGGTAAATTCGGCGGCGGAGCATACAGTATCTCAGGCGGACTTCACGGCGTAGGTGCATCCGTAGTTAACGCTCTGGCAGACCACATGAAGGT
>CADCJM010000063.1 GCA_902801755.1 Oscillospiraceae bacterium
CGGTACGTCATGGTCCTCATCAGAACCTTGAATTCTTTTATGAGAAGAGATGCGAAGATCTTATGTCCGCCGGCTTTTGATACAGCTTTGCGTGACGCTTTTTTATTGCCGATTACCGCTGCTGCGAAGAGACCTTTACGGTAAGTCAAATGCGCAACCAGGACCGACAGTGCATAGAGTGCAGCGATGAAGAGTACAGCCTCTATTAGCGGAAGCATCCTGTGATTTACGATCGCAAGCGTCGTCAGATAATTCGTCGGGAACAGGACATTGCATATCCTTGTAAATTCATTGTCGCTTAAGACAAGCGAATCAAGATAATTTACCATGCTGATCTTTCCGTAACTCCTGAATGACATAAGGAACATCAGGGCGAATGCTACGAATAAAACGAGCGATGTGTGGTAGTAGATATCAGCGCGGTTGAGTTTCCGAAGTGCCAGCATCAGGAGCATCGCAAGTATCGAGCAATAGATAAGCGGTATCAGGAGCGAGCCGAAGAACCCAACTATTGACGCTGCCAGGGATACCGGGTGAAGCACTTCCTTAACGCTCATGTGCCTGAACAACGCGATGAAATAGCCTATGTAGATTGCGAAAAGAACATTGGACGTCATTACATTCTCGGCCTTGAACGTATGCCAGAATCTTGCCCTGTAAAGCGCAGCAGGTGTTACCGGGAGCGCTGTCAGGAACGCAAGATCAGATGAGAAAAACAGGACACTGAACATCAGCGGCATTCCGAATATCATGGCAAATGCCGATATGAGATCGAGCTCAGATAAAAGTCCGTAACTGTTGCCGCCAAAAAGATACAATAGGTCCGTGATCACATAGGTTACATAGCCGACGATAACAGATACCGGTACCATAATGCCGATAAAAGCGATCATGCCGAAACGGTTATAGATCTTTACCTTCTTTTCGCCGTTCGGCTTGGGCATCTCCAGGTTGGAACTGAAGGCCTTGTAAAGCGCCCTTGCCTTGTTCATGCTTCATTCTCCGGCTTGCCCGTGAGCTTTACGAATATCTCTTCAAGCGTCATTCCGGGATTGGTAAGCTTTAAGTATTCGAGTGTTCCCTCGCTTACTACTTTTCCGTTGTTGATGATTATTATCCTGTCGCACAGCTGCTCTGCGACTTCCAGTACGTGAGTCGAGAAAAGGACTGCATTTCCTTCTTTGGCATGTTCCCTCATCATCTGCTTGAGCTCAAATGCCGCGGAAGGGTCAAGGCCTGTCATCGGCTCGTCTAAGATCCATGCCGGCGGATCATGAATGAGCGCGGAAATGACCATGAGCTTCTGTCTCATGCCGTGTGAATATTCGCGCATCTGGGTGTTAAGAACATCACTCATGCCGAACCGCTCAGAAAGAGTCTTTATCTTCTCTTTCCTGACCTCTTCTTTGACCTCATACATGTCGGCGATGAAGTTAAGATATTCAAGGCCCGTAAGCTGTATCAGGATGTCCGGATTGTCGGCGATATAAGCAAATGACATTTTCGCTTTTACAGGATCTTTATTAATGTCGAATCCGTTTATTACCGCAGTGCCTGAGGTGGGCTTTAAGATACCTGCCAGCATCTTAATGACAGTGGTCTTGCCTGCTCCGTTTGGACCTGCAAAACCGACTATCTCGCCTGCCTTGATATTAAAAGAGATATCGTCAGTCGCCTTCTTGCCGTTTCCGTAGATCATGGTAAGGGATCTGGCTTCGATCATAAAAGATACCTCCGCTTAACTGAAGTATCTAGATTATATCAGGACAATATGTACGGACTGTTATCTCAATGTAAAAAGAAGGTACTTGATAGAATAATACAGCCTGGAATTTACGAGAACGAGCGGCCTTAACTTGCTGTCTCCAAGCATAATGAAGAGATTGTTGAACACCATGACCGCCGTAAGAAGGACCACAACAGTAAGCAGGATCTTAAACGCCTTATCGTAAGAAGACCTTCTGCTCATCCTGAAAAGTGCTGTAAGGACAAGCAGCGCTGCCATCACGGTAAACATCGCAAAATCCATCTGATATCTTAACGTGACCCCTGTCTTCTCGATATCAAGGATAAGGAGCGCCAATCCGAATATGAGCGAGCAAACTGCAAAATAATAGCTCTTCATATCCTTTAATTCCGCTTTGCACTTCCTTAAGAAAACGATGGCAAGGCAGACCGGGCACAGCGCGAAATATCCGCCGTAGACCGGATCGAAGAACATATATCCCAGATAATCCGTAGCGTGGTTCCTGTAGTCGAAAATGCTTGCCACATAAGGGAACTTGCCCGTTATCTGCAGCGGCTGGAACAGGTACTCAAAAACGCCGAGCCACAGTCTCTCTACGCCCGGATCCCTGTGATTGAGATCCATGTCGGAAAGATTATATGTGTTGCCAAAATCGAAGAAGCTTCCGAAGCGGAGCTTGTTAAAATACAAAAGCCCGGCGCCGACTGCCATGAGCGGCAATATAACGCATGCCGTGTTTGCAAGGCCTTTCCTGGAGAAGAAAAGCTTCTCCTTTATCTCCTGATAAAACAACGGGAACGCTAAGAACAGATACATTCCGAATACCGGTCTGCTGCCTATGGCAAGGCCCATCAGGACTGCGCCTAAGAGAAGTCTTGCTTTGGATAACGGCGCTTTAGAGTTCGCGAAATGCTTATCCGATGCTGCAAGCCAGAAATAAAGAGCAGTCACGGTAAAAGCGATCGCGGTAATAAAAGCCACAGAGTAAACGCACGGGGTCTGGGCGCAGTAGAATGCACCGGTTCCGAAAATGAATACCGTACTCAGGATAAAATAAAGTCCCAGCGAAATGTCCTTATAGAATCTTTTCGCCGCCTTATAAAGCAGCATAAGTGAGACTGCGATAAATACAGTTCCCATTAAGATCACAACGATCGAATTATTAAGCGGGATCCCTGTAAGTGCAATAAACGGCAGATAGAAGAGCAATGTCGGAACGATGCCGTAATAGCTGAAATACTGGCCGTTAAAGAATGCAAAGTCTAATTTGAACGCCTCGCCGGTCTGCTGGTACATAGCAAACCTTGCGTTGTAATCGTAAGGATTTTCCATCTCGGAAAGATATTTCGGCGGATCGAAGTTCAGGTTTATGTGCCCGTCAAGGAAAGCGTCAGCCTGATAGTTATAGATCGCCTCCACGTGGCCGGCATTATAGTATGGCCAGATATCGACATTGAACGACAGCACGATGAAAAGCCAAAATAAGACAAAAGCTGCGGCAAAGGAGAGAATATATATCTTGTTCCTGTCTGAAAGCTTCTGCTCTGAAGGGTAAAGCGGCATTTTGTATACCGCGGAACCGGGCCTGAAGATAAAGATCAGAACCGCAACAGCCAGCAGGAAGAAAAGTCTTCCCGGATGCATGTTAAATGGTCTTATCCTGTTCAGTCCGATATTGATCTTCCTTGCATCAGGGATCTCATCCGGATCAAACGCCAGCTTGATCTCTTTGGCTTTTCCGTCCGTAAATATCCTCAGATAACTGCTCTCGGAGATCTCCGGGATCACTTCCGTCTCCGTAAGCTCGTATTCAGTATTGGCCTCATCCGAGACCGTCATGAGTATGTGTATGACAGGAGCCGTAGCAGCATCAGAAAAATCCACATGGATATTCCTGACCGCAGTGTCCATGTTGCCTAAAAGGATCTCACTTGAAGATTTGCCGGTTGAAAAAGATACCTCATGCTTAAAGAACAGAGACTCCCAGAATCTGAAGTTGAAAAAGAATACCTCCAGCAAAAGAGGGATCAAAAGGATCAGTAATATAGTCTTGATTGTCTTTTTTCTGTTTGTCATTCCGGTATGTAATATAGATAAAATCTCTCGCCCATTATCGAATCAGATGTAACGTATATTTCCTCTGTGCCTTTTAACTTATAGACAGAGATCAGGTATTTGCCCTTATATTCCTTGTGATTCGGAATATCGGTTATGCTTGCGATCACCTCATCTTCATCATGTACATGATACAACGAATCTACAATATTTGCTTTATATCTGATGTCATAAAGAGTCTTGCCGGTAAAAGGCACCATTGTCTGTGCATAGATGCCGGAATCCACCAGGAAAACATCTTCTTCAGGATAATTCTTATCGATATATTCCGCCATCTCCAATGCCGAAGAATAATTATATCGGATATCATTTGCGACCGTCGTGCCGAATTCCAGTATGCTCCTGTTCAGGATCAGGGACATGACAAACAGGATGTAGAAATAGAGTCTTATTCTTGACATGATCTCCAGATGGTCAGAAAGCGCCATGATCACGAAGAACAGAAGGAACACAGGGATCAGCATAAGTCTCTGGAAGATAACACCGGAATAGACAGTTCTGTATACAAGGATCATGAAAAGATATGTGGCTGCAAGAATAATACATTCCTTCCATACCGCTCCTTTGCACAGGACAAGGAGTCCGACACTGAGCAGCATCAGAGTTATCAGTGAAATGATCACGGTTTCTGTAAACAAGTCAGGTTTTACGGACAGGACCTTGCTTCTTTCTCCGGCCAGAGTCACGATCGCAAAGAGCGAAGATACTGCGATCATGGCAAAGCCAATAACGACGCCCCTGAACTGCTTTTGGCTGAGCCTGCTCTTTCCCGTAAGCTTCAGAACGATCTCATAAATATTGAACGTGATGGTAACGCCTGCGACAAAACCCCATGCCATGGCATGCGAAAAGACTAAAAGCGATACAACCAGACTGTATATGACGGGGTGCTCATATCTGCTCTTATACATCACACAGATGATCATCCCCAAAAACAGTATCAGGCAGTAATCCCTTGCTATCGAAGAAAATATATATACGAACGGGACCGAGAACAGGATCAGGACTTTGGCGATCTTATTGATCTCTGTCTTAAACAGGAACAGCCATGCGCTCACCGCAACCAGCAGGTAGCTGATCACATACATCGAATATGGCGAGACACCGAGCTTCGCAAATGGAAATAATAAGAGATTCCACAGTATCGGATGAGCTTCATACCGGCTGAATGTGATCATCTCCGGGATAGACATCTCCCGGGTTATCAGCCAGGCATGTATCTCATCTCTCCACGGTTCATGTATAAATACCAGATAAGCATTCAGTGCGAGGAAAAGCACGAAGAAAACAGCAAGAATTATCTTGTCTTTTGATATCTTCATGCCCGCTCCCCCATGCATAGATTTTCAGATAATTATACAAAAACCTTTACATTTTTGCTCTATATCATTTCTTCACCGAGACACCCAGAAGATGCCCTGAAAGCCCTAATATCTCTTCATGTCCGTCGAGAAGCCTTACGGTATTCATAAGAGCTTTCCTTGAGACCTCGTTCGCCCATACCGCATCAAGGTCATGAACGAGCCACGCGCCGCCCATAATGCCGTGCACTTCTGTCTCATCAAAACCGCCTTCTTTAAGCTCTTCCCTGAGTGCAGCCGCCGAATGGAAATGCGCGCTTCCGATGCCTGCGTAGACCTTCCTGTCCGGATTTACATGGCACCCGTCATCAAGCTCTCTTTCTATCATGCTGATGAACCCCGGATCTTCGATCCACGTGTTCTTTTCGCCTTCTTCCGCGAAGGGCCTGTATACGGTTATGTTGTGAAGAAGGCACGAAAATGGCGTCAGCGAAGCTGTGTAAAGCACCCCGCCGGGCTTTAAAAGACGGTAACATTCCCTGACCGCCTTTATCCTCTCACCGTGATCTGTTATGTGATAAAAAGGTCCCATGAAGAGCACCGCATCGCAGCTCTCATCTTCCCTCGGAACTGATCTCGCGTCGCATACTTCAGCAGCTTCAAGGCTATATCCTTCGTACTCCTCCGAGAGCAGAGAGCTCATCTCGATATTCTTTTCGGAGAGGTCAAAAAGATGGACTTTATAGCCTAACGATGTAAGCCACCATGCATATTCACCGTACGCACCTCCGACATCGCAGATAACTGCCGGCGCCTTTGGGAGGGTCTCTAAAAGTATCTCTTTCGTGCGCTCGAATTCGATACGCCCTATTCCTGTTCTTAACCTGTTAAATTCCGTTCCGGCATCGTAGTATGCCGTAGCTGATCTGTCTATTGATTTCATAGTATTCTCCTTTTAATTCAATATTCCACTGTCGATATTCTTCCTTCTGCTGCCCATCTTCTTCCTGCGACATACCGGTGCCTCCTTTCTCGTGCAAAATAAAAACGGTCAGTGCCTTTGGGCTCCTGACCGTTTGATTTTCCGTTTATGTTCGCGACAAACTACAGCCAGTACCCTTATAGGTGTCTGACCTGCTGCTGATCCTTCATTGCTGTTCTAAAAGAACTGTTCATAAATCAATACCTCTGCCGCGGTTTTGGAGATTGTACTACAGCTTATCCTGATGCGTCAATCACTTAGCCGATTCGGGTGATAAGATATCCATTTCCTTGCACAAGCGGTCGATCATCGAGAAGTCATTATAGTTGTAACCGATGCCGCTCACAACGATCACCGTGTTGCCTTCAACATACATTCCCTGCTCTATCACATACTTGTCAACATGATCAAGATATAACGTGTAGCTGTATTTGTCCTTGCCCTGCACGACCTGCAAAACGCCCATCTGCCTGACCAGCATCTCATAAAACTCATTAGCTTTTTTGTTGGACTTGAAAGTGAACAGATATGCATTTTCCCTTACCGCATCGCCGTTGCTGTTGATCACATTGGAATACATAAACGCAGCCGTGGTCACTTCTGCGGCAGGATAAGTATTGGACCTGTTGAAAACGATATCGTATATCTTCTGCGCCTTCTTTGGCTTGTCGGAACAGTAGTAGACCATCTCGTTATAATCCTGGGCAGCACCGACGTCCTTCTGCAGACGCTCTTCGTCGCCCGTCTCTTCAAGCCCGCACTCTTCAGCGACCTTTGAGATCTTATCAAGGGACATTCTTTTCGAACATGCACAAGCGCCCAGCACAAGAGCAAGGACCAGTATCCCTGTTGCTGTCTTCTTAAGCAGGTTCATTCCGTCTCCCCTCCGAAAATGAATAAAGTTGCCTTGATTAACCTTTATATCCGCAGTCAGACTTTGCAGGACCGTCCATGCCCGATTCATAATGGGCTCTGAATTCCATATTGATATCGCGGATCTCCTTCTTGCCGTCGATGTAATCCTGATACATCTCAACAAGACCGGACATGCATCCGTCACATGAGCCGCTGATATTTCCGATGGACTCGGCAACGATCCTCTCGCGTTCTTCTTTTGTTGTGTCTTTAATAAGAATACTCATATTGTGATTATAACATTATGTCTGCTGTCCATAGCGCCTGAAATTGCCCGGCGTCATTCCCGTCATCTTCGCAAACTGGCGGCAGAAATGTTCGGTGCTCTTATACCCGCAAAGCTCGGCAACCTCCGCGATCGATCTAGTTGTATATTTGAGCCTGTCCTTTGCCAGCCTGATCCTCGCATTGATAACATCATCGATCGGACTTACGCCGAACGTCTCCTTATACAAAGTCTGAAACCTCGTGCGCCCCAGATTAATGCGCCTGGTCATGGAATCGACCGTCCAGTCAAATTCCGGATGGAGCATCATGTCACGGCGCAGCGCCGTCAGCTCGTGATGGTAAGGACTGCTCAATAAGTCAATGCTGTCATCAGATAACTTCGCGAAAAGTATCTTAAACAGAGCGAGCATCTCCGGATCGTCCGTCTCCTTTTTCGCATTGCTCTCCCACGCGATCAGCTTAAAAAGATTATGTACAAAATCCGGATCGGCCGGCGAGAAAGGAACGTTGGTAACAGGAAAACTCTCAATGAATTCCTCATCGGTATCGAACCTGATCCAGTCATTCTTATAAGGCTCTCCCGGCAGGGAACTGTAATACTTGCGGTGGCCCGGAGTAAACAGGATAACCGACTTCGCCGGATAGTAACGCAGCTCTTCATCGACCCAGAAGAGCGCCGGCGTATGCGTATAGAGCATCTGGTAACTCTCAAATCCGACCCTGCCCCTGTCCGTATCGTAGACCAGGCCGTCTTCGTGAAGATAACTGAAGCCCGAATAAAGAACATTGATCATATAGTCAGAAGCCCCTTTGGAAAAGGTTGCACAAAAATGCAACATTTTTATATGATTTTCTACTATCAAACGCACTTTGTAAAGTCTGGAGTGAACAATATATCAATTTTACTGTACGAAAGTTCATTGTTGCCCTCAATCCGAAATGCTAAAGTATGCCGACTTAAAAGAAAGGAACCGGCAGGACATACATGAGCACACTTGTACGTGATATGACAAAAGGTAATACGGTAAAACTCCTCCTGGAGTTCTCATTACCCATGCTCGTCGGAAACATCTTCCAGCAGCTTTATAATCTTGCCGACTCCGCAATCGTAGGACGTGTTGTTGGACCTGATGCCCTGGCAGCTGTAGGTTCTACCGGTTCCCTTTCTTTTTTATTCTTCTCATTCTGCATCGGCGTGGCAAACGGCGGCGGAATCACCGCTTCCAAGTATTTCGGCGCCAAAGATGAACAAAGAGTCAAGAAGGTAATCGTCAACAGCGCCTACATGATGCTCATCGCATCTGTCTTCATGGCAGTCTTAGGCTTTGCCATGTCTGCATGGATCTTAAGAGTGCTGGACACCCCTTCCGACATCATCGCTTTATCAACACAGTACTTAAGAATAATGTGCCTGGGAATCCCTCTGATCGGCATGTATAACTACGGATCGGCAATGCTCCGCGCACTGGGCGATTCGATCACGCCGCTCGTATTTCTGCTTGTATCCTGCGGCCTCAACATCGGCCTCGATCTCCTCTTCGTTAACGTATTCGGATGGGGCGTATTCGGAGCTGCAGTCGCAACACTCATCGCACAGTTCGTCTCCGGTATCGGCTGCCTCCTTTTCGCATATCTTAAGAACGATTACTTCAAGATCAGCAAAGACTTACTCCGCCCTGACACGAAGATCATCAAAGAGTGCACAAGAATGGGTTCGATGCTCGCTCTCCAGATGTCTCTTATCGCAGTATCCTGCATCGCTCTGCAGCGCTACGTCAACGGCTTCGGCTCCATGACTACAAGCGTATCAAAGAAGGCTTTACAAAGGGCATGATCATCATGTCTGTCTTCTCCCTCATCGTCCTCCCTCTTGCACAGGTCGGCGGAGAGACAGTAATGAAGCTCTTCGTAGAAGACCCCGAGATCATCCACATGGGCGCCACAGCTCTCCGCATCACGAGCGCCTTCTACTTCGCACTCGGCACGATCTACGTCTGCCGAGGCGTACTTAACGGCATCGGTGACGCAGGCTTCTCTCTAAGCAACGGAGTAGTCGAAGTCATCGGCAGAATAGGCTTTCCCATCCTCCTTGGCCTGTTCCCCGTTTTAGGTGTTTGGGGCATCTGGCTCGCTGCAGGTCTCACCTGGTTCATCAGCGGCTTCTTCGCCCTCGTAAGATATATCGTAAAGGTCAGAAGCGCTTCCTTCATCACAGCAGCTTCCCCTGTCAAATCACACCCCATCCACAGCGGCGCGCAAGTCACCGTCCTTCACAGAAAAGCTTCATAACTGTATTCCAATCACATACACACCAATTAAAGGCACCTGTCATTTTCTTTGTCCCGGCAGGTGCTTTTAATTTATCTGTCCTCCCCTCCCCCACCGCCAAAACACCCTGTCCTCCCCCCTCTTCCAAAACGGACTATCCTCTCCCGCCGCCTCCGCCAAAATACCCTGCCGGAAAACCTTAATTTCTTGTCGGTTTTTCAGGGCTTTTGTCGGTTATTTTGGCCGCATGTCTGCAGGTTTTTGTAATACTGTGTCGGGTTTTGTCGGCTTTTCAGTGGAACCTTGTATGCTATCTTGTTGGTTTCTCATTTTCCTTTGTCGATTTTGTGGGACCAACAATTGAAATCCGTTTCCTACAAGATAGTCGACAAGAAAACATACAAATCGACAAGGAACCTGCAAATTGTCGTCAAGTTACTTTTAGAACCGACAAGAAGTCCTACAAATGCCTACAAAAAACCGACAAGGAATTAGGGATTTGAGCACACATGATCCGGCCCCTGCATCTCATAGATGACAGGAGGCTGTAAGCCTCTTAAACACTACACAGCGCATGCAAACGGGCGGGTCAAGGGCGCGATAAGCAGAGTGCAACGTCCCTTGACGCGCGTGACCGCTTGCATGTGCTAAAAAAGCCCCGAAGCTTTGCACTCCGGGGCTCTGAATGATTTCGTTTTCGAGCAGGGAATTACGCTCTTAAAGTGATTCCGTACTTCTCCTCAAGGTTCTTAAGGATCGTGGATACGAAGCCGTCGATGACCTCGGGTTTAAATTCCTCATCCTTAGGAGTGAATACTACGCTGAACGCAAGGCTCTTCTTGTTTTCACCGAGCTGTGCGCCTTCGTAGATGTCGAAAAGTTCGATCTTCGTGATGTAATCACAGGAAGCCTCGATCTCCTTTTCGACGGTTGCGCAGGATACGCTCTTGTCCATAACGAAGCAGAAGTCGCGCTTTTCTTCGAGGAACTTCGGAAGCGGAATGAACTTTCTTTCCTTGCCGTAGTACTTGCTTAAAGTACGGAGGTCGATCTCTGCTACGTATGCGGGAACTCTCATGTCGAGCTCGTCGCAGATCTCATAGAGGACCTGGCCAAGGTAGCCGACTTCTTCGCCGTCGCAGAGGACCTTTGCAGTTCTGCCGGGGTGAAGGAATGTTTTCGAAGATTTCTCGTAGTCGAACTTGATATCAAGTGCGGATGCGATGACGTCAACGAGGCCCTTTAATGAGTAGAAATCCTCATCGTCGCCGAAGACGCCGATGCAGATCGTCTCGCGCTCGTCAGGATATTCTGTGAGAGGCAGGGACTTGGGCAGGAACTTGTTGCCCATCTCGTAGATGCGGCCTGTGAGGATCGCGTTCTTCTGGTTCCTGGCCATCGCCTTGATCATCTGGGGCGCGAGTGTGGTGCGCATCAGTGAGAGGTCGATGTTGATAGGGTTCACGAGCTTGATCGCGAATCTCTCGGGTGCATCTTCAGGGAGTCTCAAAAGATCGAAGTCTGAAGGTGAGAAGAATGAATAATGTACACCTTCGGAAGCGCCTGCTGCGCAGAGTGCGTTCTTGATCTTGAGCTCTGAACGCTGCTTTAAGTTGTATCCGCCTGATGTGACCTTTGCTGTCGGGATGAATGTAGGCGTGATGTGATCGTAGCCGTACATACGGATGACTTCTTCAGCTACATCCTGATAGGATTCCATATCAACACGGTAACCGGGGATATAGATCGTGAGCTCATCACCGTTAAGTTCAGGTGCGAAGTTAAGGCCGGTCAGAATGCGGACGATATCCTCGTCGGGCACCTTGATGCCGAGAACGCCGTTAACACGTGCAACGCTTACTGTGAGCTTTCTGGGCTCAACGGAGTTGCCTGTGTTGACGTCGAATGCTGTCTTGCTAACCTTGCCGCAGCCGAGCTCTTCGATGAGGTGCAGGGCACGCTTCATTGCCATGACTGTTGTGTACTCATCAACACCCTTGGAGAATCTCATTGAGGAATCAGATACCTGGCCAAGAGCCTTGGAGCTCTTACGGATATTATCGTGAGCGAACTTTGCAGCTTCGAACATGACTGCGTTAGTCGTATCTAAGATCTCTGAATTAAGTCCGCCCATGATGCCTGCAAGAGCAACGGGCTTAACGCCGTCGCAGATGACGAGGTTATCCGATGTAAGAGAGAATTCCTTCTCATCCAGAGTAACGATCTTCTCGCCGTTCTCAGCGCGGCGTACATGGATCTCTCCGCCTTCAAGGTAAGAGAAATCGAAAGCGTGCATCGGCTGACCGAGCTCGTAAAGAACGTAGTTTGTGATGTCTACGACATTGGAGATCGCAGAGCATCCGACAAGAGCCAGACGGCGCTTCATCCAGAGAGGTGACTCACCGATCGTAACATCGGATACATAGTGACCGATGTAACGGGGGCAAAGATCCGGAGCTGATACGCGGATATTGAAATCGATTGCAACATCGCTCTCTGTGTAATCCAGGGCGGGTTCCTTGATTTCCTTACCGAGTACTGCGGCAACCTCACGTGCGATACCGAAG
The DNA here is from genome assembly GCA_902801755.1 of Oscillospiraceae bacterium. Lineage (GTDB taxonomy): Bacteria > Bacillota > Clostridia > Saccharofermentanales > Saccharofermentanaceae > Saccharofermentans. The sequence continues at coordinate 12,124 of CADCJM010000063.1, forward strand.
ATCGACTGGCAGTCAGGTCTGTTTGCCGTGATGGAAACGTCGAAAATATAATCGTCAAGGCCAAGGATAGGCTTTACGTCTGCGCCCGGAACAGCGTCATCAGGAAGGACGAGAAGTCCGTTATATCCTGCGCCGGGGAACATATCCTCAGTAACGCCGATCTCAACGCCGGAGCAGAGCATGCCGTATGAATCGTAGCCTCTGAGCTTGCCCTGGCCGATCGTCATGACGCCTTCAACTGTGACATGGTCTTTTGCTGTAGCGTAAACCTGAGCGCCGATAAGAGCTAACGGATACTTGCCGCCTGCAGCAACGTTGTCTGCGCCGCAGCAGATCTGAAGCAGGCCGTGCTCACCTGCATCAACCTTGCAGAGGTGAAGGTGTGTGCCTTCGATAGGCTCGCATGTCTTTACTTCGCCTACTACAACATTGGAGATGTCCTTGCCTACTTCATATTTTTCCTCTACTTCGAATCCGCAGCTGAAGAGCTTTTCTTCAAGCACGTCCGGAGTAACGTCAATATCTACATAATCTTTAAGCCAGCTTAATGGTACTAACATAGCATTTGCCTCCTTTAACCTTAGTCATCGATCTGTTCAAGTACGCGGAGATCAGACTCGAATAAGAGCTTGATGTTGTTGATGCCGTACTTGAGCATGGCAATACGATCGATACCGATACCGAAAGCCAGACCGCTGTATTTGTCGCTGTCGATTCCGCAGCCTTCAAGAACCTTCTTGTTGACTACGCCTGCGCCGAGGACTTCGATCCAGCCTGTTCCCTTGCAGAGCTTGCAGCCCTTGCCGCCGCACTGGAAGCAGGATACGTCGACTTCGACGGAAGGCTCTGTGAACGGGAAGTATGAAGGTCT
>CADCJM010000064.1 GCA_902801755.1 Oscillospiraceae bacterium
CACCACGAACAGGCTGTTGAAGCGGAAAAGACCGGTTATGCTTATTCCAATAATATCGTCATAAAGAATGCAGATACGGCTTACAGCACATACTTTGCTAACAGCGGCCACATGGACTTTACAGACCTTCCCCTGTTCTCACCTGTGCTTGCAAAAAATCTCGGCACGGGCGATGTCGACAACACCGTTATGATCGATACGTTAAATGGTCTTGTGCTCAGATTTTTCGATTGTTATCTTAAAGGAGACGGCAACTTCAGCGTAAGCGAGCATTATTGAGGTATCAATGGATATTACGGTAAAAAAGATCGGTGAATCCGAGAAGGAATATATAGAGATCGGGTGTCACAAGAAAGATGAGCGGATCGATGAGATCGTCCGCTTCATCAGATCCCGCGAAGGCATCTTAAAAGGAACAAAAGAGGACCGGCAGTACAGTATCGCACTGCCGGATATCCTCTATATTGAAGCAGTCGACGAGAAGACCTTTATCTATCTCGAGAATGATTGCTACGAATCAGGCAGACGCCTTTACGAATTCGACGAGGCGCTCGCTTCAAGGAACTTCGCGCGCATCTCGAAATCAGTCGTCGTAAATCTCATGAAGATAACTTCGATCAAGCCGTCATTAAACGGCCGGTTCTCCTGTGTCCTCACTAACGGCGAGCAGGTAATAATATCCCGCAAATACGTTCCTGACATCAGAGAGAAGCTTAAGGGAGGCGCAGTATGAGAGAACATTTAAGAGCACAGCTCGCAAGCTTTTTTATCTCAGTTACGCTTATAAATCTCGCAATGCTGATCCTGGGATGCCTGCTTGAACCCGACCTTCAGTTCGGTTACCAGGCTTTTGCATATCCCCTGATCTACGGCATTATAGGAAGTCTCCCCGGCCTAGTCATGTTCTCGAAAAAGGAACTCACAATGAAGCAGACGATAATAAGAGAGATCATTCAGATGCTTCTTATCGTCATCCTCATAATCGCTTTCATGTTCGGCAGGTTTAAAAACATCGAATATGAGATGATCCCGCAGATAATAGCTGTTGCCATAAGCGTAATGATCATCTATGTGCTGGTAAATGTTTTCGGATGGCTAATAGACCTTAAGACAGCAAACAAGATGACTGAAGACCTTAAGAAATATCAGGCAAAGGCATCAGGCAAATAATTACCGGTTTCCGCTCTTCCAGACATAGCCCGTCTTGATAACGGTCTCAATATGATAGCCGGCTTTCCCGAGGGCTTTTCTGAGCTTCTTTATGTGTGAGTCCACAGTCCTGTCATAGCCTTCAAAATCAGAGTTCCACGCATTATCAAGGATCTGGTCACGTGTAAGGACCAGGTCTTTGTGATCAATGAACATGAGCAGCAGATCGTATTCTTTAGGCGCCAGATTTATTGTCTTACCGTCGACGCTTACGATATGCCTTGCAGGGTCTATCGTGATCTCATCTATGACAAGACAGCCGTTCTTGGCCAGAAGCCCGTGGTATCTGCTGATAAGGGCATTTGCCTTCATGAGCAGGACTTTTGTAGAGAAAGGCTTGATGACATATTCGTCTGCCCCGATCTCATAGCCTGAGATGATATCGCACTCCTCACCCAGCGCAGTCAGAAAAATGATCGGCACGTCATACTTGGATCTGATGTAACGGCAGACTTCCTTTCCGTCCTTGCCCGGCATCATGATATCCAGAATGACAAGATCATACTTCTGCCTGTCCGCTAAGGTACAGGCGTCAGCTCCGTTATCTACCGCATCGATCTCAAAGCCGTTTTTTTGGAAGAAGACTTCAACGACTTCTCTTAATATCACTTCATCTTCTGCAAGCAAAATCCGATACATTCTTTACTTCCCTTTTAAGCCTTTCAGGCCGTTTCATAAGCAGGCATCGAGAACTTAAACTCAGTTCCCTTATCGTCGCTTACGCAGCTGTAATCAGCCTTGTGGACATCTAAGATACTCTTTACGACCGAGAGACCTACTCCGCTGCTGCTCATCCTGTCAGTTCTGGCCTTGTCTGTCGTGTAGAAGATATCCCAGATCTTGTCCAGATCCTTTTTCTCTATCTTAGCACCATCATTAGTGATGCTGAATTCTATTTTACGGCCGTTCCTGTTAAGCTGGATCTTAATGATGTGATTGCAGTATTTGATGGCATTCGACATGAAGTTGCCGATCACCATGTTCATCATTTCGAGATCTGCAAATACCGTATAAGGCCTGTCATCATGGTTAAAGGCAACGGTAATATTCCTCTCGCGGATCAGTTCACCGTTCCTGGCAATAATATCCTCAGTCAGTTTCTTCAGGTCAACTGCCTCTTTATTGATCTTATTGCCGCCTTCTTTTATCTTCGAAACATCGAGGAGCTTTCCCACCATGTCAGACATGTGATCGACTTCGTTTACGATCCTTTTCGAATAATCCTTACGGCGGTCGTCATCGAAATAATCCCAGTTCTCAACCGTTGCCTTTGTAACGGCAAGAGGGGTCTTTAATTCATGCGCAATGCCTCTTGTAAGCTTCTGGTTCCTGATCTCATAGTTCATCTGGTTTTTATAGAGCATGACGAAAGAGACAACTATCAAAGCCTCAAGAATGATAAATCCCAAAAGCATAAATATATAAGTCAGGGCATTGGTCTTAATAACGCTTGCCAAAGGTTTTCCTGCTATGCAGTACGAAACATGGATATCGCCTTCTTTAGCCTGACTGATCAGCACTGATGTCGATGTAAATATTCCTTTTTTAACATTTACGCCGGAATATTTTTTATAAACCTTTTCTCCTTCTATGCCTGCCTCGTAAGCCATTCTATTTAGCTTTTCAATTTCCGCATCGCCTTTGTGTATTCCCTGTTCAAAAGAATCAAGGATAACCTCACCGCTGTTAACATCTGTTATCGAAGAATAAAAGCCAGTGCGGTCCGCATATTCATATGTGAGATAGTAATTCCACGATCTGATTACCTGCTCTTCCAGCTGTCCGTCAGCGTTATCAGCATGATAATCAATGTTTGCTGTTACAAAAGGCAGATTGAAATGCAAGTTAAAGTCATCTATTTTGTTCTTGGTAAAAATAACAAATGCTATCGAAAATGCCAGCAAAACCAAACCGCAGAAGATTGTGCCGAATCTTAAATATTGTCTCTTCATTTTTCTTCCTCATATGCATCCATCGAAAACCAGAAATTCGTTCCTTTAAAGCCGCTATAGCATCCGCACTTTGCGTTATGGGCATCAAGAATGCTCTTTACGACAGAAAGGCCTACACCGCTGTTTTCATCCTGTTCTGACTTGTTCTTCTTGGAGTTATAAAGAACGTCCCATACTTTTTCCAGATCGGTTTTTTCGATTCCTGCACCGTCATTCGTGATGCTGAATTCTATTGAATTTCTGTATTTTTTCAGCCTGATCCTGATCGTGTGCTCGCAGTACTTTATTGCGTTTGTCATGAAGTTGTTTATAACTATGTACATCATCTCGAGATCTGCAAACACAGTATAGTTTTCAGCTCTTTCATCTGTCTCGATCACCATATCGATATCTTTTTTCAATATCGATTCCTTGTTTCTCTTCTTTATGTTTTGGGCAAGAAGAAGGAGATCAACATCCTCACGGTTCAGCTTAACGCTGCCGTCCTGTATCTTAGACAGTTCGAGAAGCCTTGTAACCATAGATGACATATGGTCAACTTCAGATATTATCTTTTCCGAATACTCAGGGCGCTTTTCCTCGTCTACGTTTTCCCATTTATCCAGATATTCCCTGGTAACAGACAGAGGTCCCTGCAGATCGTAAGCGATGCCCTTCGTAAGCTTTTCGCTCCTTAATTCGAATCTCTTCTGATTAAGGTAGAGCTTTCTTACTGCATAAATGATTACAGCTTCTACGAAAACCAGAGCCAGAACGGACAAGATATAAACCCACAAATTATCTCTGATGACAATCAGGAGCGGATTTGTTACGAAATAATAAGTAAGAAGGTAATGTCCTTTATCGTGAACAAAGATTACCGAAGCAGTCGTAGTGAAAATCCCTTCCTTGACATTACGGCCGGCAGGAACTTGGCCGTCTAAGTGCTTAGCAACATATGCATCGCTAAGTCTATGAGCCTTTTTGTTTATTCCGGAATTCCCGCCCAAGGAATAATACTCGATCTCATCGAGCCTTACGATCCACTCCTCATAAGGAACGCCCTTCTCTTCATTGACAACTTCAGGCTCAGCAATATTTAATGTCTTGACCTTGTCATCAAAAGAAAAAGTAAACGTGCCTCCGTAAACGAATGTATCATCGCATCTCGCACCTGCTACCGTAATATCTTTTCCGCGCGGGAAGCGGAAGTTTGAAACCTCGTCCTTTGACAGTGTCAGCGGCTCTTCAAAAAACATAAATCTGGTAGAACCGGGAACCAGCTGAGTATCCTTCGCTTCATATCTGTCAGAGGAATCCTCAATAACCTCAGTTTCAACCTCACCATAATAACGGAATGCCAGAAAATCCTGTGACTCAAACATTACCCTGCCATTATTTTCGGTATCAACTATAGAAGAGTAAAAGCCTACGTCATCACCGACGAATGACAGAAATTTCCATGAGTTGACAGCATTATGTGCCAGTGATTCCGGAGTTCCGTTTTCGGAATTGCCCATTGATATTTCAGGGAAAAGAGCAATGTTACGCATACCTTCATTTACAACATCGATCTTTTTCTTTGTATAAAACGACATCAATACCGAGAATATAATCAGTGCCAGAACGCAGTACACTAACCCGAATCTCAAATAGTTCTTTTTCATCTTTTCTGTTCCTTTCCACGACATCAGTTTTCGTTCATCGCGAGTATAGAAAAAAGTTGTGACCTCTTTATGACCATACATGAACTTAATGAAATTCGGGGCACATTATTGATCAGTGTTCCAATATGAATCAATAGTGATAAAATGATTATATCAAAAAATATGGAGGTGCCTTTTATGGACTTAGATATCAACAAGGCTGTAGGTGCTGCTCAGGACGCAGTCAGCGCAATCGCAAAAGACGATAATGCAAAGAAGATCGCTAACGACGCTATCGATAAGGTTGAGAAGAAAGTAGGAGTAGACCTTCCTGACGTTGACGCAATCAACGGTGCTATCGGCAAGAAGTAATAACTAAAAGATCTAAACAAAAAGGACGTCTCATTGGGGACGTCCTTTTTTAATGGCTTCCTGTTTATGAACCGGTGCTTTCTTTTTCTTAATGTGATTTCCCACGATCTCTGATACATCAGATATCGTCATGAACGCCGACACATCCGCATCGTTGATGATCTTCTTGATCGCCGGCACCTCGACTCTCGTGATAACGCAGTAAAGCACGGTCTTCTTGCCGCTTGATACCATTCCGCGTCCTTCCATCTGTGTGCATGTTCTTCCGAGCTGAGTATAGATCGCATCTGCGATCTCCTGGCCGTGATCGGTAATGATCATTACGGACTTGCCCTGCTCCATTCCGTTCTCAACGATATCGATTATCTTCGAAGTAATGAAGTATGTAAGGAGCGAATAGAGCGCTCTGTCCGGTCCGAATTTAAATCCTGCAAATGTGTAGATGATTATGTTGAAGAACAGGACTATCTGTCCTACCGAGAACTCCATGTGGTGTGACAGGAGCATCGCAACGATCTCCGTGCCGTCAAGGCACCCGCCGTATCTTAAGATGAGACCAACTCCGACACCGAGCAAAACGCCGCCGAATACGACTACTAAGATCTCCTGATTCGTAACTTCCTTCATGTCCTCGAAAACACCGAGGAAGCTTGAGAATACAGCCATTGCATAGATTGCTTTAATTAGGAATCTGATGCCGAGACGCTTAAAGCCGACTATCATGAACGGGATGTTCAGAACGATCGTAAGCACGCCCAACGGGATCCCCGACAGCTGGCTTATGATCATTGAGATACCGACAACGCCGCCGTCTAAGATCGTGAACGGGACCAGGAATTCCTCGAGCGCAAATGCAGCAACAACGGCGCCCACTGTAATCATGAACAGAGGCACTATCCACTGCTTGAAAACATACTCGAAAGTAATCTGCTTTGGTTGTCTTTTTTTCTTTACCGGCATGGTCATATTTTCGCACAAAAAGTAATAGGCTGCTTCTTATAAAAGCAGCCTACACCATTATTGTTCCTTTATTATTTCTGGCGGTTGAAGTTGATGAGGCAGCCGTCGAGGATTATCTGGCGCTCACGGTCTGTAAGGTCACCCAGAGTTAAAGTGAATTCCTTTGTCTCGTTGCCCTTGATAGCGATAGCCTTGATCGTATCAGCCTTTGTCTCAACTGCAGTTCTGATGCCCGGGAAAAGGATGTAATCGAGGTTTGAGAACGGCAGGTCGCCCTTCTCGATGATGAAAGGCAGCATACCCCAGTTGATGAGGTTCGATCTGTATCTCTTTGTGGCATACTCATTAGCTATGTTAGCCCATCCGCCAAGTACCTTCTGGCAGGAAGCTGCCTGCTCTCTTGCAGAACCGTCACCCGGCTTAACTGCGAAGATTACGGAACCGAAGCCGATAGACTTTGTATCGCGGTGCTCGAAAGAAATGAGGCTCTTTACAACCTGCATTACATCGTGGAGACCTTCAACAGCTTCGCAGGGCTTCTCGCCTGCAACGAGTGCTGTCTCAGCCTTCTGGATGTTCTTAGCTCTGCCTACGTACTCAGGATCCTTACGTGAGAGTGTGAACTCAGCAAGGCCGAGCGGGTTGGATCTGTAAGAAGATGTCTCACCTGAAGGAATGAGCTCGTCTGTCGTTGTAACAGGATCGTGGATCTCGGATACGACCTGGAGAACGAGGTTCTCAGGGAGTGCTTCCATCTTCGGCCAGTCCTTGATGTTAGGTCCGAACTGGATCTCAGTGTTAGGATCAGCAACGCCCTTGGAATCGAAAACTCTGTTCTTATAGATCTTATCGTCGAATGTGTAAGCGTAGTTGTTAAGCTCGCCTGTGAATGCTGTAGCCGGTGTAAGAACGCCCTTGTTTGCAGCTGTTGCAGCGATGGATCTTGCGTCCATGAGTGCAACGGAAGAGATCTGGCCGTTCTGAACCTTGGAACCTTCTCTGTTCGGGAAGTTTCTTGTGGAGTGACGGATGGAGAATGCATTGTTTGCAGGTGTATCGCCCGCACCGAAGCAAGGTCCGCAGAATGCTGTCTTAAGGATAGCGCCTGTCTCAAGGAGTGTAGCAGCAACGCCGTTCTTAACGAGCTCCATGTAGATAGGTGTTGATGCAGGATAGATGGACATCGTGAACTTGTCGCTGCCTATGTATGTGCCCTTCATGATGTCAGCTGCAGCGCAGATATTCTCGAATCCGCCGCCTGCGCATCCTGCAATGATTCCCTGGTCGACAAGGAGCTTGCCGTCAACGATCTTGTTCTTCAATGAATACTCGATCTTGTCGCCGAAAGATACCTTAGCTCTCTCCTCCGTCTCGTGGATCATCTGCTCGAGATTTGCATTTACATAATCGATCTCATAAGCGATGGACGGGTGGAAAGGCATAGCGATCATAGGCTTGACCGTAGAGAGGTCAACGATAACAGCGCCGTCATAGTAAGTAACTGCATCAGGAGCGAGCTGCTTATAATCGCCTGATCTTCCGTGGATATCGAAAAACTCCTTTGTCTTCTCGTCTGTCTGCCAGATGGAAGAAAGGCATGTTGTCTCAGTAGTCATAACGTCGATGCCGATCCTGAAATCAGCAGAAAGGCTTGCAACGCCGGGACCTACGAACTCCATGACCTTGTTCTTTACATAGCCTGAATTGAATACCTTGCCGATAATTGCAAGAGCAACGTCCTGAGGACCTACGCCCTTCATCGGCTCGCCTGTAAGGTAGATAGCGATAACGTCAGGCATCTTGATGTCATATGTCTGTGAGAGGAGCTGCTTTACGAGCTCAGGACCGCCCTCACCCATTGCCATGGTACCAAGTGCACCATAACGTGTGTGTGAGTCAGAACCGAGGATCATGCCGCCGCATGTAGCGAGCATCTCTCTTGCATACTGGTGGATAACTGCCTGATGAGGAGGTACATAGATACCGCCGTACTTCTTGGCAGCAGTAAGACCGAACATGTGGTCATCCTCGTTGATCGTGCCGCCAACAGCGCAAAGGGAGTTGTGGCAGTTAGTAAGAACGTAAGGGATCGGGAACTTCTCAAGGCCCGAAGCTCTTGCTGTCTGGATGATGCCTACATATGTGATGTCGTGTGAAGTCAGCTTATCGAACTTGATCTTAAGCTGCTCCATATTGCCTGATGTGTTGTGATCTTTCAGGATTCCGTAAGCAATCGTACCCTGCTTAGCCTGAACCTTGTCAGCAGCCTTGCCTGTCTTAGCGGCAACCGCTTCAGCCGCACCTGCCTTATCTTCGATAAGTTCTGCGCCGTTTAATAACCAGGCGCCGTTCTCAAGTGTTGAAATCATAATATCTACCTCATTCTTCGTAGGATGGATTTTTCGCGGTTTATTATACAAGTAATAAAGAGGATATTCAAACGCCGGAGAAAGCAAAAATATACATTCTTAAATCCATAATACGGTGCCGGATTTTTGTCTGCTTTTGCAGACTGCCTTGCCGGTTCTAAAAGGAAGTTGACGACAATTTGCAGGTTCCTTGCCGATTTGCCGGTTTTCTTGTCGGCAATCTTGCCGGAAACGGCTCTGCCTTTGTCGCAAGGTCATTAACGATCTATGGCCGGGCTCCGCCTTTGTCGCAATGTCAGGAAAGTTCTATTAACTGAGGGCAAAAACCAGCCTTGGAGTTGCCAACAATCTTGTATTACGGAAAGCGCGAACTGCAGACGTGACAGAAGTTCAACTTGAAAATGGGACGGAAGCTCGAATGGAAAACGGGACAGAAGCGAGAGAGGCAAACGGACTGAAGGCTGAAAAGCCGGTCACGGACCGACAATGTCTACAGGAAAATCGACAGGATACTTACGGGTTGTGTCTGAAAACACGGTGAAA